>JAHFUQ010000236.1 GCA_023265045.1 Acidimicrobiia bacterium
GGGCGGGCCGCCGCCCGCGAGGACCGTCACGAGGCGATCGACGTGGTCGCCGAACACGCCGTCGATCCCCATGCGCACGAGTTCGCGGATCTCCCGTTCGTGCTGGGCGTCCCAGCCGAAGGCCAGCCGCTCGAAGCGGTGGAAGAGGGCCACCGTCCCGCCCGTCCACTCGGTGCAGTGCAGGTTGAAGGCGTCGATGCCGGTGGCCGCCAGCGCCGCGGCCCGGCGCTCCAGCCCGCCTTTGACGTCGCGGCCCCGGGTGCTGTTCACGAGGCGTACGTCGGGGAGCTGCGCTCGCCAGTCCGCCAGCAGCCCGTGGTCGGCGTGGCAGAGCCACAGCCGTTTCGGCGCGGCGGGACCGGCGGCCCGGGCCACCTCGACGGCGGCCGCCGCCGTCGCCGGGTCACGGACGTCGAGCGACAGCTCGAAGTCGGCGCCGCACTCGTCGTACAGGTCGGCGAGGGACGGGATCGACGCCGCCAGGTCGCTTCTGGGGACGTCGGCAATCCGGCGCCGGCGCAGGCCCCGGCTCGCCAGGCCGTCGTGGTCGAGCACCACCACCCCGTCGGCGGTGAGCCAGGCGTCGCTCTCCAGGCCGGTGGCGCCGAGCGCGAGGGCGTGGCGGAACGCCTCGACGGTGTTCTCGGGACGGTGCGCCCGGCCGCCGCGGTGGGCGAAGGCGATGGGAGGGCGGCGGAGCGGCTCGACGGCGGGACTGTAACTGTCACTGCGTTCGGCCACGCAGGCTGTCACTGCGTTCGGCCACGCAGGCTGTCACTGCGTTCGGCCACGCAGGCTGTCACTGCGTTCGGCCACGCAGGGCGGCGTGGCGGATACGATCGCGGCCATGAACGCCCTCTGGCTGCTCCCCGCGGTCGTGCTCGTCGTCGGGGTCTATTTCCTGCTCCGGGCCTTCTTCCGCCTCAACGCGGCCATGGCCGAGGTCCGTGAGGGCCTGGCCCAGATGAGCGAGATGGGACCGCGCTTGCAACGGCTGGCCGGCGACATGAGCGAGCTGGCCGAGTCCATGGAGGAAAAGCGCCGCCAGTAAGCTGCGGCCATGCCCTCATCGCTGGGTCCGGCCGAGATCCTGGTCATCCTGGTCGTCGCCCTCATCGTCCTGGGCCCCGCCAAGCTGCCCCAGGCCGGGCGCCAGGTCGGGCGGGCCCTGGCCGAGATCCGCAAGTGGACGACCGAGGTCAAGTCCGAGGTCAAGGGCGCGTTCGACGTGGAGACGGCGATGAACGCCCCACCGTCCTACCAGGACTATCCGCCCTACACGACGTCGCCGTCGCCGTCGCCCGCGGTCGCCGAGCCCGGCCCGCCGGTCGACCTCTCCAAGCCCGCCCGCCCCTCGACCGTTTCCGAGACCGTCGACGTCGAGAAGACGGCGGACGACCGGCTCTAGCCTGCCGGTCCGCCGGTAGCTGAGGCCGACCATCGCAACGTTCATGGGTGACGACGAAGACGGGGATCTCGGTGCGCGCATGTCGCTCGTCGAGCACTTGGCCGAGCTGCGGCGCCGGCTCATCGTGTCGGTCATCGCCACGATGCTGGGCGGGATCGTGGCATTCCTGCTCTACAACCGCATCCTCGAGTTCCTGATCGGGCCCTACACCGACATCACGGGGCGCACCCAGCTCCTGATCACCGACCCCCTCGAAGGGTTCACGACCCGGCTGAAGATCGCCGGCTTCGGCGGCCTGGTGCTCGCCTCGCCGATCGTGCTGTGGCAGATCTGGCGGTTCATCACGCCCGGCCTCCACAAGCGGGAGAAAAAGTACGCCATCCCCTTCATCGCCGCCTCGATCCTGCTGTTCATTCTCGGCGCGGTGATCGCCATGCTCACGTTCCGCCAGGCCCTGCGCTTTCTCATCGGCGTCGGCGGCGGCAGCCTGGACGCCTTCTTCACCCCGTCCAAGTACCTCAGCCTGATCGTGCTGATGATGGTCGCCTTCGGCGTGGCCTTCGAGTTCCCCGTGCTGCTGGTGTTCCTCCAGCTCGCCCGGGTGGTGACGAGCCGGCGGCTGCGGAACTGGCGCCGCCCCGCGACGGTCGTGATCGTCGCGGTGGCGGCGGTCATCACGCCCAGCCAGGATCCCTATTCGCTGTTCGCCATGGCCGTCCCGATGTACCTGTTCTACGAGGGCGCGATCGTCATCGGCCGCATTCTCAAGCGCTGACATGCGACGCGAGGAGTTCGCCGCCGGCTACCCGTTCGGCCTCGACGACTTCCAGGTCGAGGCGTTGGACGCCCTCGACCGCGGCGAATCGGTGCTGGTGGCGGCGCCGACGGGGTCGGGCAAGACGGTCGTGGCCGAGTACGCCGTCGCCAAGGCGGTGGCCGAGGGCGGGAAGACCTTCTACACGACCCCCCTGAAGGCCCTGTCGAACCAGAAGTTCGGCGACCTGGTGCGGGTGCACGGCGCGGCCCGGGTCGGCCTGCTGACGGGCGACAACGCCGTCAACGGGGACGCGCCCATCGTCGTGATGACGACCGAGGTGCTGCGCAACATGATCTACGCCGCTTCGCCGACGCTGGACAACCTCCGCTACGTCGTCCTCGACGAGGTCCACTACCTCGGCAACGCCTACCGGGGGTCGGTGTGGGAGGAGGTCATCATCCACTCGCCTCCCGAAGTGGGGCTGGTGTGCCTGTCGGCCACGGTGTCCAACGCCGAGGAGCTGGCGGACTGGATCGAGACGGTCCGCGGCACGACGGCGGCGGTCATCGAGGAGCGGCGGCCCGTCGTCCTCAACCAGCTCTACCTGGTCGCCGACCGGGAGTCCGACCGGCTCCACCTGCTCCCCACCTTCGTCGACGAGCGGCCCAACCCCGAGGCGGCCCGCCTCGACGCGGCGTCGGCGCGTGGGGGCGGCGGCGACCGCTTCCGGGGGCGGCCCCGCAGCCGCCTGCACACGCCCCTGCGGGCCGACGTGGTCGAGCGCCTCGACGAGGAGGCGATGCTGCCCGCGATCTACTTCATCTTCAGCCGGGCCGCGTGCGACGACGCCGTTCGCCAGTGCCTCGACTTCGGGCTGCGGCTGACCACCGTCGAGGAGCGGGAGCAGATCCGGGCCATCGCCGAGGCCAAGGTCGACATGCTGTCGGACGAGGACCTGCGGGTCCTCAACTACGGGAGCTGGCAGGCGGGGATGGAGGCCGGGTTCGCCGCCCACCACGCCGGCCTCGTGCCACCGTTCAAGGAGGCGGTCGAGGCGGCGTTCGCGAACGGGCTGGTCAAGGTGGTGTTCGCCACCGAGACACTTGCCCTCGGCATCAACATGC
>JAHFUQ010000237.1 GCA_023265045.1 Acidimicrobiia bacterium
GGGACTCGTGCACCAGCGAGCCGATGGTCCGGTGGAACTCGCCGATGAGGGCCATCACGTCTTCGGGCTCGGCCGCCTCGGCGAAGGCGGTGAAGCCCCGGAGGTCGCAGAACAGGACGGCGATGTTGCTCCGGTGGCACTTGAGCGCCCGCTCGTCGCCCGACGAGACGATGGCGTCGGCGACCTGGGGGGAGAGGAACCGGCGCAGGCGGACCAGGCGCCCGATCTCGGTCACCTGCTCCGCGACGCGGGCTGCCAGTCCGGCATTCCAGCGGGCCAGGGTGTCGGCCTGGTCCCGCACGGTGGCGAGCAGCGCCCGCTCCTGGTCGCGCAGCCACTTCTTCTCCAGGCAGGCCCCGACCCGGGCGTCGAGCAGCACGGGGTCGAAGGGCTTGGGTAGGAAGTCCTCGGCCCCGAGGGTGATGCACTCCACGACGTCGTCGATCTCGTCGCGGGCCGAGATCATGATGATCGGGATGTCGCGCAGCCGGGGGTCCGCCCGGCAGGCCTCCAGCACCTCGTAGCCGTTCATGACCGGCATCACCAGATCGAGCAGGACGAGGTCGGCACCGTCCCGGCGGAGCACGTCGAGGCCCTGACGCCCGTCGGCCGCGGTGGCGATCCGGTAGCCGAGGCGCTCCAGCCGGCGGGCGAGGACGTCGCGATTGCCCACGTCGTCGTCCACGACCAGGACGGTCCGCCCCGCGGTCCAGGGCGTGGCGTCCGCTCGGACATCGGCCGCCCCGGCCGGCGGTACGGGCGCGACGGGGGGCTCGCCCGACGAGCCGCCGCCGAGGCGGGCGACGATCTGGGGCTGGAGGAGGACGAGGGCCGTCCGGGCCGCGGCTTCGATGCGGACGACGTCGAAGACCTCGTCCGGCTCGAGTTCCACGACCATGCCGGCGTGGACGAGCACGTCGTCGAGGGCTCGCCGCACGGCCGCCAAGGCGGTGGCCCGGTCGAGCACGGACGGTTGGAGGACCTCCTCGATGCCGGCCAGCGCCCGCCCTCCCGCGTCGACGACACCGGCGAGGGCATCGGCGAGGGGGCCGTCGGCCGCCGCCTCCAGCAGGAGCTCGGCGAACCCGAGCACGTGGTTCAGCTGGGTCCGCAACTCGTGGCGGAACTGGCTGGTGAACGGCGGTGCGGCGGGGGCCGCCGGGTCCCCGGCCACGTCAGCCGCCTCCGCCACCGCTCGGGAGGAGGGCTTCGATCTTGCCCAGTAGCCGTTCCAGCTCGACGGGCTTGGTGTCGTAGTCGTCGCAGCCGGCGTCGATGGCGCGCTGACGGTCGCCCGTCATGGCGTGGGCAGTGAGGGCGATGATCGGGATCGCCTTCGTCTCCGGCCCGCCCTTCAGGGTCGCCGCCACCTCCCAGCCGTCGAGGACGGGCAGGCTCATGTCCAGCAGGATGAGGTCGGGGCGAGCGGCTTCCGCGACCGAGACGCCTTCGGCGCCGTCGACCGCGACGACGACCTCGTAGCCTCGCCGGGCCAGCCGGCGCACCAGCATGTCCCGGTTCAGCTCGTTGTCTTCGACCAGCAAGATGGTGGCCAGGAGGGCCCCAGGTCAGCTGAAGAACGCGTCGTAGTCGGCCTGATGGCTGTAGAGCAGCCACGACTCGGCGAATTTGCCCTCGTCGTTCAGGCGGAATGCCATCGTGCCGGTGTCGTCGAGGGACTTGCCCTGGCGCTGGGCGGTGACGTGGAAGATCATCACGGCCCGGGAATCGCTGCCCAAGAGGTCGACGATCTCCACCGCCATGGTGCCCTCGGTCACCGCGTAGAGGTGTCCGAAGAAGGCCTGGATCTCCGCCATGCCCCGGTAGACGCCGCCGACCAGGTTGTCTCCGGCCACCCGGTACACGGCGTCATCGGCGTACTGGGCGAAGAAGGCCCCGATATCGCCGGCCATGAAGCCGTCGACGGCCCGCCGGACGGCGACCAATCCTCGCGCGTCGGTCGCTTCGCCGGTCGTCGTGCCGCTCATGAGGCCGCCCCCCCGCTGTCGATTCCCCCGCTGTCGATTCCCCCGCTGTCGATTCCCCCGCTGTCGATTCCCGCACTGTCGACCCCCGCGCTGGCGATCCCCGCCCAGAAGGCGTCGACCTGTTGCTGATCGTCCGCCATCGACCAGAACTCGGACCACCGCCCGTCGGGCCCGACCTTGAACACCTCGACCAGCTCGACGTCGAGGGATCGTCCCTCCCGCTCGCCCGTGACGCGGACGAACAGGGCGATGTGGTCGTCGCTGGCCATGGTGTCGATCGGCGTGAGCTTGAGCGAGCCCCCGGCCAGCTCCTGGGAGCGGGCGAGGTAGTCGAGCACGGTGACGCGGCCTTGGTAGTCGCCGCTCAGGGCGTGCGCCCCCGCGACGTGCCACACGATGGCCTCGTCGAAGTGCTCCGCCATCGCATCGCGGTCCCGGCGGGCGTACGCCTCGAAATACCGATCCAGCCGTTCATGCAGAGCAGTGGTCACGCCGCCTCCTTCCGACGAATCGGACGCTACCCGGTCGCAGGCGACGCGCCAAGGGGGTGCGGCCGAGCTGCTCCCGGTCACTCGTAGCTCGACGGGAGCGGCGGCGTGGGGCATCGTGATGGTGTGACGGTGATGGTCTGACGGTGAGCCAACGGCAAGACGAGGCGACCCGCCAGCTCGGCGAGGCGCTGACCGACGTGGCCAGCGCCCTCTATGCGATCGACAGCTCGGGGGACCTCCTGTTCGTGCGGGCCCAAGCCGACGCCGGGAACGCCGCCGCCCAGAAGGCGCTGGAGTCGCTGGCGGGCGCCTGGGAGCGCTACCCCCTGGCCAAGGAGGCGGTCGACGAGCTCGAGAAGGGCCTGGCGGCCGGACGTCACGCCACCGTCGTGGGCCTGCTGGGGCGCAGCGCGGTCGCCCTGCCCGACGGGACCAACGCGTCCATCGAGGCCGTGCTGACCGACGTGCGCAAGCGGGCGGCGAAGGTGGCCACCGAGGTCGCCCGCATCGCCGACGGCGCCCGCCAGGCGCTGCTCCGGCTCGACGCCGCGTCGACGGCGGCCCGGGGGCTGCTTGTGCGGGCGGCGGCCGTCGGTGCCGGCGCCGACCCCGAGATCACCTCCCTCCGCCCCGCGCTCGACGAGGCGAACGCCGCCGTCGTCGCCGACCCGACGGCCGTCCCCGACTTGGCCCGCCTGGACCGGCTCGTCGAGGCGGCGCGTGTGCGGGTCGACGCTCTGGAGCGGGGCCGGGCCCAGTTCCCGGCCGACCTGGCCGCCGC
>JAHFUQ010000103.1 GCA_023265045.1 Acidimicrobiia bacterium
GCCGTGTGCGCACCGCTGCTGGTCGGGCTGGTGCGGTGGATCCGCCTCCCCGCGGTCGTCCTCGAGATCGTGGCCGGGATCGTGCTCGGGCCGTCGGGGCTCGGGTGGGTGAAGGTCGACCTGCCCATCCAGATCCTGGCCGTGGTCGGGCTCGCGTTCCTGCTGTTCCTGGCCGGCCTGGAGATCGACGTGGCCGGGCTGCGGGGCGCCGTCCTGCGCAAGGCCGGCGTCGGGTTCGGTCTGACGCTGGCGCTCGGCGTGGTCGCCGGGCTGGCGTTCCACGCCGCCGGCGTAGTCAAGTCCCCGCTGCTGATCGCCGTCGCTCTGTCGGCGACGTCGCTCGGGCTCGTGGTGCCGGTGCTCAAGGACGCCGGGCAGGTGGAGAAGCCCCTCGGGCAGCTGACCATTGCCGGTTCGTCGGTGGCCGACTTCGGGGCCATCGTGCTGCTGTCGCTGCTGTTCTCGGAGATGGCGGCCAGCGTCGGCTCGACGTTGACGCTGCTGGGCCTGTTCGCCGTGCTGGCGCTCGTGGCCGGGTTGGCCCTCGCCCGCTTCGAGCACTCGGTGCGCCTCGACGCCGTGCTCGTGCGCCTCCAGGACACCACGGCCGAGATCCGAGTGCGGTTGGCCGTCCTGCTCCTGATCGGTTTCGTGGCGCTGGCCGAGCACCTGGGGCTGGAGACGATCCTGGGCGCGTTCATGGCCGGCGCCATCCTCAACCTGGTCGACAAGGACACGATGAGCCACCCGCACTTCCGGCTGAAGCTGGAGGCGATCGGGTACGGCTTCGTCGTCCCCGTGTTCTTCATCACCAGCGGCCTGCGCTTCGACCTCGACGCCCTGCTCGCCAGCCCGTCGGCGGTCGTCAAGGTCCCCCTGTTCCTGCTCGCCCTGCTCGTGGTGCGGGGCGTGCCGGCCGCCTTGTACGCGCCCGAGGTCGGGCGGCGGGGTGCGGTGGCTGCCGGGCTGCTGCAGGCGACGTCGCTGCCGTTCCTCGTGACGGCCACCCAGATCGGGGTGGCGCTGGGCGAGCTCCGGCCCGATACCGCGGCCGCGCTTGTCTCGGCGGGCCTGCTGTCGGTGGTCATCTTCCCCCTGGTGGCCTTGGGCCTCCTCGGGCGCAGCGGGGCAGTGGAGGCACCGGCCGTGATGCGGCCCATTTGAGGGAGGCGCCATGAGGGACGCGAGAGCGGAAGCGTTCGAGCGGGTGGGCGGGCAGCACGACGTGCGGGTGCTGGAGCCTTCGCCGCCGGCGGTGGTCGACGCGCCCTTCTTCGCCGACGACCCCGTCGCCGGTGGTGAGGTCGTGCCCGTGGAGCGGCTGGGGTCCCGCACCTGGGCCGACGTCTGCGCGGACGACGATGAGCTGCGGGCATGGTGTGAGGAGCGCTGGCTGGTGCGGCGGGCCTTGGCGCCGCTGCCCGACGCGTTTGTCACGACCCGGCTCGCCCTGCACGCGGTGGCCGAGCACGTGCTGGCGCCCTGCCGGCACTCGGTCAACGGCAAGATCGGCCTGCGCTACACGTACCGGGGGTTCGGCACGCCCTACTTCGGCGACGACCGCCAGGTGCGGGTGGAGGACGGCATGCTGGTGATAAGCGACCGCGAGGGCGAGCGCCGGGAAGGCCTGTCGACGCTGCGGGCGGCGGCTGCGTTGGTGGACGTTCCGGCGCCCGCGTCGACCGGGGTGTACACGCCCACGACGCCCGGCGACCTCGACGCGGCCCTGGTGGTGGACCCCGCGTGCGCCCGCGCCCTGGGGGACTGGTACGGCTTCTGCGCGTCGGTGCTGGAGCAGCTGCGGGCGGAGGCGGGGTCGCTCGACGCGCCGTCGCGGCTGCAGCTGTGGCCCGAGCACTTCGACCTGGCCGTCGACCTCGGTCCGCCCGAGGCCCGGGCCAACTTCGGCGGCTCCCCTGGCGACGATCTGCACCCGGCGCCGTACCTGTACGTCGGGCCGTGGGGCTCGCACGGAGACGACCTGTTCTGGAACGAGCCCTTCGGCGCGTCGCTCTCCTACGACGCCCTGCTGGCCGGCGCGGATCCGCTGGCGTTCTTCCGCACCGGCAAGGCCCTGCTTCGTGGGTAAGGCGTCGGCGGAGACAGCCTGGGTCGCGCCCTACCACGACGCGTGGAACAGCCACGACGGCGGGCGGGTGGCTGCGTTCATGGCTGAGGACGTGACGTACGAGGACCTGGCCGGCGGGGCCGTCTTCCACGGTCGGGACGAGGTCGCCGCCTACGTGGCGGCCACCCACGTGTGGTCGACGGACTACCGGTTCGTCGCCGTGACCACCCAGTCGTCGGGCGGCAGCTACGCGGTCGAGTGGGAGATGCTGGGGACCAACACCGGCGCGTTCGGCGCCCTCCCACCCACGGGTAAGCCGTACCGCATCCGCGGCGTTTCCGTCGGCCGGCTGAACGACGCCGGCGAGATCGCAACCAACCGGGATTACTTCAACGTGGCCGACTACCTCGCCCAGGTCGGCCTCTTCCCGCCGCCGGCGTAACGCGAACGGGCGCCGGCGAGACCACAAAGGCGTCAGTCGACATGTGAGGAGGAGGCCAGATGTCCGAAGGCGCCGTCTTCGTCCAGACCAACCAGGCCGAGAACGCGGTGGTGGCGTTCCGGCGCGCCGATGACGGGGGGCTGACCCGTCTTGCGACCGTCGAGACGGGTGGCGGCGGGGCGAACGCGCCGCACCTCCCCTCGCAGGGATCGGTGACGCTGTCCGAGGACGGCCGCCACCTGCTTGTGGTCAACGCCGGCACCGGCGACGTCACCGTGTTCGGTGTCGGCGCGGACGGCGCCCTCGACGCCGTCGGGCGGACCCCCACCGGTCCCGTGCCCCGGAGCGTCGCCGAGCACGACGGGATCGTCTACGTGCTGAACACGGGCACGCCCGGTGTCGTCGGGTTCCGGCTTGGGGACGCGGGCCTCGAAGCCATGCTGGGCAGCGAGCATGCCCTGTCCAGTCCCGAGGCCGATCCCGCCCAGGTGGGTTACACGCCCGGCGGCGCCGCCCTGATCGTCACCGAGCGGGGCACCGACTCGATCACGTCCTTCCCCGTGGCCTCGGACGGTGCGCTCGGAGACCTCCGGAACACGCCCTCGTCGGGCCCGACGCCGTACGGGTTTGCCTTTGCCGGCGGGGGGACGCTGGTGGTGACCGAGGCGTTCCGGGCCGAGAAGGGCGCGGCCGCCACATCGTCTTACTCGGTCGACGGCGCCGAGATCACGCCCGTCACCAGATCGGCCGGGAACGGCCGCAGCGAGATCTGCTGGGCGGTGGCGACCCCGGACGGCCGGTATGCCTACACCACCAATTTCGCCGACGGCGCCGTGTCCTGCTACCGCATCGCCGACGGCGGCGGCCTGATCCTCGAGGACGCGACGGCGGGGGTCACCGAGGACGGCCGCGTCGGCCTGCGCGACGAGTGCCTGGCCGACGGCGGCCGCTTCCTGTACGCCCTCGACGCCGACTCGGGGTCGATCTTCGGCTGGGCCGTCGGCGCCGGTGGCGAGCTCACGCCCATCGGCTCCTGGGGCGGCCTGCCGGTGACGTCGGCCGGCCTGGCTGCCACCTGAGGTGCGCCTGGAGCCGCTGTACCGGGCCACCTTCACCACGCCCGAGTCCTGGCATGCGCAGCTCCGAGGCGAGCACGGGGTGGAGGAGCAGGGGTTCCTGATCGCCGAGGGCCGCACCGAAGGCCGCGTCACCGGCCGGCTGCGGGCGTCCAACTTCCCGCGCCGCCGGGCGGACGGCGCCCAGACCCCCGACTTCCGGGGTGTGATCGAGGCCGACGACGGGGCGGTCATCCTCTTCAGCTGGCACGGGTTCGGCCGGGCCGGGTCGACCGGCGCCCGTGAACTGATCGGGTCCCTGACCCACCTGAGCGACGACGAGCGCTACGCGTGGCTCAACGCCGCCATGTGCGCTGTCGAGGGCGAGGTGCGGCCCCACCCGGGCGGCGGCTTCAGTGTCGTCGTCGACGTGCTCGAGATGGTCTGGGCGCCCCTGGCGGACAGCTGACGGTACCGTCGAGGTGGTGCGGCAACGGGCCACGAGCCGGCAGCGCTGCGTCGTCACGGCTTGGTCGTGACGATGTGGCAACGCCTCTCCGGGGCTACCCCGGGGGTCTGCAGTTCTACCTGGGCATCTCACCGGATGCGCCCGGGTGCGATCCCTCGCACCGAAGCGCACCCACGACGGGATCAGTCGGGGCCCGTTGCCGTCACAATCTGAACGCGCCGTCGTGGCGCGCGCCCTGGCCGGCGCGCTGCTGGCGGGGAAGTGGGCGCCGGATGCGATGGCAAGCCGCGCTCGGCGCTGCGTGGGCGAGCGGCGGCGGTGGCTGGCCGAGCTCGCCCTCGTGGTGTGGCACGGCTACGCGGCCGCGCCCGCCGACCGTCCGCGCGAGCTGGCCGCGTTCGTCGCTGCGTGCGCGCCCTTCGAACGGGCCCTGGCGGGCGAGCGGCCGGTGCGGGTGGTCCGGTGGTTCATGGCCGAGACGGCCATGGGCGCCACGCCCTGGCCGGTTCCTGCCCTGCCGACCGTCGCCGACCTGGGCCGGCTTCTCGACCTGCCCATCGGCCAGTTGCGGTGGTTCACCGACGTCCGCTCCCTCGAGCGGAACGCGCCGGACGAGCGGCTGCGCCACTACCGCTACCGGTGGATTCCCAAGACGACCGGGGGCGTTCGCCTGCTCGAAGCGCCCAAGCCTCGGCTCCTCGGGTACCAGCGCGTGCTCCTCCGCCGTCTCCTCGACCCGATCCCCGCCCACCCCGCCGCCCATGGCTTCCGGTTCGGGCGTTCGGCGCTCACGTACGCGTCGCCCCATGTCGGGCAGGAAGCGGTGCTGCGGTTCGACCTCGAGGACTTCTTCGCGTCGGTCCAGGCGTCGCGCGTGTTCGCCATCTGGAGGTCGGCCGGCTACCCCGAGCCCGTCGCCCACCTGCTGACGGGCCTGGTCACGAACGCCGTTCCCCAGCACGTGTGGCGAGCGGCCCCGCGTCCTTGCGCCGCCGGACAGCTCGCGGCCCACCACCGACTTGGCCGTCATCTGGCGACGCCGCACCTGCCCCAGGGGGCGCCGACGAGCCCGGCGCTCGCCAACCTGGCGGCCTACCGCCTCGACCGCCGGCTCAGCGGCCTGGCCGGCGCGCTCGGGCTCACGTACACCAGGTACGCCGACGACCTGGCGTTCTCGGGCCCGAGGCGCCTCGCCCGGCTGTGGTCGTCGCTGGAGGAGACCGTGGACCAGGTCGCGGCCGCGGAGGGGTTCCGGCTGAACACGTGGAAGACGAGGTTGCTGACCGCCGGTGGCCGCCAGCAGCTCGCCGGCGTGGTCGTCAACCAGCGCCCAAACGTGGCGCGCCGCGACTACGACCAGCTCAAAGCCGTCCTCTACAACTGCGCCCGCCATGGGCCCGAGAGCCAGAACCGCGCCGGCCATGCTGATTTCCGCGCCCACCTCCGAGGTCGCGTCGCGTGGGTGGCATCCGTGCACGCCGAGCGCGGGCTGCGCCTGCAGGCGGCCTTCGACGCCATCGACTGGGCCTGAACGCTCGACGGGCGGCGGCCTCGGCGGGAGACGGAAACGGGGAATAGCCTGGAGGTGTGCCACAGAGGCGTGCGGTCGGTCGGAACCGTGCAGTGGCGACGCAGACCCGATCGGGCAGATCACACGGCGGCGCCGGCCACACGGCGACGACGCCGCTCACCGACCATGTCCTCACCCTCCAGCGAGAGGCAGGGAACGCCGCCGTTACGTCGCTCCTCGGTGGGAACGGACCGGTGGTCCAGCGGTTCTCCCTGGGCGTGATCAGCGAGGTGCTCGCGTATGTGGGCATCGGGCTCGACCTCGTCACCCTGCCGCTCAAGCTCATCGGCAGCGCCGACCGAGAGATGACGGTGCTGGAGACGCTCGTGGGCGCGGGCGTCACCGACCCCGACAAGCTGGCCAACATCGTCTTCCTCATGCGCTACCCGATGCGGATGGGCAAGCCGCTCGAGAAGAGCGAGAAGAAGCTGATTGCCGAGTGGAAGAAGCTCAAGCGCACCAAGGTCAAGACGGCGCTCGGAACCGAGTCGGGCCCCATGTCCGAGGCGAAGAAGAAGAGCTACATCGAGAAGGCCAAGGCGCAGGCCAAGTTGGGGAACGAGGATCTCACCGAGCAGATGGAGGCGGCCCTGCCCGAGGGCACGTCGGTCGACGACTGGTTTGCGGGCATCGAGCCCGACGCCAAGTTCCTTGGTCAACGGATCCGGGCCAGCGACGGCGTGGCGCCCGGAGTACACCGGGAGATGCGGGAGCGGTTGGACGCCGCCGCCACCCATCTGCGCGGCCTCGACAAGTTCGCGGGCAAGAACGACACGGCGATCCGCAAGGAGCTGGGGATCCGGGACATCGGCGGGCTGCGCAAGCCGAAGGCCGCCAGCGGGAGTGACGGCATCAGCCTGCACTGCTTCGGGATGGCCGTCGACATCAACCCGGACAAGAACCCCTTCATCGGGCTCGACGAATCGTCGAAGGAGGAGTTCAAGGAAAACGAGTCGCCCAAGATCATCGGGCGGGCGATGTGGCTGGTCAAGGGCCAGGTGTTCAACGTCAAGCAACAGCTGCAGGACGAGAAGGGGCGCAAGCTCGGCGCCGCCGCTTCCTGGGACAAGCACCACGCCGCGTCGGACGCGCTCATCGAGTACATGGGATTCGCCGACGACCTCGACGGCGAAGCGTTGAAGGCAAGGGTGGACGCCGTGCGCGCCGCGGGGGACACGCATGACCTCGAGTGGTGGAAGAAGCGGATCGGCAACGACCGCAAGCTCGCCCCGTACTACGACTTCGGCAAGAAAGGAACGCCCGAGAAGACGGGGTACATGGACCTCACCAAGGACCTCATCGTGGCGCTCGACGCCGCGGGGCTGGTCTGGGGCGGCACGTACAACGCCGCCAAGGACATCATGCACTTCGGCTACGACGGGTCGATCCACCGGACGGGGAAGAAGAAGTAGGACTACGCCGGCCGGCCTGGAGGCCAGCGTAGTCGCCCGCCGGCGGCCGAGTCGTCAGACGGTCACCTTCTCGTCGGCCAGCAGGGTCGCCAGCTCGGCCTGCACGGCTTCCTCGCCTTCGATGTGCACCTCGGGCAGGATGCGGGCGAGCCAGCCCGGGATCCACCAGTTGGCGTTGCCGAGCAGCTCCATCGTGGCCGGCACGAGCACCATGCGGACGATGGTCGCGTCGACCAAGACCGCGGTGGTCAACCCGAGGCCGATCTGCTTGATGAACACGTTCGGGTCGAAGATGAACACGCCGAAGACGAACACCATGATGGCGGCGGCGGCAGTGATGACCCGGGCCGTGACGGCCAACCCGTCGGCGACGGCTGCGCCATTGTCGCCCGTGCGCAGGTACTCCTCCCGTATGCGGCTGAGGAGGAACACCTCGTAGTCCATGGACAAGCCGAACAGGATGGCGAACATGATCATCGGGACGAACGCCGGGATCGGCGTCTCCGGGATGCTCAACAGGTTCCCGAGCCACGTTCCCTGCACGGCGTAGGACATCACGCCGTAGGCGGCGGCGATCGACAGCAGGTTCATCACCCCCGCCTTGAGCGCCACCAGGGGCGACCGGAACACGGTCGTCAGCAGGAGGAAGGAGAGGAAGACGACGGAGCCGATGAAGATGGGGAGCCGGCGGGTGATGTAGTCGCTCTGGTCGATCGAGATGGCGGTGAAGCCGCCAACCCGGACGACCGCGCCGGTGGACGCGACCGCGCTCGGGATCACGTTGTCGCGGAGACGGTGGACGAGCTGGGATGTGGACTTGTCCTGCGGCTTGTCCTTCGGGAACACGTTCAGGATGGCCGTGTCGTTGGCCGGGTTCATGACGGCGGGGGCGACGAAGGCGACGCCCTCGGCGCCGTTGGCCGCGTCGGTGAGCTTCGTCAGGGCGGCCCTCGGGTCGGACGCGCCCTTGAGGTCGGCCACCAGCAGGAGGGGACCGTTGAAGCCGGCGCCGAACCCCGTGCTGAGTATGTCGTACGCCTGCCGGGAGGTCTGGTCCTTCAGGTTGTTGCCCTCGTCGGGGAAGCCGAAGCGCAGTGAGAACAGCGGCAGCGTGATGATGAGCAGGACCAGCGCCCCGCCGAGGAAGGCGAACCACGGCCGTCGTTGCACCACGCGGCTCCACCGGTACCAGAAGGCCCTGGTGCCTTGGTGCGAGGCGCGACCGGTGAACGGCACCCGCAGCTTGTCGATGTTCTTGCCCACGAACCCGAGGACCGCCGGCAGCAGCGTGAGCGACGCGGTGAGCATGGCCAGCACCGCCAGGACGGCCGACGTCGCGACGCCGTTCAGGTAGCTGAGGCCCATCGTGAGCATGCCGAGCAGCGAGATCACGACCGTGCCCCCCGCGAACAGGACGGCCCGCCCGGCGGTGCCCATGGCGGTGATATTCGCCTCGCGGGGCGACAGGCCGTTGGCCAGCGACTGCCGGTAGCGCGTGATGATGAAAAGGGCGTAGTCGATGCCGACGCCGAGGCCGATCATGGTCGCCACGGTCGCCGCCCACTCGGGCGTCTCGACGAACCGGGACGCGATCCCGCCGAGGGTGGCGCCGATCCCCAACCCGAACAGGGCAGTCAGGATGGGCAGGCCCATGGCCAGCGCGGAGCCGAACGCCAGGAGGAGGATGAACACCGCGAAGATCAGGCCGATGAACTCGGAGCCGACCTGTTGCTCGGCGACGAACGTGCTCACCTCGACGTCGAGGCCCGCCTGCTTGCCGTGGTCGACGGCGTCGAGGAAGTGCTTCTGGAACTTGGAGTCGGTGTTCGCCAGCTTGTCGAAGGTCCGGTCGAAGTAGATCTCGGCGTAGGCCACCTTGCGGTCGGCGGAGATCTGGGAGGCGCGGTTCGGGCCGTACGGGCTGCCCGCCCCGGTCACGTGCGGCTGCGCCGTGGCCTGGGCGATCACGCCTTCGATCTTTGCCTTGATGGCCGGGTCGTCGATGTTGCCGGCAAACACGAGTTTCACCAGGTCGCCCTGGCGGGCGGGGAACCGCTCGCGCAGGAGGTCGTAGGCCTTGCCCGACTCAGCCCCGGGCGTGGCGTAGCTGGCGCGGTTCTCGGCGGGTAGGGCGCTGCCGGCGGCGAAGATGGCGACGAACAGCAGCACCCAGGCAACGAGCACGTAGCGCCGGCGCCGGTAGCAGAAGTCCGCGATTCGGATCATGGTGAGGGCCCTCCGTGCTCGGTCGGGTCGTGGCCGTGCCGTACAGCGACGACCGCCTAGGGGTATCTGAGCCGAGATACTGGTCCTTGTCAACCATATTCTCGGTCAACTATTGTGCTCCACTGTGACCGCTGGGGCTGTGCGACAGGGTTTGCGCGACGCGGGTGTCGGCGGCCCGCCCGACGCGCCCGACGCGCCCGACGATTGTCTCGAAGAGCTGGTGGGGTTGCTGTTCCGGCTCACCGGCGACCTCCGCCAGCGTTTTACCGACCGGGCGGCGGCGTTCGACCTTTCCTTTGCCCAGGCGATGGCCCTGCGCCAGTTGGACGACCCGCTGCCGATGGGCGAGCTGGCGCAGCGGCTGTGCTGCGACGCGTCCAACGTCACCGGGATCGTCGACCGCCTCGAAGAGCGAGGGCTGGTGGAACGGCGCGTCTTCCCCGGCGATCGCCGCGTCAAGCGTCTGGTGATCACCGCCGCGGGCTGCGATCTGCGCCGCCGGCACACCGACGCCCTGACCGTCGACCTGCCCCTGCTGGTCGACCTTTCGGCCGACGAACGACGGTTGCTCGCGAACCTTCTCCGGCGGGGAGTCGGCGCCGATCGCGATACTGAAGGGAGTCACGCCCCTTCTGACGACCGCTGACCCCCGAACTCATCGGAGCGCCCATGACACCGGCCGAGCTGGACGCCCGCAGGTCCGAGGTTCAGGTCGTCGACGTCCGGTGGCCCAACGAGTGGGAGGCGGGCCACATCGAGGGCTCGCTCCACATCCCTCAGGACGAGCTCGAGGACCGGGCGCGGGAGGTCGGCCGCGGGCGGCCGGTCGTGACCGTGTGCCGCAGCGGCGGCCGGTCAGCGGCCGCGGCGGAGGAGCTGCGGGCCGAGGGTTTCGATGCGGAGAGCCTCGACGGCGGCCTGCTGGCATGGGTCGACGCGGGGCTGGCGCTCACCAACACTGAGGGGGGGCCGGGCGCGGTCGTCGAGCCGGCGCCGCCGCCCGACGACCGTCCCATCGAGCACCAGCGGCTGCAAGACGAGTTCTTGAAGATCTTGTTCGCGGTGCAGGACCACTTCGGCGACGCCGATCCCAGCGACGACGACGTGGTCGCGTTCCTCCGCCAGCGGCTCATCGACGAAGGCCGCTCGCCGGAAGAGGCGGACGATTTCCTCGCCCACCTCGACGGGTAGCTCAGCTCCGGGACGCGAGCCATACCGCCGCGGCTGGGCGCTGGGGTCGTAAGAGGCGGTCGTCTGCCAGGCGACTGAACAGGTACGGACGGCGAGCACGACGGCGCGCACGGCGATGGCCACGACCGCCAGCGCCGCGCCGACCACGATCGACCTCCGCCTGCCTGTCAACGGGTTCCCTCCTCGGCGCGGTGATCGTGCGCGCCGGTGGATCCTGCGACGATGCCGGGGTGGCGACAGCTCGCATGGTCGGTCGGGGCGACGAACTGGCGGCCGCGGTCGAGGCGCTGCGGTCGGCCGGGCGCGGCGGCGGGCGGGCGGTGATAGTGGAAGGCGAGGCCGGGGGCGGCAAGACCAGGCTGCTGACGGAGCTGCGGTCGATCGCGGCCGCCGAGGGATTCCACGCCGCGGTGGGCGCGGCCGACGAGCTGGAGGTCGACCGGCCCTTCGGCGCCGTCGTCGACGCCTTCGGGCTGGACGCCCGCTCACCTGACCCGGAACGGGCCGACATCGCCCGTGCGTTGGCGGGTGCGGCCGCCGCCGCCGGTGCGGCCGACCTCGGGTACCTCATCGTCGAGCAGGTGGTGGCGCTGGCGGAGAGGCTGTGCGGCGCGGCGCCCTTGCTCCTCGCCTTCGAGGACGTCCACTGGGCGGACGCCATGACCCTCCGGGTGGTGCGCGCCCTGGGACGCGCGGTGGCGCAGCTTCCCATGGCGCTGCTCGTGACCCTCCGGCCCTACCCCCGTCGGCCTGACATCGAGCGGGTGCTGGCCGACCTGGTTTCGGGCGGGGCCGCCCGCATCATCCTCGGCCCCCTCGGCGCGGCGGACGTCGCCCACCTCGCCGCCGATGTCGCCGGCGTGCCGGTCGGCGGCCGGCTCGCGGCCTACCTGGCGCGTGCTGGCGGCAACCCGCTGTTCGTGGTGGAGATGGTCGGGGCGCTGCGTGACGAGGGCGCGCTGGCCAACCCCGAATTGCCCGCACTGGCGCCGACCGTCGACGCCGCCATCGACCGCCGGATCGGGTTCGTGCCGCCCACCACCCACGAGATCCTCAAGGTCGCCTCGGTGCTCGGTGCCCACTTCGCGGTCGCCGAGCTGGCGGCGGTGATGGCCACGACCCCGGTGCGGCTGCTCGCCGACCTCGACGCGGCGTTGAACGCGGGCCTCCTGGGCGACGACGGCCGGGGCTCGCTCCTCTTCCGCCACGACTTGATCCGCGACGCGGTCTACCACGCCCTTCCGCTCCCCATCCGCAAGGGCCTGCACCGCGAGGTCGCACGCGTGCTCGCCGGCATGGGCGCGCCCGCCGGTCGCGTCGCCGAGCACCTCTTCGCCGGCGCCAGCGCGGGCGACGCCGAGGCGATCGAGTGGCTGGCGCGTGCGGGGCGGCAAGCCGCCGCTCGCGCGCCCGGGACAGCAGTGGCACTGCTCGAACGCGCCCTGGAACTGGAGGACGGCGCCAGTCCCGAGGCCGACGCACTGGCGTGTGACCTCGTTCCCCTGCTCATCCAAACGGGCCGGGCGGCCGACGCCCAACGGCTCAGCCGCCGGGTGCTAGACCGAGGGGCGGCGCCCGAGGTGGAGCGGGCGCTGCGCCGCGCCATGGGCGAGGTGTTGTGGACCCTCGGCTGGCTCGAAGCGGCGCTCGGCGAGCTGGAGGAGATCGCGGGGGCGCCGGCGCCCGCCGCGCTGGCGGCGTTCATCCGCCTTTTTGTGGGCGAGCCGGAAGAAGCGGCCCGCCAGGCGCGCCAGGTCCTGAACGGGGACCGTGGGGCGCCTGACGACTTCGCCACGTCGCTCGCCTCGCAGACCCTGGCCCTCGTCTCGGCGGCCGAGGGGGACATCGGCTCGGCGCTGGCGTTCGCCCAAGAGGGCGTCGACATCGCCCACCGGAGCGCCGAGCCCGCCGCTGGCCAGCTCCACCCCCATCTCTACCTCGGCCTCGCGCTGATCGACGCCGACCGGCTCGCCGACGCGGAGGCGACCCTCCAAGAGGGGCGCCGGAGGGCCGAGGAGCGGGGCACGGTCGTGTGGCTGCCCCTCAACCACTGGGGCTTGGCGCTGCGCCGGGTGCTGACCGGCGAATGGGACGACGCACGCGCCGAGATCGAGGTCGGGCTGGCGGTGGCCGACGAGGTCGGGACCCGGCTCCACGTC
>JAHFUQ010000104.1 GCA_023265045.1 Acidimicrobiia bacterium
GTAACCATGTCCAGAAGACCGTCGGTAAGCCGTGTGCGGGAAAACCGCACGCACGGATTGAAAGGGGGATGGGGAAACGTGCTCGCATGTCGAGCGGCGCGCCCCTGACCACCAATGGACGAGATCGAAAACGTGCTTCGTGGCATCCTCCATAAGGCGACGGCCCGGGAGTACACCGTCTCCCAAGTGGCGCCTGAGACCCCGTCGGCGGACTACCTCACCGGGTTCGCGGCGGGGGAGCTGTCGGGGTCGGCGTCGACCGCGGCGCTCGTGCTGGGCCTGCTGATCGCCGAGTCGCCCACCAAGGTGCTGGAGGAGGCGCGGGCCCAGGCCGCCGTCGAGAACGCCTTCCCGTTCGACCTGCACATGGAGCCGACGGAGACCGACGGTTGAGACCCCCGCTGCGGTAGCGTTGGAGTCGCTGCTGTAGCAAGGAGGTGGGCTCCATGTCGCTCCGTCGAGTGCTCGTTGGTTCCGTCGCGGCCCTGGGAGCGGCGGTGACGCTCGCGAGCGCGGCGGCGTTTGCCTGCATCACGCCGGCCGCGGTCAATCTCTCGACCGCCACCGGGAAGCCGGGCGACGTGGTCACCATGACCGGGACGTCGTTCAAGATGCCGGAGGGCACGTCCACGGGCGTCCAGATCCGGTGGAAGACCCCCGACGGGCCGCTGCTGGCCCAGGTGATCCCCGACGCCAACGGCGCCTTCTCGGCGACCTTCAAGGTGCCCGACGGGCCGCCCGGCTACTACGTCATCGCCGCGGTCCTCAAGGACGCGACCGGCCAGGACGTGCCGAGCACGCCGGGGCGGGCGCTGTTCGAGGTCCAGGGCGCCGTCGCCCCGCCCGTCACCCCGGCGCCGGCGCGGACGTTCACGGAGAGCTCGGGTACGCCCGGTTCGTCGTTCCCGATCATCCTCGTCGGCAGCCTGGGCGTCGTCGGCCTGGCCCTTTTCGCCGGGGGCTTCGTGGCCGTGAGCCGGTCCCGCAAGGCCAAGGCGCCCGCGGCGGCGGCCGTTCGCCAGGACTGATCCGACGCGGGTCGGCGGGGTCGGGCCGACCCCGATAGTCTTGGCTCTCCATGCCTGGGGAAGAGCGCCACGGGGCGCGTACACATCTGTGTAGTCCATGGCGGGCCTGGGCCCTCCATGCCTTTACAGCCTTCGGTGGGGTCGTCGGCCTGCTGGCGCTGATCGCCCTGTTCAACGACCAGCCGCGGGCCGCCATCTACTGGTTGCTCTTCGCCCTGGTGATCGACGGGCTCGACGGTCCGCTGGCGCGGGCGTGGGGTGTCGCCGAAGTCCTGCCCAACATCGACGGCTTCGTGCTCGACGTGGTCGTCGACTTCTTCACCGCGATCGTGCCGCTGGCGTTCCTGTGGCGGCTGGACATGCTGCCGGCCGCCCTCGAACTGCCGGTCGTCGGTTTCACGCTCATCTGCACGGCGCTCTGGTACGCGCGGCGCGACCTCGAGAGCGCAGACCACTGGTTCAACGGCTTCCCGGCTCAGTGGAACCTCATCGTCCCCACCCTGCTGCTGTTGGGCACCGACCAGATGTCCAACGCCATCGTGATCGCCGCGCTGGGGGCGCTCCAGCTCACGTCGGTCAAGTTCGTCCACCCCATGCGGGTCGTGGAGCTGCGCCGCGTGACGCTGACCATCACCGTCCTGTGGCTGGTCGCCATCGCCACGCTGGTCGAGGTGCACGGGCCGCTGCCCTGGGGCTGGAAGGCGTTGCTGCTCGTCGGCCCCGCCTACTACGCCGCCATCACCATCCGGCGCACCCGCGCCGACGAGGACATCGTGGCCGCGGCGCGGGCCCGGGTGGCCGACTCCCTGGCCTGACCGCCGTTCGCGGCGTATGGAAGTCGAGATCGTCCGCAGCGCCCGGAGGCGCAAGACCGTCGAGGCGCGGGTCGTCAACGGCGTGATACGGGTCACGGCGCCCGAGCGCATGCCCGAGGAGCAGTTGCGCCGCCATGTCGACACCCTGGTGGCGAAGCTGGAACGCCGACGACTGGCGGCCGAGATCGACGTCGAGGCGCGGGCCGCGGCGTTGTCGGCCGAACTGCGCCTCCCGAAGCCGAAGTCGATCCGGTGGGTCGACAACCAAGGCAGCCGCTGGGGGTCGTGCTCGCCCGCGGACGGGGCGGTGCGCATCTCCTCGCGCCTGGCTCGATTTCCACGCTGGGTGGTCGATTACGTCATCGTCCACGAGCTGGCCCATCTCTCCGAGGGGGGCCACGGCCCCCAGTTCTGGGCGCTCGTCGATCGCTATCCCAAGGCCGAACGGGCCCGCGGGTACCTCATGGCCAAAGGGATGGACGAAGCGGCGGACTGATCCCTTCGGCTCATTGCCACCCTGCGGGCTCAAGGATCGGCGGAGGGCGGCCGAAGGTCAGGTATGCGCCGAACCGTCGTGCTCCTGCTCGCGCTCACCACCACCGTCACGACCAATGTGGCGGCCCAGGCCGCCCAACCGCAGCCCAAGCACGTCGAACGGGGCAACGACCCGAGGGGAGTGGTGCTCGACGGGCTGTCGCGTTCCGCCCTCGCCGACGTGTGCCAGGGCAAGTACCAGCTCGCCTTCAAGGAGCGGGGCGGCCAGGCGCTGTGCACGCACGGGCCCGACCCCGCGCCGGAGGGCGTCGACGTGCGGGTCGACCGGGCGCCCGAGGCGACGGCATCGGCGACGGCTGACGCAGGCAGCGGCGTGGCGGCGGCGACGACCGGGATCCAGTGCTACGGGACCGGCAGCGACGGGTACCGGGTGCAGCTCATCTACGCCCGGTCGAGCGACGTGGCCGACCGCTACCCGACCTACGCCGCCTCGTTCCTGCAGTGGGCCGCCAACGTCGACTTGATGACCGACGCCTCGGCCGCCGAGACGGGCGGGAGCCGCCACGTGCGCTTCGTCACCGACCCGTCGTGCAACCTGACGGTCGACCGGGTCACCCTGTCGACGACCGGGGACGACAACGTGTCCAACACCATCTCCGAGCTGCGGGCCAAGGGCTACACCCGCACCGACCGGAAATACCTGGTGTGGGTGGACGCCAACGTCTACTGCGGGATCGCCCAGGTGTACTACGACGACCGCGCCAACCCCGCGCCGGGCGCCAACTACAACAACGGCAACACGCAGGTGCCCGGTGAGGTCGCCCGGGTCGACAACGGTTGCTGGGGCATGGCGAACTCGGTCGAGGCCCACGAGCTGATGCACAACCTGGGCGGCGTGCAGACCTCGGCGCCCAACGCCACCGCCAACAGTCACTGCACCGACGAGTACGACCGGATGTGCTACGTCGACGCGGCGGGCGTGACCATGCACTACGTCTGCCCGAGCACCCACGAGAACCGCTTCGACTGCAACCACGACGACTACTTCCACACCGCGCCGGTGACGGGTTCCTACCTGGCCACGCACTGGAACACCGCCACCAGCGCCTTCCTGGCGACGGGCCCGGGGACGATCCCGACGCCCACGACCACGACCACCGTGCCGCCGACCACCACGACCACGGTCCCGCCGTCCACGACCACGACCACCACCGCCGTGCCGCCGACGACCACGACGACGACCGCGCCGCCGACCACGACCACCACCACCGTGGCCCCCACGACCACGACGACCAAGCCGCCGACGACGACCGTGCCGTCGGCGCCCCGCAGCCTCACGGTGTCGGCGCCCGGCGGCGGGACGGTGAAGCTGTCCTGGCTCCCGCCCACGACCGGTCCGGTGACCGGCTACCGGATCTACCGGGGGAGCGGTTTCAACACGCCGACGCTGATCGCCACCGTCGGCAACGTCACCTCGTTCACCCAGACCGGGACGCCCACCGGGCTCGCGTCCTATTACGTCCGGGCCGTCAACGAGGCTGGTGAGGGGCCCGCCTCCAACCGTGTCTTCACCGTTGTGAGATAGCCCTCGGGCCCCTCAGGTTCTTATGGTGGGGCGCCATGAGCGACGCGAGCCAGTGGTACTGGTGCCTCCGCCATCGGAAGGTCGAGCCGGCCGGCGAGGGTTGCGCCAACGACCAGCGCATGGGGCCGTATGCCTCCCCCGAGGAGGCGGCGCACTGGAAGGACAAGGTCGAGGCCCGCAACCAGGCGTGGGAGGAGGAGGACCAAGAGTGGGAGGGTGACGATCAGCCTTCGAGCTGAAGCCGCACCACGCCGGCCCGCTCGAGGCATCCCAGCGTGTCGGCCTGGTCCTTGGCCAGCGGGCGGATGATCACGTCGCTGTAGCCCAGGTCGGCCAGGCGGACGAACTGGGCGGCGACCTGCTCGGGGCCGCCGACCACGACGGCGGCGGGGTCGAACCCGCGGTAGCCGGCGTCGAGGACGGGTCGCGCCACCCGCCAGGCGTCGCCGTCGTCGGCGCCGATGTGGACGTCGCGCCGGATGGCGATGGCCGCGGGCGTGCGGCTGTGGACGGCGCAGCGCTCGCGGTACTGGGCGATGAGCGCGGCCGCCTGGTCGACGAGCAGCTCCGGGCCGGCGAGCCAGGCGTCGCCCAAGCGGGCCGCCCGGTCGATGGCGGGGGCGGCCGTGCCGCCGATCCAGACGTGGACCGGTTCCGGGGGGAGGGGGCCGATGCGGACGCCGTTTACCTCGTCGCCGGCCAGGAGGCGGCGGATGGTGTCGAGGGCGAGCTCGAACACGCCGGCCCGGCGGCGAAGGTCGGCGCCCATCGCTGCGAACTGGCCCTCCTCCCCGCCGATGGCGCACTGCAGGACAAATGGCCCGGCCGCTGCGGCGGCCAGGGTGCCCACCTGCTCGGCCACCAGCACCGGGTTCCAGAGCGGCAAGAGGTACAACGCGCCGGCCGGCCGGGGCCCGTTCCACTCGGCCAGCAGGCGGCCGAGGATGGGCGCGTTCTGGTAGTACGGCCCGCCGGTGGCGTGGTGGTCGCCGACGAACAGCGAATCGAGGCCCGCCTCCCAGGCCGTCGCCGCCTGCTCGACCATCCACCGGGCGCCGGTGCGGACGTCCGGAGGCTCGTACCGGCTCCGCAGGGAAACGCCCACTCGCATCGGCCCAGCCTGCCAGAGTGAGCCCCCCATGCTCGTCTTCGCGCTTTCCTCGGCGGGCGAACGGGCCCTCGGCTTCGCCGTCGCGGCGGCGGTCGCACTGGCGGCCTGGCTCCTGCTGCTGGCCGTCCTGGCCCTGGCGAGCCGCCCCGACCTGCCCCAGGCGGCTGCGGCGACCAGCGATTTCGGCGGCAAGGAGTCGCCCGCGGTCGCAGGCTTCCTGGCCAACCGGTGGGAGGTGGGCCACGAGGCGGTGCCCGCCACCCTGCTCGACCTGGCGGCCAGGAAAGTCATCGCCATCGACCAGGTGGCGCCCGAGCGGTTCGTCTGCCGGGTGCGTTCGTCAGCGCCCACCGGCGGCCTGGCCGACTACGAGCGCCAGGTCCTCGACCACGTGCGGGCGTTGGCGACCGCCGGGGTGGTGCCGTGCGAGGCGTTGACGACCGGTCCCGAGGCGGACTCGAAGGGCTGGTGGGACCGGTTCCGCAAGGCGGTGGTCGCCGACGCCCGCCGCCAGGGACTCAGCCGCAGCCGCTGGTCGAAAGGGGCGACGATCGCCCTCGGCGTTGTCGCCACCGCGCCCGCCATCCTGGCTGCGACGGCGTTCGTGCTCGCCCCGACGGACAAGGCCAACACCTCGTCGTCGAAGGACGACAACCCGGTCGCGGGGGCGCTGGGGCTCGGCTTCGTCGCCTGGACCGGCCTGATGGCCCTCCCCTTCTCGCTGCGGGCCGAGCGCGACACCAAGGCGGGCCGGGCCGCGGCCGCCCGCTGGCTCGGGCTCCGGGACTACCTGCATGAAGACGAGGCGTTCGACGAGGCGCCGCCTGCGGCGGTGGCCATCTGGGACCGCTACCTGGCCTACGGCGCGGCGATGGGGGTGGCGGCAGGGGCGGTCCGGGCCTTGCCCCTCGGGGCCGAGTCGGACACCGAGGCGTGGAGCTCCTACGGCGGGCGGTGGCACGTGGTGCGGGTGCGGTACCCGTCCAAGTGGCCGCCCGGGTACGGCAGCCACCCGCTCAAGGTGGCGGCCAAGGGGTTGTTCGTCCTCGCCGTGTTCGGGACGTTCCTCCGCACGCTCGCCGGCCCGCTGGCCACCGCCATCGGCGACTTCATCGACAAACGCCCCCCCGACGACCAGCGCACCGTCGCCCTGATCGTGACGGCCATCGCGGGGTTGATCCTGGCGGTCCTGGCCGTCGTGGTGATTCGTTCGGCGGTGATGGCCCTGGCGGGGCTGTCGGACCTGTTCGCCAAGCGCACCGTCGAGGGGTTGGTCATCCGCCTGCGCGGCGGCTACGTGGCCGTGGACGACGGCGCGTCCACCAAGGTGCGAGCGTGGCGCGTCGAGCCGGCCCGGATGGGGGCGGCGGCCAGGGGCGCCGTGGTGCGGGTCACTGTCACCCCACGGCTGGGCTTCGTCCGTCACGTCGAGCGCTCTGCGTAGCGTCCTGGCCGCGCGGCGTCAGATGTGGCAGGGTGTAGGGCCGCTTGAACAGGGGGAAGAAGCGAAGCAAATGCGACGACTTCTCGTGCTCGTTCCGCTCATCGTGCTCGGGCTCACGGCGGGACTGGGGTCGGCCCAGGCCGCCCCGCCCGGCAACGGCGACCGGTGGGCGCTCATCATCGGGATCGACCATTTCCAGGGCGCCACCCGGCCCAACACCGGCGCGGTGGGCGACGCCGAGGACATACGCGCCGCCTTGCTGGCGGGGGGGTGGTCGGCTGACCACATCCGCACGCTCACCGACGGCGCCGCCACGGCGGCCGGCATCCGCGACGGTTTGGCTTGGCTCGCCAGCAAGAGCACCGACACGTCGTTCTCCGTGTTCGCCTACTCTGGGCACGTCAAGCAGGTCGGCTCGACCGAGTACATCTGGCCCCACGACAACCAGTTCATCGCCGACACCGACGTGGCGAGCAGCCTGCGGTCGGTCAAGGGCTACCTGTGGTCGATCTTCTCGGGGTGCGAGGCGGCCGGGTTCGACGAGAACCTCTCGGGCCCGAAGCGGCTGGTGACGGCCGCGTCGCAGTCCAACGAGAAGGGCTACGAACTGTCGCCCGAACTGCGTAATTCGGTGTTCATCAACCTGATGGTCGACAAGGGCATCACCCGCAAGCTGGCGGACGCCAACAAGGACGGCAAGGTATCGATTCAGGAGGCTTTCCGGTTCGCCGCCGACCAGGCGCCCAAGCTGACGGCCCGGGAGCAGTACGGCCCGCAGCATCCGTACATCGCGGGCGGCGACGGGAGCGACTGGATCCTGGAGCGGGCCGCGGCGGCGCCGGCCGCCGCGGCGGCCCCGGCCCCGCCGGCCAAGACCTGCATCCTGTTCATCTGCCTCTGACGGAGTCTCCCCTAGGCTCTTCCGTCGTGCGGGTGTCGACTGGGGAGACGACGGAGCGGCCGACAGGCGCGGTCGCGCCCGTGATCTCGCCCGCCTGGCAAGCCGCCTTCGTGTTCCTGGGCATCGGCGCGGTGCTGTTCGTCGTGGGCGGGCTGTCGCTGGCGCACCTGCCCTACACCGGCACCGACCTGCACCGGGTGCCCTTCCCGGGCCGTCCCTGGCTCGGCATGTGGGCCCATTGGGACGCGGGGTGGTACCGGGACATCGCCGACCGCGGGTACTGGGAGTTCGTCCCGGGCCGGCAGGGGCCGCTGGCGTTCTTCCCCGCCTACCCGCTGCTGATGCGGGCGGGGCGGGCGATCGTGGGCGACACCCTGCTCTCGGGGATCATGGTGACCTGCGCCGCCGGCGCGTTGGCGGCAGGGCTGTTCTTCACCTGGCTGCGCGAGCGGGTGTCGCCCGGCGCGGCGTGGACCGCGCTGCTGTTGTTCCTGCTGTACCCCTTCGGCTACTACCTGTACGGCGCCGTCTACGCCGACTCGGTCTTCATCGCCTCGGCCCTCGGTGCGTTCCTGCTGGTCGAGCGCGACCACCCCTGGCTCGGGGGGCTGGTGGGCGCCGTCGCCACCGCGGCCCGACCGGTGGGGTTCGTGCTGGTGGTCGCGCTGGTGGTCCGCGTGGTCGAGAAGCGGGGCGGGGTGCGCAACGTGACGTGGCGCGACGCCGGTGTGTTGGTCGCCGGGGCCGGCATCGGCGCCTTTTCGATCTACTGCTGGGCCAGGTTCGGCCGCCCGCTGGCCTTCGTCGACGCCCAGAAAGGCTGGAACCAGACGCCCGGTTGGGAGACCTGGTTCAAGGTCCAGTTCTGGAAGGACGTGCAGGACTTCCGCAGCCCGTTCGCCTGGTGCGTGTTCGTCTCCCACCCGGTCCTCACCCTCGCCGGCCTGGCGTGCGTGCCGCGGGTCGTCCGCCGGTTCGGCTGGAGCTACGGCTCGTTCGCCCTGCTCGGGCTGGCCATCTCCGCCATCTCCACCAAGAATTTTTTTGGCATGAGCCGCTACGTCCTCTCCGCCTTTCCCTGCTTCGCGGTGGCGGGCGAACTGCTGGCCGAGCGGGCTCGCTTGCGCCTCGTGGCGCTGACGGGGAGTGGCCTGACCATGGTGGCGGCCACCTCGTTCTTCGCCCGGGGCCATTACCTCTCATGACCAAGCTGCTCATCGTCAACGCCGACGACTACGGGCTGACCACGGGGATCTCCCTGGGGATCCTGCGCGCCCACCGCGAGGGGATCGTCACCAGCGCGTCGGTGCTCGCCATCGGGCCTGCCTACCCGAAGGTCTGCCACCTCCTGGCCGACCACCCCAAGCTGGGCGTCGGCGTGCACCTGGCGGCGGTGGGGGAGGACCCGCCCCTGCTGTCGCGGGCCGAGATTCCGACCCTGTTCGACCGCACCGGCCACCTGTCCGAGACCTTCTCCGGCTTCCTGCGCCGGGCCGTCGTGGGCCGGGTCGACCCCGCCGACGTCACCCGTGAGTTCACCGCCCAGCTCGAGCTGGTGCAGGAGCTGGGCGTGCCCATCACGCACCTGGACGCCCACCAGCACCTCCACCTGTGGCCGCCGCTGTGCCGGGTCGTGCTCGACCTGGCCAAGCGCTTCGACGTCCCCGCCGTGCGGGTGCCCCGGTTCCGGGCCCGCAACCTCACCGGGCTGGGGGTGACGGTGCTCGGGCACCGCCTGGCCCGCTGCGCGCAGAGGAGCGGGGTGAAGCACCCCGCCGACGCGGTCGGCATCGAGGTGGCGGGCCGCCTCGACGTGCCCCGCATGCGGCGCGTGCTGGCCAAGATGGCGGCGCGCGGCCACGCGAGCGTCGAGCTGACGGTCCACCCCGGCGAGGCCGACGACCCTGACCGGGCCCGGTACCAGTGGGAGGGCTACCAGTGGGCGCAGGAGCTGGACGCCTTGCTGGGTGCGCCTGCGTTCGCGGCGGTCGACGAGTTCGGCTTCACCCTTGGGACCTACGCGGATCTTTAAGGCCCGGCTGTCTGCGCCGGAGGTGCTCGCGCTCTACTCGGCGGCGCCGTTCGGGGTGCGGGCCCACGTGTGGGGACGGTGGGCGACGTGCCCGTTCCGCCGGGTCGCCGCCCACGTGCCCGAGGAGGGTCGCATCCTCGAAGTCGGGTGCGGGTACGGGCTGTTTTCGAACTACCTGGCGCTGTCGTCGAAGCGGCGGCGGGTGTCGGGGATCGACGTCGACGTGCGCAAGATCGTCCATGGCCAGCGCGCCGCCCGCCAGGCCCTGGTGCACGGCGCGCGGGCCGACCTGCACCTCCAGCCGCCCGGCGAGATCCCCGACGGGCCCTGGGACGCCGTCGTCATCGTCGACGTCCTTTACCTGCTCGACGCGGACGCGCAGGCCGGCTTGCTGCGCACGTGCGCCGGCCAACTGGCGCTCGGGGGCGTGCTCGTGGTCAAGGAGATGGCGCTGACGCCCCGCTGGAAGGCGGCGTGGAACCGGGTCCAGGAAACGCTGGCGGTAAAAGTGGTCAACATCACCGCGGGCGAGAAGCTCACCCTGCTCGATCCGGGCCGGCTCGGCGGCTGGATGGAGAGCGACGGGCTCGTGGTGCGCCACGAGGCGCTCGATCGGGGCTACCCGCACCCCCATCACCTCATCGTGGGGGCGAAGCGTCGATCCGTAGCGTCATCTCAGTCGCCGTAATCGCGAACGCGAAGCGGACGTGCGGGCAGCACCGGGTTCGGTGGCCGCCAACCCCGCAACTCGGCCCGCGAGGGTCGGCTCGGGCGCGTAGCAGTAGCTGGCGTCGTAGGCGTGTCTGGTGGCCTGCGCCAGCAGGTCGCGCCACGCCTCACTGCGGGCCGGCAGTTCGTCGGCGCTGAGGGTGCAATCGTTCATCGGACGGGGAGCTGGCCGATCGGGCCGGGGTGACCACCAAGGCCATCCAGTTCTACGAGTCGCTGGGCTGCTCCCCGAGCCGGATCGGACCGCGTCCGGGTATCGCGCCTACGGTCCCGCCGACGCCGAGCGGTTGACGTTCGTCAAGACCGCGCAACGGCTGGGGCTCAAGCTGGACGAGATCCGGGGGTTGCAGGCCGAGTTGGTCCGGCTCCAAGCCGACGCGGCCGACGACTGCCCCCCGGGGAGCCCAACACGCGGCGTGATCGAACACCTCTCGCAGGACGGTCAGGTGCAGCGTTAGAGCGGTGATTTCGCCCGTCTGGGCCCGAATCAGAGCGCTAACGCTGCACTCATGCGGCCAGGTCCTCGTCAGGGGGGCGGCGGGTGGGGGGGCGGCTGGGTCGGCGGCGGCTGGGTCGGCGGCGGGACCGTCGTGGGCGGCGGCTGGGTGGGCGGCGGGACCGTCGTGGGCGGCGGCTGGGTGGGCGGCGGCTCCGTGGTGGGCGGCGGCTCGGGCGGTTCGGTCGTGGTGCTCGTTGCCGGGGCCGGCGGGGGTGTGGTCGGAGGCGTTGTCGTGGGCACGGTCGAGTCGGGCGGCGCCTCGGGAGCGGTGTTTGTCGCGGTCATGCCGACCGGAGATGGCGCGGCCGCGGGCGGCGGCGCGCTCGGGGGAGCGGCCGGGCTCGTCGTCGTTGGACCGAGCGGCTCGGCGGCCACCGGCGCCGACGCCGGCGGGCTCGGCCCGGCTCGCGGCGGCGTCGGGCTGCTCGTGGCCAAGGGGAAGAGGAACGGCCCCAGGTGGCGGGTGCTGGTCCAGTTGCCGGCCCGGTCGGCGGTCCGCAGGTGAAACCAGGTGGGCCGACCCGGGGTGATCGGCGCCGAGGCCAAGCCGGCGCCGGCGGCCACGTCGATCGAGGCGTCGGGGAGCGATCGCGCCTCGTTGGTCCACGCCACGGAGTACCCGGCGACGCCCGAGGTCCGCTCGCCTTTGACGGAGGGGTCGACGCCGGCGGACCACGCCACCACGGCGGTGCGTTCGCCCGATGGCACGCCGAGGACGTGCGACGGGCTGCGCAACTCGGCGGGGTCGTCCGGCGGGGTGCGGTCGGGCCCCGCGGCGACCTCCTCGGCCCGGGCCAGGATGCCAACCCAGATGAGGATGGCCACCAGCGCGGCGATGGCCGCGACCTGGCGGGCCCGCCGGCGGCGGTCTGATGGCTCCGCCTGCGGCGGTTCGCGCTCGTCGGGCTTGCGAAGTGGCCGCAGGGCGCGCGGGACGACCAGGCCGAGGCTGGCGAAGACCTCGGCCGGCGCCACGAGCCGGAGGGAGTTGGCCCGGCACCGTTCGCACTCCCTGAGATGGTCGCGGACGGTCTTTCGCACCGCCTTGGTGAGCTGCTGAAGGGTGTCGTCGCCGAGCAAGTCGTTGAGGACCGGGCAGTCCCGCCGGCCGTGGCGAGCGAGCTGGAGCACGGTGAACGCCTCTCCGAAGGAGGCCTTGGCCCGGCTGAGCGCGGTGTACACCGCGCCGGTGCGCATCCCGGTGGCGGCGGCGATGTCCTCCGGTCCCATTCCGGCGCGCAGCTCGTAGTGGAGGACGGTGTACTCGGTGGGGCTCAGCGCGGCAGCCGCCGCCCACACGTCCGCCGCCGAATCCTTCGCGACCGCGGCCGCTTCCGGGTCGGGCGCGGCCCCCGGCGCCTTCGCCCACTCCTCGTCGTCCAGGGCCTGCGTCGGCCGCCGCCGGCGCATGGCGTCGAGGGCGGAGTTGCGGGCGATGGCGTAGAGCCAAGGCCTCACGCCCCGGTCCTTCTGCCGCCGCGCCAGGTTGCGCCACGCCTTCTCGAACGTGACCTGGGTGAGCTCGGCGGCGTCGTCGCGGTTGCGCGTCATGCGGGCGAGGTAGTCGTGGATGGGTCCACACCAGCGCTGGTGCAACTGGGCGAAGGCGTCGTCGTCGCCGCTGGCGGCGGCGTCGGCCAGTTCCTCATCGGTCGGGGTGACGACACTCAACTGAGCCCGAGCGAGAACCGCCATCGCCCGCCCTCGTCGATCACCACCGAAAAGTCGTGCACCGGCGGCCACACCCAAACCTGTAGGGCCGCCGCCGGGTTGGTGGTGGAGAATGGGAGCGCCAGCTCGGCTACGAGCGTCGCCGTTGCTCGCTCGTCTCGCGCCTCCCGATCTCGAAACCAGCGGCCCGCGGGCTCGCCGCCCGCCCAGCGGTCAAGGGCGGCGTAATCGCACTCGCCCGCCGCCCTCGCGATGCCGAGCCGGGTCGCGGCGACCGCCG
>JAHFUQ010000238.1 GCA_023265045.1 Acidimicrobiia bacterium
GCCGCCGAGGTCGAGGATCCGGGCGTGGACGACGGTGCGCTGGCGCAGCGCCGCACGCACCGCCCGGTGCAGCCCGTCCTCGAGGTAGAGGTCGCCCTTCCACTCCACGACGTGGGCGAACAGGTCGCCGTAGAACGTGGAGTCCTCCGACAGCAGCGTCGCGAGGTCGAGCTGGCTCTTCGTGGTGATCAGCTGGTCCAGCCGGACGGCCCGCGGCGGGACGACCGACCAAGCCCGCTGGCTGGTGGCGTGATCGGGGTAGGGGCGGCCCTCGCCGACGCGCTTGAAAATCACGCGCTGACCTTACCCGTGCACGTGATCCATGTGGTGCACCATGCTCCCCGGCAGCAGGGACGGCTCGACCAGCACGGCCAGGCCGTACGCCAGCAGGGCGACGCCGGCGCCGTACCGCAGCACCTTGGCCGCCGGGAGCACCTTCTCGGCGTACACGAACGCGGTCACTCCCGCGAGGGCGGCGATGTTCATCATCCCGAGCGGGAACATCGCGACCATGATCGCCCAGCAGCAGCCCGCGCAGTGCCAGCCGTGGTGGACGCCCATCTCCAGCGCGCCGCGGCGGCCGTCGCGCCAGTGCTCCATGACGAACGCCAGGGGCGAGCGGCACTCGGTCAGGCAGCGGTCCTTCAGCTTGGTGAACTGGTAGGCGCCGGCGCCCGCGATCAGGACGCCGCCGATCCGGGCGGCGTTGCCGGCGACCCAGTCCGAGCGGGCGGCCAGGTCCTCGGCGCCGAGGGCGGCGACGTACGCAAGGAGGCCGAGGCCCGTCCAGACCACGAGGTAGCCGGACACGAACAACGAGGTCGGGACGTACGCCATGCCCTTGGTGCGCTTCGTCGCGTTGATCCGGGCGAACATCAGCACCATCGGCGCGACCGCCGGGAACATCGTCGCGGCCAGCATCGCGACCCAGACGCCCAGGAAGAGCAGCGCGGACAGGCCCATCGTGGGGCCGGGCCCGTGATCGCGGGTGAGCAGGTACGCCCAGGAGCCCGCCGTCAGCGCGACGAGGGCGAGCAGGATCCCCGCCCGGGCGCGCGACATCGGCGTCGCGTTGACGAGGGCGAACAGGCTCGGCTTCCCGCCGCCCGGCTCCCCCGGCTCCCCGTGGCCATGGCCGTGGGGGAGCCGGGTGGTGTCGGTGGGGGTGCTCACGCGTCGGGGCCGGTCCAGCTGAACGGGATGTGCTTGCTGGAGGTCTTCATCTTGTCGAGCTTGAAGTCGCCGAACAGGTTCGCGTCGGACTGCGCCATGTCGCCGACGCCCCAGGTCGCCACGACGTGCTCGCCGGGGCCGACCTCGGAGCCGGGCGGGTTGATCAGCTGCACGCGCTTGTTCGGGTCGGAGGTCGGGCCCGTCAGCGCGACGGCGGAGGCCGTGATCTTGCCGGTGGCCTCGACGCTCCAGGAGGACAGGTCCTCGGCGACCTGCATGCGGATCGGGACGATCTCGACGCCGCGGAAGTCGCCGATCAGCTTGGCGAACGCGCCCGGCCAGCCGCCGGCTGCGCCGCCGAAGATGGCCTGGATGCCGCCGAGCTGCGCCTCGCTGGCGCGGTCGTCCACCAGGAGGCCGACGATGGCCGTGGTCTCGCCGGCCCAGAGGTTGCCGTCGAAGCGGATGATGGCCACGACGTTCAGCCCGGCCAGGTCGGTGTCGCCGTACGACCCCTCGTTGATCTTGTAGGCGAGGACGCCCTGGCACTTGCCGCCCGTGGGCGTCTGCGCGAACTCGCACGGGCAGGCGATGTTGCAGCTGCAGACGTCGAACCAGTCGCCCTTGAGGGTCCACTGGGGGATGGTCGTGGTGGTCATCGGCGACCTCATCTAATCGATGTTGGACGTGAACGACCCAGACACTAATGGGCGGATACCCCTAGCCCCCAGGGGTACCGGGGTCAGAACTCGCCGCAGGGCGCGGCGGGGCAGGCCGGGCCCTCGGCTTCGAGCCGCTCCAGGACGCGCTCCGCGATCGACCCCAGGGCCTCGACCTCGGCGGGGCTCAGCGCGTCGAACACGAGCCGCCGGACGGTCGCCACGTGGTGCGGCGCGGCCGCCTCGATCGCCGCCCGGCCCGCGGGGGTGACCGCCACCTGCTGGCCCCGGCCGTCCTCGGTGCACCCGGCGCGGGTGATCAGGCCGCGCTTCTCCATGCGGGCCAGGTGGTGGGAGAGCCGGCTCTTCTCCCACTGCAGCGTCTCTGCGAGGGAGAAGGCCCGGACCCCGCTGCCGGGGCAGGTGTCGGTGAGGGCGACGAGGACGGCGAAGTCGGGCATGGAGAGCGCGGTGTTGGCCTGGATGTCGCGGGCGAGGTGGGCGTTCAGCTTCGCCTGCATGGACACGTACGCCCGCCAGGCGCGTTGCTCGTCCTCGTCCAGCCAGCGGGGTTCGGTCGCGTCCTCGGTCACGGGCCCAGTGTACGTCGGGAATAGTTGACACGTCATCCTGGCTCCACCTACCGCCGTTGACACATCAACCACAACCTCAGGAGCTTCCGATGACCACCACCGCCGCGCAGACGCACAGCGACACCACCCACCCGGCCGGCAAGGGAACCCCCGCACTGACCGGCACCTACGCCATCGACACCGCGCACACCCGGATCGGCTTCGTCGCCCGGCACGCGATGGTGACCAAGGTGCGCGGCTCGTTCGGCGACTTCGCCGGCACGGTCGTCCTGGACGCCGACGAGCCCGGCCGCTCGCGCGCCGACCTGACCATCGAGGTCGCCAGCGTCGACACCGGCAACGCCCAGCGCGACGAGCACCTGCGCACGAACGACTTCTTCGACGCGGCGACGTACCCGCAGATCCGGTTCATCTCCACCGGCGTCGAGCGCGTGGACGACGAGAGCTACCGCCTGATCGGCGACCTGACGATCAAGGGCATCACGAAGCCCGTCGTCGTGGACTTCGAGTTCACCGGCATCGTCGTCGACCCCTGGGGCAACGAGCGCGCCGGTTTCGAGGGCCGCACCGCCGTCAACCGCAAGGACTGGGGCGTCAACTTCAACGCTGCGCTCGAGGCCGGCGGCGTCCTCGTCTCGGAGAAGATCGCGCTCGAGTTCGACGTCGCGGTCGTCAAGACCGCCTGAGCACACCCGGGGCACAGCCTGAAATCAACCGAATTCCCGTGCGGCCCCGGGTGTGCACCCGGGGCCCGGCGGGGGAGGATGAGACCATGAGTTCGTTGCCAGTACAACCATCTGTGAAATCAGCCGGGCAAGCAACCGG
>JAHFUQ010000105.1 GCA_023265045.1 Acidimicrobiia bacterium
CGCGCAGGGCGCCGACGCGATGGCCTTCGTCGGCCAGGATGGCGTCGTTGAAATCGGCGTCCTCCCAGTCGTTGGGCTGGTCGCGCCACCGGGGGCGGGCCCCGAGGCTGCCCCAGGCGCTGAGGTCCTCCTCTCCGTTTTCGGCCTCGTCGTCGTCGATGAGGATCTTGGGCACCTCGCCGCTCGGCGGTTCGGTCCAGTGCTGCATCGACGGCGCCTCGTAGGAAGCCGGGTCGTAGGCGGGCGGTCCGCTCGGGGGGCCCGTCGGCGCCGCCGGCCGCGCCGGCTCGGCCATGAGGTCGGGCTCCTCGTCGAGCCAGTTCGCACCGAACGCCGGGGCGGAGGGGAGCGGGTCGTAGTCAGGCGGTCCGGTCGGCGGGCCGACGGGCGACGTAAAGGCCGGCTCGTAGGGCTCGTACGGGTCGTAGTCGGGGGGGCCGGTGGGCGGCCCCGCGGAGGCCCGGGCCGACGATGGGGCGCGGCCCGAGCCGAAGGGGTCGTCGTCGTCGGCGTCCGCGAACAGGGGCGTGGCGCGGGGGCGGGGCCGGGTGGCGGTGGAACGGGCCAGCGCCTCGTCCCACCGGCGGGCCGCCTCGGCCGCGGCCGACGGCTTGTCCTCCCGGGGCGGGATCGGCTCGCCGGCCACTGGCGGCAAGGTGGCCGACGCCGGGTCGGCGCCAGGGAAACGCAGCGAGGGGCGCGGGCCAGCGGGCTGGGGCGGGACATCTCCGAATCGCAACTCGTCCTCCGGCTTCTTCGGCGCCACTTGGCCCGATTCGATGGCAGCGGCCGCCTCGTCGGCGCCGATGATGCGAACGCCTTCCGCCGCAGGGCGAGGATCCCGGCGGGCGCCCTGCACGACCCAAGGGTCCTCGGCGGCTGGATTCATATCCCCGCCGTCGAGATCGTCGACCCGGGGCCGGGGCGACCGGAAATCGAACGCCTCGGGCGGCTCGTCGAGGTGGTCGTCGTCCATGTGGGCCCTCCACGTCTCTCGGTGGCGGTGGGGAGGCGGCAGCCGCTCGGCGTTGAGCGACCGTCAGACCTCGAGCAGTTCCTGCTCCTTCCGGCTGAGCACGCGGTCGATCTCGGCCACGTACTCGTGGGTCAGCCTCTCCAGTTCCTTCTCCGCCCGCTCGAGGTCGTCCTCCGAGATCTCGCCCTCCTTCTCGAGCCCCTCGAGCTCCTTTCTTGCCTCGCGTCGCACATTGCGGGCCGCCACCCGGCCCTCCTCTGCCTTGTGCTTGACCAGCCTGACCAGTTCCTTGCGCCGCTCCGACGTCAACTGCGGGAAGTTCAGCCGGATCACCTGGCCGTCGTTGGACGGGTTGATCGACAGGTCGGAGTTCTGGATGGCGCGCTCGATGGCCTTGATGGAGTTCTTGTCGTACGGCGCGATCACCAGCACCCTCGCCTCGGGGACGCTGAACCCGGCGAGCTGCTGGAGCGGCACCTCGGCGCCGTAGTAGTCGACCTTCATCTTCTCGACGAGCGCGGGCGTCGCCCGGCCGGTGCGAATGCCGCTGAACTCGCCCTGGGTGTGGGCCACGGCCTTGCCCATCTTGTCGGCGGCCTCGAGCAGCACGTCCTCGACCGCGTTGTCGCTTCCAGTCGGGCTGGTCACGACACCAGCGTACCGATCGACTCGCCTTCAAGGGCGCGCCTGATGTTCCCCGGCTCCATCAGGTTGAACACGACGATGGGCAGGTTGTTGTCCATGCAGAAGGTGATCGCGGTCGAGTCCATCACCTTGAGGCCCCGGTTGAGGACCTCGATGTAGGCCACTTCGCTGAACTTTGTGGCCGTCGGGTTGGTGAGGGGGTCGTCGGTGTAGACGCCGTCGACGCCCGAGTGCGTGCCCTTCAGCACGGCGGCGGCGCCGATCTCCGCGGCCCGCAGCGCGGCCGTCGTGTCGGTGGTGAAATACGGGTTGCCGGTGCCGCCCGCCAGGATCACCACGCGCCCCTTCTCCAGGTGGCGCGTGGCGCGCCGGCGAATGTAGGGCTCGGCCACCTGCGCCATCTGGATGGCGGTCATCACCCGGGTCGGTTCGCCGACCTGCTCCAGGGCGTCCTGCAGGGCCAGCCCGTTGATGACGGTGGCGAGCATGCCCATGGTGTCGGCCTGGGCGCGGTCCATCCCCGCTCCGGCGCCGGCCATCCCCCGCCAGATGTTGCCCCCGCCGACGACGATGGCGATCTCGGTCTTCAGGTCACGCCGCACCTCGGACACCTCGGCGGCGATGCGGGCGACCATCTGCCCGTCGATGCCGTAGCCGATCCGGTGGTCGGCGAACGCTTCGCCAGACAGCTTTAGCACCACCCGCTTCCAACGCGGACGGCGCCCGTTGTTGGCCTCGGCCCCGATCTCGGCGTCGACCACCGGCGCCTAGCCCCGGCCGATCTCGACTTGGGCGAAGCGGGTGACCCGGGCGCCACCAAGGAATTGCTGCACGGATTGCTTGGCGTCCTTGACGTACGCCTGCTCCACCAGGACATTGTCTCGGTAGAAGCCGCCGATGCGCCCTTCCACGATCTTGGGGATGGCGGCTTCGGGCTTGCCCTCGTTGCGGGTGAGGTTCTCGAGCACCTCCCTTTCCGCGGCGATGCGCTCCTCGGGGACCTCCTCCCGGGTGCGCCACTGAGGGCGGGCGTGGGCGACGTGCAGCGACACCTCGTGGGCCAGCGACTGGTCGCCTCCCACCAGCTCGACCATCACGCCGTTGACGCCGCGGTCGTTCTGGACGTGGAGGTAGGTGTCGAGCACGGCGCCCTCGACCGCCTCGAACCGCACGACCCGGCCGACGTCGATGTTCTCCTTCAGGGTGATGCGCAGTGTGTCGAGCCGCTCCTTGAACTCGTCCTCCGCCGGCTCGCCGCGCTCGGCGACGGCCTGCGCCATCTCCTCCGCCAGGGCGCTGAAATCGGGCGACTTGGCGACGAAATCAGTCTCGCACCGCAGCTCGACGAGGGCGGCCGCGGCGCCCGTGTTGGCGGCGGCGACGGCGCCTTGCTCGTTGGCGCGCCCGGTGCGCTCCCCGGACTTGATGATGCCCTTCTCCCGCAGGTACTTCTTGGCCGCCTCGAAATCGCCGTCGTTCGCCTCCAACGCCTTCTTAGCGTCCATCATGCCCAGGCCCGTGTCCAGTCGCAGCCGTTGCACGTCCTTGGCGGTGAAGTTGGCCATCGCTCAGGCCTCCGCCGTCTCAGTCGCCGCTGTCTCAGCCGCGGCCGCCTCCGCGGGGCCGGCCTCGCTCGGGCCGGCCTCGCTCGGCCCCGCCTCCGCGACCTCCGGGTCGGGAGCGACCGGCCCGGGACCGTCGGCCCCCAGCTCGTCGCTCGGCGCCTCATGCGCCGGCGCCTCGGGCGCCTCGGGCGCCTCGGGCGCCGGCACTGCGGCTGTGGCTGCCTCGACAGCCGGCGGCTCGGCCTGGGCGGCATTGGGCGGGGGCGGGGGCGGCGGACGGCGCACCGAGGACATCCGGGCCTCGCGCTCTTGGGCCTGCAACGCCGCCTGGCGGCGCGCCTCTGCCTGCTGCTGCGCCCGGCGGGCTTCGGCGGCGGGGTCGTCGGCGGCCACCGGCGCGGCGGCTGCCTGGCGGGCGTTGCGGCGGCTCGCGATCAGACGGCCCTCCTCGACCGCGTCCGACAGGATCCGGCACATGAGCGTGCCGGCGCGGATGGCGTCGTCGTTGCCGGGGATGACGAACTGGATGACGTCGGGGTCGCAGTTCGTGTCGACGACGGCCACGATCGGAAGGCCGAGCTTGTTGGCCTCCGTGACCGCGATGTGCTCCTTCTTGGTGTCGATGACGAACACCGCGTCGGGCAGTTTGGCCAGGTTGCGGATGCCGCCCAGGTTCCTCTGGAGCTTCTCGAGCTCCCGCGACAGGATGAGCGCTTCCTTCTTGGGCATGGCGGCGAAGTCGCCCCCTGCCTTCATGCGTTCGTACTCCTGCATCTTCTTGACGCGGCCGCTGATCGTCTGGAAGTTGGTGAGCATGCCGCCCAGCCACCGCTCGTTGACGTAGGGCATCCCGCATTTCTGGGCGTGGCCGGAAATGGCGTCCTGGGTCTGCTTCTTGGTGCCCACGAACAGGATGGCCCCGCCGTCGGCGACCAGGTCCCGGACGTAGGTGTAGGCCGCTTCGATCCGCTCCAGGGTCTGGTTCAGATCGATGATGTAGATCCCGTTGCGCTCACCGAAGATAAACCGCTTCATCTTCGGGTTCCAACGCCTCGTCTGGTGGCCGAAATGAACTCCGGCCTCCAGCAACTGCTTCATCGTGACAACGGCCACGGCGCCTCCTCCCATCGGTTGCGAAGGCCGGGCGCCGCGCCTGGACAGGCGACCGTGGGATGCGCCCCGACCGAACGATTCCCGCCGTCTGGCGGGTCTGGACATTCTAGCTGGCCGCGCGTCACCACCCCTTCACGGCCGAGAGGCGGTTGTCCTTCCCCTGGGCGGTGGCAACCAGCAACAGCCCGCCTGGCCCCATCGCGACCCCGTTGGCGAGGCTGGGTGGTTCCCGAACGTCGGCCCGGCGGTCGGCCCCGCCCAGCAGCAACCGCCCGTCGAACAGGGGCAGCGCGAACCAGCCGTTGGGCCCCGGCCCCGCCGGGCCGCCCCGGATGGCCGCGCTGTCCGACCTCGCCTCCCAGCGCACACGGCCGTCAGCCGCGTCGAGCAGCGCCATCCCTCCCTGGCGGTGGGAAGCCACGACCGTGCCGTCCGCCTGTGGCAACGGCGGGACCTCGGGCGACCCCGCGCCCTCGATCGGCGTGCGCCATCGCTCGGCGCCGTTGTCGAGGGCCAACCCGTGGGCGGCGACGTCGGCGGCCACTACGACGACCGTTGCTCCGCGGCCGTCGGGGCCGGCCACGATGGCCGGCGCGCTCGTGCCGTCCGGCGGCAGCGCGACGGCCCACCGCTGCCGGCCGGTCGCGGCGTCGACCGCCACCGCGCCCGCCACGTGCCCAGTGTCGAAGGTCGCCACCGCCGTCGAACCGGACACCGCGGCCGGGCCCAGGGAGGCGCCGCCCAACGGGGTACGCCAGGCCACGCTCCCATCGGCCAGGTCGATGCCCGCCAACAGCCCCTTCCAGGTGGTGACGACGGCGCGGCCGCCCACGCCGCCCACCACGACCGGCGTGTTCGTGCGGTCGTCCAGCGTGGCCGTCCACCGCTCGCGGCCGGTGGCCCGATCGAGGGCGAGCAGGCCCTTCTCGGTGGGCACGAGGACCGAGTCGGCGGTCAAGGCCGGCGCCACGTCGCGCACCGGCCGCTCCACGCGCCAGCGCACTGCCCCTTTGGCGTCGAGCAGAACCGTCAGTTGGTGCTCCGTCGTGAGCGCGATCTCGCTGGAGTCCGATGCGGGGATACCGACCGAGAAGCCCGGCGGCGGCGACCAGTCCCACGCCGCGGCCAGGTGGAGCCTTGACGACGCGTCCAAACCCGCCGTGGTGGCGGCGCCGCCGGCGCCGGCGCTCGGCGCGGGCGACCTCGAACCGCTGCACCCCGCCATCGCGAGCAGGGCCACGGCCACCACCACGATGTGCCTCGCCCTTACCGCAGCCATGGCTTCGCCGCCTCCAGCCAGGTGGCGCCGCCCCACGCGGCCAACCCCGCCATGTCTTCGCCGGTGGCGATGGCGTCGGACACCACCGTGTCGGCCATCATGTCGGTGAGGGTCTGGCATGTGGGCGGAAGGTCGGCCACCGCCAGCCCCACCTCCCGCCGGCCTTGGGCCGAGCCAGGCAGGTTGCGGTGGTCGCTGAGGAATCCCGGGAGGTCCACGATGACGTTGCGGCCGCCCGCCACCTTGGTGTGGATTCCCGGCACGAGCGCGTCGCCCCGGCTGCCGATGGACGTGAGCTGCACGCCGTCAGGGAGGCGCCGCTCGTTCAGCTTGGCGAGCAGCTCCGATCCCTCCGCCAACTGGTGCACCGACGTACCGCGCAGGTCGGTCCCCGTGACGTTCGCCTCGCTCACGGCCCACTCGGTCGCTTTCCCGGTCAGGGTGTGGTTCAGGTTCGTCAGCGCCGTCGCCAGATCCGCGCCCTGGTGGGGGCTCGCCAGGGTGACGACGTGCTTGACCTCGGGCATGGCCGGGTCGAGGGGCGTGTGGTCGTACGCCAGCGCGAGGCGGGCGATGATCCCGCCCTGGGAGTGGGCGATGATGTCGACCGGCGCCCCCGGATGCTCGCGATGCACCTGCGCCAGCAGGTCACGCAGGTGCTTGGCCTCGGTGCGAAGGTCCTGCGTCGTGTCGTGCGTCGTGTAGGGGTTCTCCTCGGCGGTGCCGCCCTTGTAGGAGAGGCGCACCGTGTCGATGTAGCCCATTCCGGGCGCGTCGACCGCCTTCAGCGAGTCCTCGTCGGTGCTCGAGCCCAAGCCGCCCACCAGCACCGCCACCCGAGGCTCGGGCACCGGCGGCGGCTGCACGCTCGCGAGCGTGCAGTCCGAGCGCTGGTTCCACCAAGCGACGACGGTGTTGATGAGGCCGACGGCGTGGGGCCATACCCGCAACGACGACGCCTCTTCCCAGACGCCCCGCACCTCCTCGACCACCCCCGCGACCTGGCCGGCGACGATCCTTCCCCCGCCGACCACGACCTTGTTGACCCCGCTCAGAAACCGGCTCAGCCCCGAGCGCTCCTGGGCCTCGGTGCCGGGCTTCCCCACCTCGTCGGGCACCAGGAACACGTGGGGCGGGCCGTCAAACAGCGTGCGCGGGTCGATGTAGTCGTCGCCTACGCGGGCGCCGAAGTGCAGGTCGTCCCCCGCGGTGCCGATCACCTGCCCCTGGCGGACCTGGTCGCCCCGGTGCACCGCGATGGACTCGAGGAAGGAATAGCTCGTGCGCACCCCGTCGGGGTGGAGGACGACGACGTGGAGCTCCCCGCCCACCTGGCCCGCAAACGTGACCTCGCCGTCGGCCGCGGCCTTCACCGGCGTGCCGCGACCGGGCGCATAGTCGATCCCGCGGTTGCCCGGGTCCCACGGCTCGGGTGGCGGTCGCCACGTGTCGACGATGGGGCCGTCGACCGGAGGCTTGTAGGAAACCGGCGCCGCCGCGGCCGCGGCGACACAAGGCGCGACGAGCGCGAAGGCGGCGGAGGCGACCAGCAGGACGGCCAGGACTCGCACGGAACCCCCCAGGGCATGACAGGGCAGGCAGGGGGGAGTGCGGAGTGAGATTACATCAGAAGGTGTGAACCGTCAAGCGAATCTAGGCGTGCTCGCGCTGCGGCTCGGCAAGCTTGCCTCGAAGCTGGAGGACGGCCTTGGTGTGGATCTGGCACACCCGGCTCTCGGTGATGTGGAGCACCTCGCCGATCTGCCCGAGCGTGAGGCCCTCGTAGTAGTAGAGGGTCAGCACGAACTTCTCCCGTTCGGGAAGCCGGTTGATGGCCGCCGCCAGCATCTGCTTCGTCTCCTCGACCTCGAAGGCGCCGACCGGGCCGAGCTCCTTGTCGGCGATCGTGTCGCCGAGGGTCACCGTCTCGCTGCGGTCCGACCCCACGGACACCGTCTCCTCGAGGGCGACGATGCCGAAGAACGAGATCTGGCCGAACAGGCTCTGGAGGTCCCCTTCGGACATCCCCAGCTCCTCGGCCACCTCGGTGTCCGACGGCGTGCGGTTCAGCTCGTGCTCCAGCTTGGCGTACGCCTTCTCGACGGCGCGGGACTTGGCCCGCATCGACCGGGGAACCCAGTCGATCGACCGCAGCTCGTCGATGATCGACCCCCGGATCCGCGAGATGGCGTAGGTCTCGAACTTGTACCCGCGGCCCGGGTCGAACTTGTCGATGGCGTCGATCAGCCCGAACATGCCGTAGCTGACCAGATCGGACTGTTCGATCGTGTGGGGCAACCCCGCGGACACTCGGCCGGCCACGTACTTCACCAGGGCGGCGTAGTGCAGGATCAGGCGGTTGCGGAGGTCGACCGATCGGGACTCCGTGTAGCGGGCCCACATCTGGTCGATAGCGCTGTCGGATGGCTTGGCTTGCTCTTCGCTCATGCTCGTGGGTGGCTTGCCTCGTAGACGGAGCGCAAGCGCTCCTTGCTGACATGGGTGTAGATCTGGGTGGTCGCCAGGTCGGCGTGGCCCAGTAATTCCTGAACGACGCGAAGGTCGGCGCCGCCGTCGAGCAGATGGGTCGCGTAGGTGTGGCGGAGGGCGTGGGGATGGGTGGGCGTCGGTGACCGCCGGTCGAGGATACGGCGAACGTCGCGCGGGGTCAGCGCCCGGCCCCGCCGGTTGAGAAACAGGGCGTTGGAGGGGGACTCCGCGGTGACCATCGCGGCCCGCCCACCCGGCGCAAGCCAGAGCTTCACCGCATCCACCGAGGGTTCGCTGAGCGGGACTTTCCGCTCCTTCGATCCCTTCCCCCAAACACTCGCCTCGCCCCGCCGCAGGTCGAGGTCCGCCGCCCGCAAGCCGCACAGCTCGCCGACTCGCAGGCCGCTCCCATAGAGCAGTTCGACCACGGCCCGGTCGCGCCTGGGGATGGGGCCGAGATCCGCCTCGTCGGCTTCGAGAAGCGTCTCGAGCTCGGGTCCCTTGAGGACGCGCGGCAGCCGCGCGTCGCCCTTGGGCGCGGACAGCCGCCGGGCCGGGTCGGTGGCGATGACACCGCGCCGGCGCAGCCAGTCGAAGTACCGCCGGAGGGCGGCCGCCTTGCGGGCGATCGTGCGGCGGGCGAACCGGCGGGTCGACAGGTAGGCGAGGTAGCGGCGCAGGGTGAGGCGCCGCACGTCCGCGGGAGCCTCAATGCCGGCCCGCTCCGCCCATGCCACGAACTGGTCGATATCGCCGGCGTAGGCGGCGCGCGTGTTCGGCGCCGCTGACACCAACGAACGCACGAACTCCTCCTGTCCCCAAGCCACCGCACCCAAAGGTACCGGTCGCGGCGATCTACCTGGTGATCGGCGTGGTCGCGACCCGTTCCCACCAGCCCCCACGACCCGCGACCCAACCGTCCCGCTCGAGGTGCGCCAACGCGACGCCGACCGTCGCCGGCGTTCGGCCTGTAGCCACGACGATCTGCTCGAAGGTCGCCGGCCGCCAGCCCACGCCCTCCAGCACCGCGGCATCGGCCGGGTCCGGGGGCGGCCGGTCGTGGCTCGGGGGCGCCACGGCGGTGGACGGCGACAGGCCCAGCGCGACCAGGACGTCGAGCGCATCCCGCGCCGGATGGCATCCCTCGGCCAGCAGGGCATTCGGCAGGTCGGACGTGGCGCTGCGGACGGGGCCGGGCACGGCCATCACCGGCCGGCCCCGCCCGATGGCCGCCTCGACCGTGTGACGGGAGCCGCCCTGGTGGCGCGACTCCACCACCACGACGACCTCGGCGAGGGCGGCGATGATGCGGTTGCGGGCCGGGAACCGCCACGGCTCCGGCACGGCGCCCAGGGGCGCTTCGGACAGCAACGCCCCGGCCGCGCCGACCTGCTCCCACAGGCGCGCATGGCGGCGCGGGTACACGACGTCGAGCCCGCTCCCGACCACCGCCACGGGCGGCGCGCACGCCGCCGCCAGCGCGCCCTCGTGGGCCGCCCCGTCGACCCCAAGGGCGAGGCCGGACACCACGACGACCCCGTTGGCGGCGAGGTCCCGGCCCAGCTCGAAGGCGACGTCCCGGCCGTAGCGCGTGCAGTTCCGGGCGCCGATGACGGCGACCCGCCGCCCCGCCAGCCTCGCCACGTCGCCCCGACTGAACAGGACGCCGGGCGCCTCGTGGTCGGCAGCCAGTTCCGGCGGGTACCCGGGGCGCCCCTGCACGTAGGTTGCGACTCCGGCCGCCTGCAGGACGGCCCAGCCCGCCTCGACGTCGTACGACCGCGACCGTTCCCGCCACACCGCCGCCAAGGGCCCGGGGGCGCCGGCGCGCACGACGGCCCATGCCGCAGCGGGCGACCGGTGGCGCAGGATGGCGGCCAGCCGCACCGGGCCCATGCCCGGGAGGTTGGCCAGCGCGGCCCCGAAGGCTTCCTCCGGCTGCGTCGACCCCCTGCCGGTCGCCTCACCGGCGGTCGGCTCACCGGCGGTCGGCTCACCGGCGGCGGCGGCGGCGAACGCACCAGGGCGGGGGGCCGCGGCGCCCAGCGGTTCGCTCGAGCGCCGCTCGGTCACGCGGCCGCCTCCTCGACGCCGACGTCGCCCCGCAGGCCGAGAGCCAGGCAGACGTGCTCCTCGCTCACGACCTCGCCGTCACCCGCCAGGTCGGCGAGGGTCCGGGCGACCCGCCGGACCCGGTGGAGCCCCCGCCCGCTGAGGGTGCCGTTGCGCAGCTTGAACTCCAGCAAGGTGATCGCCGCCGGCGTGAGCGGCGCCACCTCGTCGAGCCGGGCGGCGGGCAGCTCGGCGTTGCACCGCACGCCGCGCGCCGCGGCCCGAGCCCGGGCCTGGGCCACCCGGGCGGCCACGGGCGCGGTCGACTCACCCGGTGGTCCGGCCAGCAGCATCCCAGGGTCGGGCCGGGAGACGATGACCCGCAGGTCGAAGCGGTCGAGCAGCGGCGGCGAGAGGCGGCGGCGGTAGCGCGCCCGCGCCGCCGGCGAGCACCGGCACTGGCCGTCAGCCGCCCCCCGGCCGCACGGGCAGGGGTTGGTCGCGGCCACGAGGAGGAACCGCGCCGGTAGCTCCACGTTGCTGCGCGCCCGGGACAAGCGCACCACCCCCTCCTCCAGCGGCTGGCGCAAGGCATCGAGGACGGTGGCGGGGAACTCGCCCAGCTCGTCGAGGAACAGGACGCCGCCGTGGGCCAGCGAGATCTCACCCGGCCGCATCCACGCCGATCCGCCCCCGATCAGCGCCACCATGGATGCGCCGTGGTGTGGCGCCCGGAACGGCGGCTGCTCGACGAGCCCGCCGCCCGGCAACGCGACGCCCGCCGCCGAGTGGATGTTGGTGGCCTCGAGGGCGACCTCGGCCGGTAGCGCCGGCAGCAGCCCCGGCAACCGGCGGGCGAGCATGGTCTTGCCTGCTCCCGGCGGGCCGCACAACAAAAGGTGGTGGCCGCCCGCGGCGCACACCTCGACCGCGGTGCGCCCCACGGGCTGGCCCCGCACGTCGGCCAGGTCGAGCCCACGCCCGCCGCCGCCACCCACCGCCGCCGCACCACAACCCACGCCGCGCCCGGGCGACGCGTCCCACGGCTGCTCGCCCCGCAGGCACGCCACCACCTCGGCGATCGACCCCACCGGCCGCACCCGGTGGCGGCCGAGCAACGCGGCCTCACGCGCGCAAGCCCGCGCCACCACCACCTCCGGCGAGACCATGGCGCCGACCATCGGCACCACGCCCGTGACCGGCCGGACCGAACCGTCGAGGCCGAGCTCGCCCAGGAAGGCCATCCCCTCGGCGCACTCGGCGCTCAGCTCTCCCGCCGCGATGAGCAGCGCCACCGCGATCGGCAGGTCCAGCCCGGGCCCGCCCTTGCGGACCCCGCCGGGCGCCAGGTTCACTGTCACCCGCTTCATCGGCCACGGCATGCCGCTGGACACCAGAGCGGCCCGCACGCGGTCGCGCGACTCGCGCACCGCCGGGTCGGGCATGCCAACGACGTTGAAGGTGGGCAGGCCGTTGGCGACGTGGACTTCGATCGACACGGGGCGTCCTTCGACGCCGAGCAAGGTGGCAGACGGGATGGCGGAGATCACAGACCAGAACATACTGAAAAGGTATGACAGGATCCCTTTTAGGCAAAAACCACCGGAAACCGGTGGATTTGCCTGAAACTCAAACCGGCGGCCGCTCAGAACGCTCCTTCGAGCACCTCCACGTGGCCGGCCAATACGGCGGCGACATCGAAGCGGATCCCGACGGCCCGCACCGGCGCGTCCGCCAGCCACTGGGCGGCGAGATGGCGGATCCGTGCTTGCTTCACCCGCCCCACCGCCTCTTGGGGCGCCCCGAACGCGTCGGTCGTTCGGGTCTTGACCTCGCAGAAGACGTAGTTCCGCCCCTTCCGGGCGATCAGGTCGAGCTCCCCTTCGCGGCGGCGCCAGTTGCGTTCGACGACGATGTAGCCGTTGGCCTCGTACCATGCCGCCACGGCGTCCTCACCCGTCCGGCCCAGCTCCCGGCGAGCCTGCGTCACAGACCGCCTACCCCTCCTGCGCCCGGATCTCCTCCACGTTGACGTCCTTGAACGTCACGACGCGCACCGACGCAACGAACCGGGCCGGCCCCGGGCGGTAGATGTCCCACACCCAGGCGTCCCGCAGCTCCAGCTCGAGGTGGCTGCGCCCGTCCTGGTCCTTGAGCTGCATCTCGACGTGGTTCGCCAGGTAGAACCGGCGCTCCGTCTCGACGACATAGGAGAACAGCGGAAGTACGTCGCGGTACTCCTTGTACAGCTGGAGCTCCATCTCGGTCTCGTACCGCTCGAGGTCTTCGCTGCTCATCGGGTCGCCGCCTGCGGCGGCCGCCCCGCTGAGCGGGGACGCTGTGTCATTGATTCGCTCGCCTTCGGCTTGCTCATCGGGT
>JAHFUQ010000106.1 GCA_023265045.1 Acidimicrobiia bacterium
CCCGGTTCCAGGCGGGGCGGTTCACCGGCGTGGACGGCGAGACGGCCCAGTTCGCCCTCCCCGACCCCATCCATCGGGACCGCTGCGCCGAGTGCCAGGCCGAGGTCGAACACGCCTTGTCCGCCCACTTCGGCCGGCGGATCCGCCTCCAACTGGTGGTCGAGGGCAGCGCCGAACCGCCCCCGGCCGACGACGAACCGGTGGCGTGGGAAGAGCTCACCGACGCGCCCCCGGGGGCGGTAGCCTCGCCCATAGAGCACGTCCTCCAGGCCTTCGAGGGCGCAGAGGTGGTGGAGGAGTGACCATGGCCGACAGTGGAGCGGGAGGGCTCGATCTGGGCGCTCTGCTCAAGCAGGCGCAGGCGATGCAGGAGCAGTTCCTCCAGGCGCGTGCCACCGCCGCCGAAGCACAGGTCACTGGCCACGCCGGCGGCGGCATGGTCAAAGTCACGGTCTCCGGGAGTTTGGAGTTCCAGAGGGTCGAGATCGACCCGTCGGTCGTCGACCCGAGCGACGTTTCGATGCTGGAGGACCTCGTCCTCGCCGCCGTGCGCGACGCCGTGGCGCGGGCGACGGCGCTTTCCGAGCAAGCCATGGGCAGCGTCGACCTGGGGCCCCTCGGCGGCGCCCTCCCCACCTGACCCCCTGATCCGCTGACGCGCCTCGGGTGTACGCAGGTTCCGTTCAGACCCTGATCGACGAGCTGGGCCGGCTTCCCGGCGTCGGGCCCAAGTCCGCGCAGCGGATCGCGTTTCACCTCCTGAAGCTGCCCGCGGAGGACGTCCACCGTCTGGCCCAAGCCATCACCGACGCCAAGGAGCGGGTGAGTTTCTGCACCCGGTGCTTCAACGTGGCTGAGGGCGAGCACTGCGGCATCTGCCGCGACGACCGAAGGGACAGCGCCGTCGTGTGCGTGGTCGAGGAGCCGAGGGACGTCGTGGCGGTCGAGAAGACGCGGGAGTTCCGCGGCCGCTACCACGTGCTCCTGGGCGCCATCAGCCCGATCGAAGGGATCGGTCCGGAGCAGCTCAAGGTCAAGGAACTGCTGGTGCGCATCGAGCCGGAGGGGATCGAGGAGGTCATCCTCTGCACCAACCCGAACATCGAGGGCGAGGCCACGGCGATGTACCTGGCCCGCCTGCTCAAGCCGCTCGGGGTGCGCACGACGAGGATCGCCAGCGGCCTGCCCGTGGGCGGCGACTTGGAGTACGCCGACGAGCTGACCCTCGGTCGGGCCATCGAAGGCCGGCGGGAGCTCGACGCCTAGGACGTAACTGTCATAGGCGCCATCTAGACTGCTTTCAGCGCTTCCCCCGCCTGCGCCCTGCGCACCCTGGAGGAACGCCGTGCGGCATCGCTGCACTACCCATGCCTCAGGTTCGGATGACTCCGAACCTATTCTCGCCGGCCCCGCCCACGCGGCCTCGGCCATCCGTTTGTCCGCTCCGCCCGTAGAGGGCCCGGCTGTCGTCGTGCTGTTGTGCGACCGTGACCATCGCCTCCTGCTCGCCATGACCGTCGAGGGGGCGCCGCCCTCGGGCGTCCGCCCAACCGTCGACGTAGTACTGGGCGTGGCGGCGTCGGCGGGGGTCACCGGCATCGTGGTCGGGATCGTGCAGGAACGGCTGGGGCAGTACGTGCCCAAGCCCGAGGCGGCCACCCTGGCCGGCCTGGTCGACCGATGCGCCGCCCACGGCGTGGACCTGCTCGACCTCTTGTTGGTCGGCCCGCGGGGCTGGCGGTCGCTCTACCACCTTGCCGAGGCGCCGGAGGAGGGCGAAGATGGCATTGGATGAACTGTCACGTCACGAGCTCCACGACCGGCTCCGGGAGGCGCTGGGCGAAAGAGCCGCGGCCACGCTGATGGAGCACCTCCCGCCCGTAGGCTGGGCCGACGTGGCCACCAAGCGCGACCTGGACGCCCAGTCCGTGCTGATGAAGCGGGACCTGGACGCCCAGTCCGTGCTGATGAAGCGGGACCTCGATGCGCTCGAGGAACGGTTTGGCCTGCGGCTCGAGGCGCTCGAGGAACGGGTCGGCGGGCGGATCGAGGCGCTTGAGGAACGGGTCGGCGGGCGGCTCGAAGCGCTCCAGGAACGGGTCGGCGGGCAGATCGAGGCGCTCCGGGCGGACATACGCGGCGAGATCACGACTGCGATCACGGCTCAGACCCGGATCTTCATATTCGCCGTCATCGGGTCCAATCTCACCATCGCCGGGATTGCCTTCGCTGCTGCGGCGCTGCGCTGAGCCGCTTGGAGGCAATCCGCGCCGCGATCCTCCAAGGCGCCCCGCCCGCGGAGATCGCCAACCTGCCCCTGCCCGAGGCATACCGGGCGGTGGTCGTGCGGAAGGGCGATGTCGAGGCCTGGGCGGGCGTGCCGGCCGCCGACCGTGACCCGGCCAAAGGCCTCCACATCGACGAGGCGCCCCTCCCGCCCCTCGCCGCCGACGAGGTCTACCTGGCGGTGATGGCCTCGTCGCTCAACTACACGACGGTCTGGAGCGCCATCTCCCACCCGGTGCCGACCTTCGGCTTCCTGCGCCGGCTCGGCGAGCCCCACGACCGCCCGTACCACCAGGTCGGGTCCGACGCCGCCGGCGTGGTCATCCGAGCGGGCGCGGGAGTACGGCGCTGGAAGGTCGGTGACAGGGTCGTCGTCAACCCCAACCAGGTCGACGCGGAGGACCCGTCGGCCGCCCGGGTCTGGGGGTACGAGACCAACTTCGGCGGCTTGGCCGAGCTGGCCGTCGTCCGGGCGAGCCAGCTCATGCCCAAGCCCGCCCACCTGACGTGGGAAGAAGCCGCCTCCGTCAGCCTCTGCGCGTCGACGGCGTACCGCATGGTGGTGAGTCGCAACGGGGCGGGCATGAAGCAGGGCGACATCGTGCTGGTGTGGGGGGCCACGGGCGGGGTCGGCGGCTTCGCCACCCAGTTCGTCCTCAACGGCGGCGGGCGGCCGGTGGGCGTGGTGTCGTCGCCGGAACGGGCGGCGCGGCTGCGCGAGCTCGGCTGCGAGCACGTGATCGACCGGGTCGCCGAGGGCTACCGGTTCTGGCGCGACGAGCACAACCAGGACGAGTCGGAGTGGCGGCGCCTCGGCGCCCGCATCCGCGAGCTCGCCGGCGCCGACCCGGACATCGTCGTCGAGCACCCGGGGCGGGAGACGATGGGAGCATCGGTGTACGTCACCCGGAGGGGCGGCACCATCGTCACCTGCGCGGCCACCAGCGGGTACCTGCTCCAAATCGACAACCGCCACCTTTGGATGCGCCAGAAGCGTCTGGTCGGCAGCAACCTGGCCGACCCCGTCGAGGCCAACGCCGCCAACGACCTCATCGGCCGGGGCGTCATCCGCCCCACGCTCTCGACCGTCTACCCCCTCGACCGCACCCCCGAGGCGGCCCGGGACATGCGGGACAACCGCCACGCCGGCAAGCTCGGGGTCCTGTGCCTCGCGCCACGGGCGGGGCTCGGCGTCGAGGCCTGATCCCATGAGCCTGTTCACCGAGATCGACCACATCGCCATCGCCGTGCGCGACCTCGACGCCGCTGTCGACTGGTACCAACGGGTGTTCGGCGCGGAGGTCGTGCACCGGGAGCACGTCGAACCAGACGGCGTGGAGGAGGCGCTCATCAGCGTGGCCGAGTCCTACATCCAGCTCCTCACCCCGCGGCGCGACGACTCGCCGGTCGCCCGTTTCCTGGCCAAGCGCGGCGAGGGGCTGCACCACGTCGCCTACCGGGTCGACGACTGCGCCGCCGCCCTCGGCGAGGCCGTCGCCGCCGGCGCCACCCCGATCGACCGTGCTCCCCGGCCCGGAAGCCGGGGCACCACCGTGGCCTTCCTCCACCCCGCCGGCGCGTTCGGCGCCCTCATCGAGCTGGTCCAGGTGTGAAGGTCCACCTCGTCGACGGCACCTACGAGATCTTCCGCCACCACTTCGGCGTCCCTCCGGAAGGCCGCGATCCGGAGGACACGAAAGCAGCCACGCGGGGCGTGCTGTTCAGCGTGCTCCAGCTGTTCGAGGACGGCGCCACCCACGTCGGGGTGGCGACCGACCACGTCATCGAGTCTTTCCGCAACGAGCTGTGGCCGGGGTACAAGTCGAGCGCCGGCATGCCGCCCGAGCTCCTCGCCCAGTTCGGCCTGCTGGAGGACGCGCTCACCGCCATGGGCGTGAAGGTGTGGCCGATGGTCGAGCTGGAGGCCGACGACGCGCTCGCCGCCGCCGCGAAAACGGCGGCCGCCGACAAGAACGTCGAGCAGGTCCAGATCATGACGCCCGACAAGGATCTGGCCCAGTGCGTGCAAGGCGAGCGGGTCGTGCAGGTCGACCGCCGCCGCCAGATCACCACCGACGAGTCCGGCGTCCACGCCAAGTACGGCGTGGCTCCCGAGTCCATCCCCGACTGGCTGGCCCTCGTGGGCGACTCAGCCGACGGGTTCCCGGGCCTGAAGGGATGGGGGAAGACGGGCGCCAGCGCCGTCCTCGCGAAATACCTCCACATCGAGGACGTCCCCGAGCTCGGTTTCCGCTGGGATGTCAACGTGCGGGGCAAGGACAAGCTCGCCGCGACCCTCGCCGAGCAGCGGGACCTGGCCCTCCTCTTCAAAGACCTCGCCACCCTGCGCGCCGACGCTCCCGTGCTCCATGACGTCGACGAGCTGCGATGGGCGGGGCCGACAGGCGCCATCAAGAGCATCGCCAAAGACGTGCGGGCCTGGCGGCTGGTGGAGAAGGCGGAGGCCGCGGCGGCCAACCTCGCGGAGCGCTGAGGCGCCACTACCCTGACCACCCATGGACGGGCCGCTCGAAGACCTCCGCCGCCGCAAGGACGAGGCCTTCCACGCGGGGTCGGCGTCAGCGGTCGAGCGCCAGCACGCCCGGGGCAAGATGACCGCCCGGGAGCGCATCGAGTACCTCCTCGACGACGGCAGCTTCACCGAGCTTGACCTCCTCGCCCGCCACCGGGCCGAGGGCGTCGGGCTCGACAACCGCCCGTACACCGACGGCGTCATCACCGGGTGGGGCACGATCGGCGGTCGCCAGGTCTTCCTCTTCAGCCAGGACTTCACCGTCTTCGGCGGCTCGCTGGGCGAGGTCTTCGCCGAGAAGGTGCAGAAGGTCATGGACATGGCGGCGCGCGTGGGCGCGCCGTTCATCGGCCTCAACGACGGCGCCGGCGCCCGCATCCAGGAGGGCGTCGTCTCCCTCGTGGGCTACGGCGGGATCTTCCACCGCAACGTCGCGGCGTCGGGCGTGATCCCCCAAATCAGCGTGGTGATGGGCCCGTGCGCAGGCGGCGCCGTCTACAGCCCGGCCATGACGGACTTCGTGTTCATGGTCGAGGAGACGTCCTACATGTTCATCACCGGCCCCGACGTGGTCCGCACGGTCACGGGGGAGGACGTCACGCTGCAGGAGCTGGGCGGGGCCGTCACCCACGCCACCCGTTCAGGCGTGGCCCAGTTCACCGCCCCCGACGACCAGAGCTGCCTCGACGATGTGCGCCGCCTGCTCGCCTTCCTGCCGTCGAACACCAACGAAGCGCCACCGTGGACAAAGCCCGCTGACGACGCCCACCGGGCCACCCCCGAGCTGAGCGAGATCGTCCCCGCCAACAGCCACCGGCCCTACGACATGGGCGACGTCATCCGCGCCGTCGTGGACGACGGCTATATGGTGGAATACGCGGCCGCCTGGGCCCGCAACCTGGTGTGCGCCTTCGCCCGCCTCGACGGGCACCCGGTCGGGATCGTGGGGAACCAGCCGAGCGTGCTCGCGGGCGTGCTCGACATCGACTCGTCGGAGAAGGGCGCCCGGTTCGTGCGCACGTGCGACGCCTTCAACATCCCGCTGGTGGCGTTGGTGGACGTGCCCGGATTCCTCCCGGGCACCGACCAGGAGCACGGCGGCATCATCCGCCACGGGGCCAAGCTGCTGTACGCCTTCTGCGAGGCCACGGTCCCCCGCATCCAGCTCGTCACCCGCAAGGCCTACGGCGGCGCCTACGTGGTCATGAACTCGAAGTCCGTGGGCGCGGACCTTGCGTTCGCGTGGCCGACTGCCGAACTGGCCGTCATGGGCCCGCAGGGCGCGGTCGAGATCCTGTACCGGCGCGAGCTGGAACAGTCCGAGGACGCCGAGAGCCTGCGCGCCGACCTGGTGAAGAAGTACACCGAGCAATACGCCAACCCGTACGTGGCCGCCGAGCGGGGGTACGTCGACGACGTGATCGAGCCGGCCGCCACCCGCTCGATGCTCATCAAAGGGCTGGCCATGCTGCGCACCAAGCGCGAGGAGCTGCCTCGCCGCAAGCACGGGAACCTTCCCCTGTAGTGGGGGCCTTCGAGGTCGTCGGCGGCGGCGCTCCCACGCCCGAGGAGGTGGCCGCCATCGCCGCTGCGGTCGAAGTCGTGCTCGGGCGGGCGGCCGACGAGGCGCCGGCCATGAGCCCGTGGCGCTGGTCGGGCCGCCCTTGGCTCGGGGGCCCCGATTGGCGGCGCTCCCGCTGGGCGACGCATCCTTCGAGCCCATGAGCGGCTGGTTGGCACTGATTGGCGGAGGGGAATGGCGCGACGGCTGCTCGTTCGACCGCACCCTGCTGACGGCGAGCGGCGACGCCGGGGTCACGATCCTGCCCACCGCCGCCGCCTACGAGCACCCCGAGCGGGCCGTGGCGTGGGCCGAGAACTACTTCGAGAAGCTGGGCGGGCGGGCGAACGCCCTCATGGTCCTGGCCCGGGGCGACGCCGAGGACAAAGCCAATGCGGCCGCGGTGCGGGAGAGCAGGTTCATCTACCTGTCGGGCGGCTCGCCCATGCACCTGCGGTCGGTCCTCAAGGACTCGATGGTGTGGAACGCGCTGGTGGCGGCGTGGAGCGACGGCGCCGTGCTGGCCGGGTCGTCCGCCGGCGCGATGGTCCTGTGCGACCCCATGGTCGACCCGCGCGGCGGCGCGTTCACGCTGGGCCTCGGCCTGGTCGCGCAAGTGGCGGTGATCCCCCACCACGACACCTGGTCGCCCGAGAAGGCGCGGCGCACCATCACGCTTGCGCCCCGTCACCTCCCGGTCGTGGCCATCGACGAGCAGACGGCGCTGCTCCGGGACCCGGCCGGCGGCTGGTCTGTCCAGGGCGCAGGCCAGGTCGTCGTCTTCCAGAACGGCGCCGAGGCCGGGCTCGGCGCGCTCCCCGGCCCGACCGCCGGCGGTTAGTCCTCCGACTCGGTGATCGTCACCGAGTCGATCGTCACCTTCTCTCGGGGCGTGCCCGCGCCCGGCGTGCCCACCGCGTCGAGGGCGGCCACCACGTCCAACCCCCGCACCACCTTGCCGAACAGCGAGTATTGCGGCGGCAGCCGCTGGCCGGCCGGCCCGCTGATGATGAAGAACTGGCTGCCGTTCGTGTTCGGGCCGGAGTTGGCCATGGCCAGCGACCCCAGCTCGTAGCGGCCGGGCCTCGGCAGCTCGTCCTCGAAGCGGTACCCCGGCCCGCCCCGCCCCGTCCCCTCCGGGTCGCCCCCCTGGATGACGAAGCCGGGGATGATCCGGTGGAAGGCGATGCCGTCGAAGTAGTGGTAGCGGGCGAGGAAGACGAAGCTGTTGACCGCCTTGGGCGCGGCCGCCGGGTCCAACGCGATCGTCAGCGTCCCTTTGGACGTCTCCATGGTCGCCGTGTAGCGGTGACCGGGGTCGATGCACATGGGCGGCTGGCTGCCGAAGCGACGTTTCTGGGCCGCGGACCCGTCTGCCGGCGGGCACTCAGGGGCCACCGCTCAGGCTTCCCTGATCGTGACCGACGAGATCTTGATGACCTCGGTGGGCTTGCCGCCGGGGTCGGCGGCCGTCGCCGGCGTGCCGGCCGCCTCGATGGCCTTGACCACCTCGAGCCCCTCGGTGACGGTCCCGAACAGCGAGTAGTACGGGGGGAGGGCCACGCCGGCGTCGCCGGTGATCACGAAGAACTGGCTGCCGTTGGTGTTGGTGTTCTGGCCCGAGTTGGCCATCGCCACCGAGCCGATCTTGTACGACCCGGCCTTGGGCAGCTCGTCGTCGAACTTGTAACCCGGACCGCCCGAGCCGGTGGCCAAGGGATCGCCCCCCTGCACGACGAACCCGGGGATGATCCGGTGAAAGGCGATGCCGTCGTAGAAGTGGTAGCGGGCGAGGACGACGAAGTTGTTGACGGTATTGGGCGCGGCCTTGGCGTCGAGGGCGATCGTGAAGTTTCCCTTGGTGGTGTTGACGACAGCCGTGTAGGTCCGCGCCGGGCTGAGGCACATGGGCGGCGGCTTGGCGAACGATGTGGTGCGGGCGGAGGTGCCATCGCCCTTCGGGCACGGGGTGTCGCCCGTGATGGCCGCCCCGGGCGGCACGGCGGTGAGGACGGCGGGCGGCCGCGCCACTTGGGGAACCGTCGAAGTGCTCGCCGCGTCCGGCGCTTTCTTGCCGCCTCCCGCGACGAAGACGCTCACACCCAGAATGAGCACCATGGCGGTGAAGACCACGATGGCCAGCTTCTTGCGTTGGTCCTTCTTTTGCTTCCGGGCGGCCGCGGCCGCCGCCCGGGCGGCGCGGTTCTCGCGCTGGCGCCGTTGGTTCTGGGTTGGCACGGGGGCCACGCTACCGTGGCTCTTCCCATGAGTTCGCCGTCGAGAACGTTGATAGTGCAGAAGTACGGCGGGACGTCCGTCGACGGGCCTGCGCGCATCCGAGCCGTCGCCGAGCACGTAGTCCGCACTCGCCAGGAGGGCCACGACGTCGTCGTGGTCGTGAGCGCCATGGGCAAGACCACCGACGAGCTGATCCAGCTCGCCGAGGAGCTCTCGGCCTTCCCGCCGGCACGGGAGATGGACATGCTGGTCACGGCCGGCGAGCGCATCTCGATGTCCCTGCTGTGCATCGCCATCGCCGAGCTCGGCCTGACTGCGACCTCGTTCACCGGCAGCCAGGCGGGAATCCTCACCGACACCGCCCACGGCAAGGCCAAGATCCTGGAGATCCGGGCCGACCGGCTCCGCGACGCCCTCGCCGACGGCCAGATCGCGGTCGTGGCCGGGTTCCAGGGCATGTCGACGGACCGCAACATCACCACCCTGGGGCGCGGCGGGTCGGACACGACCGCGGTGGCCCTCGCGGCCGCCCTCGGCGCCGAGTCGTGCGAGATCTACACCGATGTCGCCGGCGTCTTCTCGGCCGATCCCCGCATCGTCCCCAACGCCCGCCTGCAGCCTCAACTTTCGTTCGACGAGGTGCTCGAGATGGCGGCCACCGGGGGGCGGGTGCTGGCGCTGCGCTCGGTCGAGTTCGCCCGCAACTACGGAGTCACCCTGCACGTCCGCTCCGCCTTCACGTGGGAGCCCGGGACATGGGTCGGCCAGGAGGAAGCAATGGAGAAAGCGATCATCTCGGCGATCACCCACGACACGTCCGAGGCCAAGGTGACCATGCTGGGCGTGCCCGACCGGCCCGGCATCGCCGCCCGGCTGTTCCGGGCGCTGGCCGACGAGGCCGTCAACGTGGACATGATCGAGCAGAACGTCTCCGTGCACGGCCTGGCCGACATCTCCTTCACCGTGCCCAAGGCCGACCTGCTCGTCGCCGCCCGGGTTTCCGAGGAAGTCGGCACGGAGATGGGCGCCAGCAGCGTGAGCTGCGACGCCGACATCGCCCGCGTCAGCCTGGTCGGCGCCGGTATGAAGACCCATCCGGGCATTGCGGCCACCATGTTCGAGGTGCTGGCCGCCAACGGCGTGAACATCGAGATGATCTCGACGTCATCCATTCGCATCAGCTGCGTGATGCGCGAGGACCGCATGGTCGACGCCGTGCGGGCGCTGCATACCGCGTTCGAGCTCGATCAGGAACCGGTACCGTAGGCCCGATGCGTGTAGGACTCGTCGGCGCCACCGGTCTGGTCGGGGGCGTCATGCGCTCGGTGCTGGCCGAGCGCCGCTTCCCGGTGGATGGGATCCGGTACTTTGCGTCCGCCCGATCGGCGGGCCGCCGGCTGCCGTGGGGGGATGGCGAGGTCGAGGTGGAGGACGCCGCCACCGCCGACTTCCGCGGCCTCGACATCGTGCTGTTCTCGGCCGGAGCGACCACGTCCCGCAACCACGCGTTGCGCGTCGCTGAGGCGGGTGCGACCGTGATCGACAACTCGTCGGCCTGGCGGATGGACCCCGAGGTCCCCTTGGTCGTCCCCGAGGTCAACGCCCACGCCTTGGCCGCCATCCCCAAAGGGATCGTCGCCAACCCCAACTGCACGACCATGGTCGCCATGCCCGTGGTCAAGCCGCTGCACGACTCGGCCGGGCTGCGCCGGATCGTCGTCAGCACCTACCAAGCGGTTTCCGGCGGCGGTGTCGCCGCGATCGCGGAGCTGGAGGAGCAAGTGCGCAAGGTGGGCGACGGCGCCGCCGCCCTGGCCCAGCACGGCACGGCGGTCGAGTTCCCCGCGCCCCAGAGGTTCATCGCCCCCATCGCCTTCAACGTGCTCCCGTGGGCCGGCAACCGCGTTGACGACGGGTCCGAGGAGACCGACGAGGAGCAGAAATTCCGCAACGAGAGCCGCAAGATCCTGGGGCTGCCCGAGCTGGCAGTGTCGTGCACGTGCGTGCGGGTCCCGGTGTACACAGGCCACTCGCTGTCGCTGAACCTCGAGTTCGAGAGCCCGCTCGCGCCGGGTGAGGCGCGCCAGATCCTGGCCGCGTCGCCGGCGGTGATGGTGGTCGACGTACCGACGCCGCTCGACGCAGCCGGCCGCGACCCGTCCTACGTAGGCCGTATCCGGCGTGACCCGAGCGTGGCGAACGGCCTGGCGCTGTTCGTCAGCGGCGACAACCTGCGCAAGGGCGCCGCCCTCAACGCCGTGCAGATCGCCGAAGCGTTGCTGGCCCGATCGTCGTAGTCACGTCAACGTTTACCGTTCGCAGCCTTCCGCGGCGCTACACGAGCTGTCCATGGCGTTCCGGCCTCGCCGGCCGGCCCAATGGGGAGGGGTACTGAATGCTGGGCGTTCGCACGCAAAAGGAGTTCACCCGGGGCCAGAAGCTGATGCCGGCCATCGCCCTGTTCATCATGGTGCTGGCGATCGGATGGACGCTGCTGCCGTTCGAGTTCGCGGAGGGCGTGAAGTGCGGCCCGGCCATCACAGGCGGGAAGGCCAAGAACGAGGAGTCGGTCGGGCTCATCATTCCCAAGATCGACTGCCGCAACAAGGCTCGCAGCCGGCTGCTCACCTCCGCGCTGATCTCGCTCGCGGCTGCGGCCGCGGGGACCGCCGTCGTCGCCCTCCAGCAGATCAGCCCTCAGTGCTACCTGGGCAACCACGACGAGTGCTCGTACTGGTGGGCCAACCTCGTCGGCAACAGCGGCCTGGGTTGCCAGTGCGAGTGTCACGAAAGCTCGTCGCCCTACTGATGCTCGTGGTCGCGGGCGCCGCCTGCGGGGGCGGCGGGCGCGATCGCGCCGCTGACGCCCGCGACGCCCAGAACGCCGTGCGCCGCAGCCTCGACGCCGAGAACCGCGCCGACGTGGCCGCGTTCCTCGCCCTTTGGACCGACGACGGGCTCCGCTCGTACGACGCCGGCTCCCGGTCCGATCTCCAGTCGGGCAAGGCGCGCCTCGGCGTCGACCAGACCGAAGTGGCCGACTTCGCCTCGACCACCGTGAAGGGCAGCAAGGCGCAGGTCGTCGTCGACTCGCGCGTCGAGCTCGGCCTCTACCGGCTCCGGTTCGACCTCGTCCGCCAAGGCGGGCGCTGGTTGCTGGACGGGTTCGGGTTCATGGGGCCGACCCCGCCGCCCGCGAGCGCCAAAGTGGTGGAGGTCAAGACCGTCGAGTACGGGTACGACGTCGACCGGGCCGCGCTGGCCGGCGGCGACTTCGCCGTGCACCTCACCAACGCCGGCCAGGAGCAGCACGAGGTCGCCATCGTGGCCATCCCGCCTTCGGCGTCGACCGCCGGGGCCGTCCTCGCCCTCACGGCGGTGAACGGGCGGGACTTCTCGGGGATGCCGGCCGGCTACACCGCCCTCGGCCACCTCGCCTACGCCCCGCCCGGCGACGCCGGCGTCTTCACGCTGGCGGGCAAGCTCCCGCCGGGCCACTACGCGATGGTGTGCTTCCTCCCCGTCGGCGGGGTCGACGACGCCGGCCACGCCAAGGTCGCCAACGCCGAGACCCACGTCGCCCGCGGCATGCTCGCCGACTTCACCGTTGGCTGACGCCAGCACCCAGGACCTGAGCTAAGGCGTGTCGCGGCGGAAGGACCGATGCAACAGAGCGCCTATGCCGTAGCCGGCCGCGAGACCAACGGCGATCGTCGGGACCCAGAATCCAACCCCGACGAGCCAGAGGTTGGCGCCCCTCGTGCGCGCTGTGCACGTCCGCCAGACGAATAGCGTCACCAGCGCGACGA
>JAHFUQ010000107.1 GCA_023265045.1 Acidimicrobiia bacterium
GCCGGCGCCTCGAGCTTGGGCGCCGCAGGGGCGGTGGTCTCAGCCGGCGGAGCCGGCGCGGCCGGGGTGGGCGCGGCGACAGGGGCGGCTGTCGCAACCGGGACGGGCGCCACCAGCACCGGCGTGGGAGCGGGAGCGGGCGAAGGGGCCGCCAGCGCCGCCGCGACCGTCGGCGCCGGCGAGGTCGTCGCCGGCGTGGTCCCAGGTGCGCCGAGGGTCGCCGTTTCGGCGCCCGCGCGGCCGGTGAAGAGCAGCAGGAACAGGCCCGCCAGCAGCGCCCCGAGCGCGACGAAACGGGCTCGCGAAAAGCCCCCGCGCTGCTCGGTCGCCTGGTTTGCAGTCATAACGAGCGCCGGTTGTCTACCACCGGGAGGCCTGCTGAGCAACCACTTCAGGTCGAGGGTTACCATTGGGCGCGGGCCGAGATGGCCTCGGCGACCTGGGGGAAGGGCGGAGCACATGGCCGGTTACGAGATCTACAAGGCGGTTGCCGACGAAGGCATGGCGGCGGAGCTGGCGGCGACCACGTCGCCGTTCACGATCGAGGTGCGCTTCGTCGGGGGCCTGACCACGAAGCAGAAGGCGGCGTTCAAGAAGGCGGCCGACCGGTGGGCGAATGTGATCGTCGGCGACCTGCCCAGCGTCATGGTCGACGGCGAGGTCATCGACGACGTGGTGATCATGGCGCAGGGCTCCGCCATCGACGGGCCCGGCAAGATCCTGGGCCAGGCCGGGCCGACCCACATCCGGCCCCAGAACGCCGGCAAGGCCGCGTTCCTGCCGGCCAAGGGCGTTATGGCCTTCGACACCGCCGACCTCAAGGCTATGGAGACCAAGGGCACGCTCAACGACGTGATCACCCACGAGATGGGCCACGTCATCGGCATCGGCACCGTCTGGAAGCTGAAGGGCCTGCTCAAGGGGGAGGGCACGGCCAACCCGACGTTCTCGGGCAAGGGCGCCTCGAAGGAGTACGGCGCGCTCACGGGCGTGAAGACCAAGCCTGTGCCCGTCGAGAACAACGGCGGCCCCGGCACCCGTGACAGCCACTGGCGGGAGGCCGTGTTCCACAACGAGCTGATGACCGGGTTCGTCGGCGCCGCCGGCAACCCCATGAGCCGCGTCACCGTCGCCAGCCTGGCCGACATGGGCTACGTGGTCGACCTGACCAAGGCCGAGCCCTACGCCTTGCCCAACCTCACCGAGCTGGCGGAGGCCGGGATGCTGATGGCGAGCATGCAGGACGGCGAGTCGGGCATGGTGCTCCCCAGCGTCCCCCTCGTGCTTCTTCCGGAAGCCCTCAAGGTCTGAGCCTTGGCGGACGAGGGGTTCCTCCGGCCCGAGCCGGAGATCCTCGGCGAGAGCAGCCTGGTCCCGGACGAGAACCTGGTCCGGCCCGCGCCCGAGCGCTTCACCCACGAGGTGGTGGGGGACACGCCGTTCTCGTGGGCCGGAGGCGACCGGGAGGACGGCCGGCTGCCCGGGAGCGATCGCGTCCTGCTCCTCGAGGAGGGCTCCGGCGGGCGCTGCTGGGTGGTCGACGAGCAGGGTCTGCGGGTCTCAGTGGCCGGCGCCAGCCTCCGCCCGCTGGGTTCCTAACCGGCCGCCACCAGCCGGACACGGTACCCCGAGGCATGCCACAAACCGGCGCTGACCTGCGTGTTGGAGTCCAAGAGGTCGCCGTCCGCGGGTTCCAACCCGGTCGTTTCCAACAGCAGCAGGAGGTCGGCGGGCGAGTAGCACCGGCCGGACTGGGTGATCGAGCGGGCCTCGTCGCCCTCCTGCCACCAGCGGTCGACAAAGCGTGACCGCACGGGGTCGTAGTCCAAGGCGTGCACGAGCGCGGTGTCGCGCGGGACCACCTCGGTGCGGCCCGCGTCGCGCGCCCAGCGCCACGGGCTGAAGACCTCCAGGATGACGCTCCCGCCGGGCGCCAGCCAGGTCGTGGCGACCCGGCGTAGGAGCCGGCGCTGGTCGGCGTCGTCGCCGATCCCGAACCCGTTCCAGTACGCGACGCAGTCGAAGGCCCCGTCGAGCTCGACGGTGTAGAAGTCGCCTTCGACGACGGTCACGTCTCGGTCGGCGGCGAGCTCGCGGGCGTAGGCGGCGCGCACCGGGCTCAGCTCGACGGCGGTGACGGAGTGGCCGAGGTCGGCCGCGGCCGCGGCGGTGGCCCCGCCGCCGGCACCCAACTCCAGCACCCGCTTGGCGCCGGGGCCGCACATCGCCTCGATGCCGGCGGCGCGCGCCCGGTCGATGTCGCGGACCACGGGCCGGCCCCACCACGTCGCGGCGGTGTCGAAGAAGGACCGCGCCCAGCCGTCCGCGCCCACCGCCTCAGGCGATGGCCTTGAGGCCCGTCTCTGCCTCGTCCAACGACTTGCGGGCGGCGGCGAAGTTCCGCTGCGCCTCCTCCACCGACCGGGCGTCGGTGTTGCGGGCGCCCTTGAGGCAGTTGTCGCCGCCGGTGATGCTGAGGTCGACGGCCGACTTCAACGGCGCGTCAACCGCGCCGGGCGCGGGCAGGGCGTCCTTCTTGATCTCCTTGGCCGTCTCCGATACCTGGGTGCAGGAGGCGAGCGTGACCTCCCGCTGGCCCTGGTTGATGTTGTTGATGGCATCGGAGAGGTCGCGGCTGAACGCCGAGACGAGGCTGCCGTGCTCCTTCTTCCAATCGGCCGGGGACGAGGAACCTCCGCCTCCGCCCCCGCATCCAGCCGCCGCCATCCCCAGGATCACCACCGCGGCCAGGGCCGCGCCCGCTTGTGCTGAACGTCGCATGACCCACATCGTCGCGCGCCAACCGGTTGCATGAGCATGCACATATGCGTATGCTGATTCGATGTTCCGCGTTGGCGTCATCGGGGGTTCGGGGTACACGGGCGCCGAGTTGCTGCGCCTGTGCGCCGGCCACCCCGACCTCAGCGTGGCGTGGGCCACCGGCGACTCACAGGCTGGCGCCCCGATCGCCTCGGTGTACCCGAGCCTGGCCCCCGCCTACGGGTCGACGACCTTCGTCTCCTACGACCCTGGATTGGCCCGCGACGTCGACGTCGTCTTCGTCGCCCTGCCCCACGGCGCCTCGCAAGCGGTCGTCCCCGATCTCCTGGCGGGCGGCGTCCCGATGGTCGACCTGGCGGCCGACTTCCGCCTGTTGGACGCCTCGGCCTACGAGCGGTGGTACGGCGAGGCGCACCGCTGCCCCGAGCTGCTGGGCCGTCTCGCCTACGGCCTGCCCGAGCTGAACCGCGAGGCGATCGCCAAGGCCGACGGCGTGGCCGCGGCCGGGTGCTATCCGACGGCCTCCGCGCTCGCCCTGGCGCCCCTCGTGCAAGCGGGCGTCATCGAGACCCAGGGCGTGATCGTCGACGCCGCCAGCGGGGTGTCGGGCGCGGGCCGCACGCTCAAGCACGGGTCCCACTTCGGCGCCGCCAACGAGGACTTCAGCGCCTACGGGTTGCTCGATCACCGCCACACCCCCGAGATCGAACAGGCGACGGGCGCGCAGGTGTTGTTCACGCCCCACCTGGCGCCGATGACCCGGGGCATCCTGGCGACCTGCTACGCCCGCCCCGCGGCCTCGATGCCGTCCACCAAGGATCTCCTCGGCGTCTTGGCCGACGCCTACGCGGGCGAGCCGTTCGTGGTGGTGAGCGCCGCCTCGCCGTCGACCAAGGCGACGTGGGGATCGAACGCCGCCCATCTCACCGCCCGGTCCGACCCCCGCACCGGCTGGGTGATGGTGCTGTGCGCGCTCGACAACCTGGTCAAGGGAGCGTCGGGCCAGGCCGTCCAGTGCGCCAACCTCCTCCTCGGCCTGCCCGAAGCGACGGGCCTGTCTGCGATCGGGGTGTACCCGTGAGGGAAGGCTCCCAAGCTCTCCGCGCGGTTGGGGTCCCTATGCCCCACATGCGCGGAAACGTCGTCAAGAGAGCGCAGCCATGAGCGTCGTCCGTCCCAAGGGGTTCGTGGCCAACGGGGTGCACTGCGGCATCAAGGCGGGCGACGCGCTCGACCTCGCCCTCGTCGCCACGGCCGACGGCCAACCCGTCCCGGCCGCGGCGGTGTTCACCTCTAATAAGGCGTGCGCCGCGCCCGTCCAGGTGTCGCGCGCCCACCTGGCCGCCAGCGGCGGGTACGCGGCGGGCGTGGTGATCAACAGCGGGAACGCCAACGCCGCCACCGGCGCCGACGGCCGCTCCAACGCCGAGCACACGTGCGCCCTCGTCGCCGAGGGGCTGGGCTGCCTCGAGACCGACATCCTCGTGTGCTCGACGGGGCTCATCGGCATCCCCCTCCCCATGGAGGCGCTGGTCTCCGGGATCGAGCCGCTGCTGAGGGGGCGCAAGGGCAACGAGGTGTTCGGCGCCAAGGCGGCCGAGGCGATCATGACGACGGACACCCGGGTCAAAGAGACGCTGGTCGGCACCGGCCTGCTCACCGTCGGCGGCATGGCCAAGGGCGCGGCGATGCTCGCGCCCAACCTCGCCACCATGCTCGCGGTCCTCACCACCGACGCCACCGCAAGCGCCGGCGAGCTCCAGGAAGCCCTGCGGGCCGCCGTGGACGGCACGTTCAACTCCCTCGTCGTGGACGGCTGCCAGTCGACCAACGACACCGTCATCATCCTGGCCAGCGGGAAGGCGGGCGCGCCGCCCAAGGGCGCGCTGGCCGAGGCGTTGACGTTGGCGTGCGCCGACCTGGCCGAGCAGATGGCCGACGACGCCGAGGGCGCCACCAAAGTCGCGACCATCAAGGTGACCGGCGCCCGTTCCGCCGACGACGCCCGGCGGGCGGCGCGGCGGGTGGCCGAGAGCCAGCTCGTCCAGTGCTCCCTGTACGGCGGAGACCCGTACTGGGGCCGCATCGTGAGCGAGCTCGGCTCGGCGGGCGCCGACTTCGACCCCGACCGCGTCTCGGTGGCCTACGGCGGCGTCGTGGTATGCCGCGACGGCGTCGCCGCGCCGCACAAGGAGGAGAAGGTGCGGGCCCACATGGAAGGGCGCATGATCGACGTCACCGCCGACCTTGGCCTCGGCGAGGGCACGGCCACGTTCCTCACCACCTCCCTGTCGCCCGCCTACATCGACGAGAACAAGGGCACATCGTGATGACGCGAGTGACGGCGGCGGCGGCGGGCGAGAAGGCCGCCGTCCTCGCCGAGGCGCTCCCCTACATCCGGCGGTTCTGGGGCAAGGTCGTCGTCGTCAAGTACGGCGGGTCGGCGATGGAGGACCCGTCCCTGGCCGACCTGTTCGCCCAGGACATCGTCCTCATGCGCTCGGTCGGCATGCGCCCCGTCGTCGTGCACGGCGGCGGTCCCCAGATCGGGTCGTTGATGAAGCGGCTCGGCATGGTGCCCGAGTTCCGCGACGGGCTGCGCGTCACCGACGCGGACACCCTCGACATCGCCCGCATGGTCCTTGTCGGCAAGGTCAACCGCGACATCGTGTCGGCCATCAACGTCCACGGCCCGCTGGCCGTCGGCCTCTCCGGTGAGGACGCCGGGTTCATCACGGCCGCGGCCCGCTCGCCCGAGCTCGGGTTCGTGGGCGACGTGGTGGGCGTCGACACGTCCATCCTCGACCGCCTGCTGGCCCAGGAGCTGATCCCGGTCGTAGCGACGATCGGCAGCGACGCCACCGGGCAGGCGTACAACATCAACGCCGACGTGGCCGCGGCCGAGATCGCCGCCGCGGTCAACGCCGAGAAACTCGTCTACCTCACCGATGTGGTTGGTCTCCTTTCCGACGTGAACGATCCCTCCAGCCTCCTCCACACCGTCTCGGTCAGCGATGTCGACGGGCTGATCGCCACCGAGGTCGTGCAGGGCGGCATGATCCCCAAGCTGACGTCGTGCGCCAAGGCGGTGCGCGGGGGCGTCCTCCGGGCCCACATCCTCGACGGCCGAGTGCCCCACGCCCTGCTGCTCGAGGTCTTCACCAACGAGGGCATCGGCACCATGGTGGGGCTGTGACCCGTTGAGCCCCGGGCTGATGAACACCTATCCGCCGCCCGCCGTGACCTTTGTGCGCGGCGCCGGCGCGCGGCTGTGGGACACCGCCGGGCGCTCGTACCTCGACTTCGTCGGCGGCGTCGCGGTGTGCTCGATCGGCCACGCCCACCCCGCGGTGGCCGACGCCCTGGCCGAGCAGGCGCGCATCCTGTTGCACGTCTCGAACCTCTACGGCACCACCGTCGGCCTCGACGTGGCCCAGACCCTCAACCGGCTGATCGGCGCGGGCGAGGGCTCGGTGTTCTTCGCCAACTCGGGCGCCGAGGCGAACGAGTGCGCCATCAAGCTGGCGCGCAAGTGGGCGCCACAAGGCCGCTACGCCGTCATCAGCGCCGACCGTTCGTTCCATGGCCGCACCCTCGCCACGCTGCACGCCACCGGCCAGCCCCACCGCCACGGCCCCTTCCAGCCCCTGCCGGCCGGCTTCCGGCACGTGCCCTACGGCGACCTCGGCGCCTTGCGCGCCGCCGCCGCCGCGCCCGACGTCGCGGCCGTACTGCTGGAGGCGGTGCAGGGCGAAGGGGGCGTGTGGGAGGCGCCGCCCGGGTACCTCGAAGGCGCCCGCCAGGTGTGCGACGACGCCGGTGTGCTGCTGATGATGGACGAGGTGCAGACCGGCCTCGGGCGCACCGGCCGGTGGTTCGGCTTCCAGCACGCCGGCCTCCGTGGCACGAACGGCGTGGAGGCCGTGCTCCCCGACGTTGTCACGGTGGCCAAGGCGCTGGGCAACGGCGTTCCCATCGGGGCGTGCTGGGCCCGCGACGACGTGGCCGCTGCCTTCGTCCCCGGCGACCACGCCACGACCCTCGGCGGCCAGCCGCTGGCGACGTCGGCGGCGCGGGCCGTCCTCAAGGTCATGGAGGAAGAGGACGTGCCGGCGCGCGCGGCCGCGGGTGGCGCCCGCCTGGCGGCCGGGCTCCGGTCGATCCCGGGGGTCGCCGAGGTCCGGGGCTGGGGCCTCCTGCTCGGAGCGGAGCTGCGCCACCGCCCCGCCGCCGAGGTGGCGGCGGCCGCCCTACGCGCCGGCCTGCTGGTCAACCCGGTCCAACCGACGACGCTGCGGTTCGTCCCCTCGCTGCTCGTGACCGACGACGAGATCGACGAGTGCGTGGGCATCCTGGGCCGCGTGCTGGCGGAGGTGGCCGCGTAAATGGCCCGGCACTTTCTTGAAGTCGACGACCTCTCCCCGGTCGAGCTGCAACGGGTAATGGAACTGGCGGAATTGAAGGATCCGCCGCCCGTTCTCCGCGGAAAAGGCGTCGCCCTTCTGTTCGAAAAGCCGTCCAACCGGACCCGGGTGTCGATGGAGATGGCCGTGGTCCAGCTGGGCGGCCACCCGATCACCATCCGGCCCGACGAGGTCGGCATCGACACGCGTGAGCCGGCCGAGGACATCGCCCGCATCTTCTCGTCCTACGGCGCGGCCATCGGCGCCCGGGTGTTCGACCACGGGGTGCTGTTACGGCTCGCCGCGGCGGCCTCGGTCCCGGTGGTCAACCTCCTTTCCGACGACGCCCACCCGTGCCAGGCCCTGGCCGACCTGCTCACGGTCAAGCAGCGGTTCGGGTCCTTGGCGGGCCGCATCCTGGCCTACGTGGGCGACGGCAACAACGTCTGCCGCTCGCTGCTGGCCGCGGCGGCGGTCAGCGACCTGACCGTGCGGGTCGCCACTCCCCCCGGCTACGAGCCGCCCGGGGCGGGCCTGGCGGTGACCCATGACCCGGCCGAGGCGGTCGACGGGGCCGACGCCGTCTACACCGACGTGTGGGCGTCGATGGGCCAGGAGGCCGAGGCGGCCCGGCGCCGGCAGGACTTCGCCGGGTTCATGGTCGATGACGCCCTGATGGCCCGGGCCGCGCCCCACGCCGTCTTCCTGCACTGCCTGCCCGCCCACCGGGGTGAGGAAGTGGCGGCGTCGGTGGTCGACGGGCCCCAGAGCGTCGTTTGGCAGCAGGCGGCCAACCGCCTGCACGCCCAGCGGGGCCTGCTCCTGTGGCTGGCCGAGGCGGGGGCGGGCGGCCGGTGAGGCTGGCCCGGCCCCAGCGCCAGCACCGGATAGCCCGCATCCTGGAGCAGCACGCGGTGACCAGCCAGACCCAGGTGGTCGAGCTGCTGGCGGCCGACGGCGTGGTGGCCACCCAGGCCACGGTGTCGCGCGACCTGGAGGAGCTGGGCGCGGTCAAGGCCCGGGTGCCGGGCGGCGAGATGGTCTACGTCATCCCTGAGCAGCCCAAGGACCGTCCCGCGCCCGAGGATCACCTCAAGCGGGTGATGGGCGACTGGGTCGTCGAGGTGGCCCACTCCGCCAACCTCGTCGTCCTGCGTACGCCGCCGGGATCGGCCCACGTGGTGGGCTCGGCCCTCGACCGCGCCGGCCTGCCCGACATCCTGGGCACCATCGCCGGCGACGACACCGTGCTGGTGGTCGCCACCGAGCGGGTCGGGGGCCAGACCATCGCCCGCCGGCTCGGGGAGCTGGCCGGTCTGTGATGGGATCTACACGAACGAGGACTCCGCGCAGTTGGGGTCTCAGAGGCCCAAACGGCGCGAAACGAGGAGAGGTTTGATGGCAAAGCGCGTGGTGCTGGCGTACAGCGGGGGGTTGGACACGTCGGTCGCCGTGCGCTGGCTGGCCGAGGAGCGCGGGATGGACGTGATCGCCCTGGCCGCCGACGTCGGCCAGGGCGGTGACTTCGACGCCGTCCGCCAGCGCGCCATTGCCGCCGGCGCCGTCGAGGCCATCGTGGTCGACTGCCGGCGCGAGTTCGCGGAGGACTTCGTCGCCCCCGCCATCCGCGCCAACGCCCTCTACGAGGGGAAGTACCCCCTGGTGTCGTCGCTGTCCCGGCCGATCATCGCCCGCCACCTGGTCGAGGCAGCCCGGGAGCACGACGCCGACTCCGTCGCCCACGGCTGCACGGGCAAGGGCAACGACCAGGTCCGCTTCGAGGTGTCGGTGCGGGCCTTGGCCCCTGACCTGGAGCTGGTGGCCCCGGTCCGGGAGTGGGGCATGACCCGCGAGGACTGCATCGCCTACGCGGCGCGTTTCGACATCCCCATCACCTCGACCAAGGAGAAGCTGTACTCGATCGACGACAACCTCTGGGGCCGGGCCATTGAGTGCGGCGTGCTGGAGGACCCGTGGGCGGCGCCGCCCGAGGACGTGTACGCCCTGACCGTCCCCACCGGCGCCGACCCCGTCGAGATCGTCCTGACCTTCGAGGAAGGGCTCCCGACGGCCCTTGACGGCCGCACCCTGCCCCTCGACGAGCTCATCGTCGAGCTGTCGGCGACCGTGGGCGGGTACGGCTGGGGCCGCCTGGACATGGTCGAGAACCGCCGGGTCGGCATCAAGAGCCGTGAGGTGTACGAAGCGCCCGGCGCCCTCGCCCTCCTGCTCGCCCACGCCGACCTGGAGGACCTCACCCTCGAACGCGACCTCCACCACGAGAAGGCCCGCCTGGAACCCCGGTGGTCCGAGCTGGTCTACGACGGGCTCTGGTTCTCCCCGCTCAAAGACGCCCTCGACGCCTTCATCGGCTCGAGCCAGCGGTGGGTGTCCGGCGAGGTCCGCCTGCGGTGCGAACCTGGTCGGGTGTGGGTCGCCGGCCGCCGCAGCCAGTACAGCCTGTACGACCACGGGCTGGCCACCTACGACGCCACCGACCAGTTCCGCCACGAGGACTCGGCCGGGTTCGTCCGGCTCTGGGGCCTCGGCGTGCAGACGTGGGCCGCCCGCCAGGCCCGGCGCGAGCAGTGAGCGACGCATGACACGGAGAGCAGTCGGGGAACGGGCGGTGGCGCGCTTGCCCGAGATGTCAAACCTCGGGCGGACGCCCCCGGCGCCTTCGGGGCCCCCGCCGTCTGCCCGTCCGAGAAACGGCGGAGGCCGGGCGGGACGGCCGGCCGAAGCGCCTTCAAGGGGGGTGGCCGGGAGGGGGGCCTGCCCCCCTCCCGCGAAATGACCCTCTGGCGCGGGCGGTTCGCGGGCGAGTCGGCGGACGAGCTGTGGACGCTGTCGCGCAGCATCCAGTTCGACGCCCGCCTGGCCCCTGACGACGTCGCCGGGTCCAAGGCGCACGTCGGCGGCCTGGAGCGCGCCGGCCTGCTCACCACCCAGGAGGCGAGCGTGTTGATGGCCGCCCTCAGCCGGGTGGAGGAGGAGCTGGCAGGCGAGTCGTTCAAGTTCCTGCCGTCCGACGAGGACATCCACACCGCCATCGAGCGGCGCGTCACCGAGCTGGCGGGCGACGTCGGCCCCAAGCTCCACGCCGGCCGCAGCCGCAACGACCAGGTGGCGACCGACCTCCGGCTGTTCACCAAGCGGGCGCTGCGCGACGTCGTGCGGCGCGTCGTCGACCTCGAGCGCACGCTCTACGACCGGGCCAAGCCGGCCGCGGCCCACGGTTACTACCTCCCGGGCTACACCCACATGCAGCGGGCCCAGCCCGTCATGCTCGCCCACCACCTGCTGGCCCACGGGTGGGCCCTGGCCCGCGACGTCGACCGCCTCCTCGACTGCCGCCACCGCCTCGACGTGTCGCCCCTCGGCGCCGGCGCCCTGGCCGGTTCGTCGCTGCCCCTCGACCCCGACGCCACCGGCGAGGCGCTCGGCTTCCTGGCCCGGTTCGAGAACTCCCTCGACGCCGTGTCCGACCGCGACTTCGTGGCCGAGGCCTTGTTCGCCTTGGCGTTGCTCGGCGTGCACCTCTCCCGCATGGGCGAGGAGATCGTGCTGTGGACGTCGAGCGAGTTCGGGTTCATGCGCCTCGACGACGCCTGGGCGACGGGCAGCTCGATGCTGCCACAGAAGAAGAACCCGGACGTGGCCGAGCTGGCCCGGGGCAAGGCGGGGCGGCTCATCGGGCACCTGACCGGCTTCCTCGCCACCCTCAAGGGGCTGCCGCTGTCGTACAACCGCGACCTCCAGGAGGACAAGGAGCCCCTGTTCGACGCCGTCGACCAGACGATCGCCGTGCTGGCCGCCCTGAACGGCCTCATGGCGACGGCGACGTTCGACGACGAGCGCATGGCCGCCGCCGCCGACGCGGCCGACGCCAGCGCGGTCGATCTGGCCGAGTGGCTGGTGGCGCGGGGCATGGCCTTCCGGACGGCCCACTCCCTGGTCGGGAGCCTGGTGCGCGACGCCGCCGAGCGCCGCGTCCCCCTTGCCGAGCTGGTCGACGCCCACCCCGACCTGGGCCCGGACGCCCTCGCGCTGCTGGAGCCGGGCGCGGCCGTCGGCCGCCGCACCACCCCGGGCGGGGCCGGCCCCCGCCCTGTCGCCGACCAGCTCAAGCGTTTCCGCGACCTGCTGGCCAAGACCGAGGAGCGGTTGAGCCGGCTGTAACCGACACGCCGGCGGGCAGCCGGCGGACCACCGCGCCACCGCCTTCTGCGGAGCCGAGCCGACATTTTGGGTCGCTTCGCCTCCGGAGAACGCCGTGGTGGCAACATTCCCGGCCGTGGCGCAGCATCTGAACGTCGAGCGGTGGGACTCCATCGAGCCGCCGCGGCGCGTGCGCTGGCCCACGATCCTCAAGGCGACGGCCGCTATTGCCCTCGCCCTCGTCGCCGCCCTCGTGCTGCTCGCGCTCCTCCGCCACCACGACACCCGTTCGTACTCCCTGAGCGGCCCGGTCGAGCGCATCGTCGTGGCGGTCGACGCCGGGCGGGTGGAGATCGCCGGCGTGCCCGGGAAGGACGCCCGGGTCGTGCGCAGCCGTAGTTCCTTCGTCGGGTCGCCGTCGGCGACGACCCAGCGCGTGACCGGCGGGCTGCTGCGCGTGATCGGGGTGTGCCCCGGGGGGTTGGTGCTGCGGTGCCGCACCGACTTCCGCATCGAGGCGCCCGCCGGTGCGATCCTCGAGGTAACGACCGGCAGCGCCGACGTCGCCATCGAGGGGATGACGTCGAGCGTCGAGGTCACGTCGAGAGACGGCTCGCTGCGCATGCGCACGCTCGGCGGCCGCTCCCTCGTCGCCAAGACCGAGTCCGGCTCGGTCTCGGCCGTCGGTGTGGCCGCGACCCAGGTGGACGTCGAGGCGCGGCGCAGCGTGACGCTCGGCCTGACCAAGGTGGCCGACAGCGTGTCGGTCGGGACGGTCAAGGGTCCCGTCGACATCACCATCCCAGACGCCCCGTACAAGGTGAAGACCGACAGCGCCATCGGCGTGGTCGCGGTGAACGTCACCCAGAGCCCGGGCGCCCGCCGGTCCATCGACGTCACCGCACCGGAGGGCGACATCAGTGTCCATGCCGCATAGCGGCGCCGTGTCCATGCCGCAGAGCGGCGCCGTGTCCATGCCGCAGAGCGGCGCCGTGTCCATGCCGCAGAGCGGCGCCGTGTCCATGCCGCAGAGCGGCGCCGTGTCCATGCCGCAGAGCGGCGCCGTGTCCATGCCGCAGA
>JAHFUQ010000108.1 GCA_023265045.1 Acidimicrobiia bacterium
GGCATCGGGGAGGGCGCCGGCGAGGGCGTCGGCATCGGTGACGGCATCGGCGAGGGCATGGGCGAGGCCGGCCCAGGGGACCCCGGCACCGGCACGGCCGGGGCCGGGGCGTTGGCCGCCGCCGGCGTGGACGAGGCGGCCGGCGAACGGGCCATGCCGGGCCGGGAGGAAAGGTCGTGGTCGCCACCGCTCGGGCTGCTCGTCACCAGGCGGCGGGGGTCGCCGGAGCGAACCGGGCCCTCGCTGAGCGCGTGCTCGTCGGCGGCGGAGGGCGGCGTGGTCACGCTGGGTTCCTCCGGTTGTACGGCGCGACGAAGCCCCTCGCGGTCAGCCTTGCGGCGGACCCGGTCTGCCTGTGCGTCCTCAATGCTGGACGAATGGCTCTTCACGCCGATCCCCAGGGCGTCGCAGAGGTCGAGCGTCTCTTTGTTCGAGAGCCCGAGCTCGCGCGCCAACTCGTAGAGCCGAATCCTGGCTGCCAAAAGCGACTACATCCTCCTACTGGTCCTCTGCACGCGGTTCCCGATCCGAAGGTCGAACCGGGCTTGCCTGGCCATCCCACCGGGACGGCGCAGACCCTTCCATCCTCGCACGATCTGCCCACCTTGTTTGCAGCTCGGCCACGGCGTCGGGCCGGACGTCGGTCCGCAGCGCTCGTGCGAACGCTTTTCGGCGGCCGGCGGCGGCCACGCACGCCTCGGAACCGGCGCACAACCACGCCCCCCGGCCGGGCTGATGGCGACCCACCAGCAACCCGCCGCCTGGCGCCGCAACCACCCTGACCAGCTCTGACGGCGACGCCACGCGCCGGCAGCCGATGCAGGTGCGGCGCGGGCCTATGCCGTCGCCTCGCCGTCCCCGGCGGTAGCATGCTCAGGCTGCGGCTCAGGCGCCGCGGTCGGGGGTTCGGCCGCGGCATCGCCGCCCTCCGGGCCCTCGCCCGACGTCCACTGGTCGGCCGTGACCGACTCGGAGCCGTCGGCCGGCTTCCAGACCATCTCCCCGGCGTCGTCGGTGACCCATTCGCCCTCGGCCCAGTCCTGGGCCTCGTAGCTGGCCTCCTCCTCGGCGAGCTGGCTCTCCGACTTGATGTCGACTCGCCAGCCCGTCAACCGTGCCGCCAGGCGGGCGTTCTGGCCCTCCTTGCCGATGGCGAGCGACAACTGGTAGTCGGGGACGATGACCTCCGCCGCCCCGGTCGATTCGTCGATGCGGACTTCCTTCACCCGGGCCGGCGACAGCGCCTTCATCACGAACTCGGGCGGGTCCTCCGAGAACGGGACGATGTCCACCTTCTCGCCGCGCACCTCGTTCATCACCATGCGCACCCGCGCCCCCCGGGCGCCCACGCACGCGCCAACGGGGTCGACATTGCTGTCGTTCGACCAGACCGCGATCTTGGTCCGGTGGCCCGGCTCCCGGGCGACGGCCTTCAGCTCGACCACGCCGTCGGAGATCTCGGGGACCTCCAGCTCGAACAGGCGCTTGATGAGCCCGGGGTGGGTGCGCGACACCACGATCTGGGGGCCCTTGGACGTCTTGCGCACCTCGACGATGTAGGCCTTCAGCCGAGTGCCGGGGTCGTAGCGTTCGTAGGGGACCTGCTCGGCCTGCGGCAACAGGGCCTCGACTTTGCCGAGGTCAAGCAGCGTGTAGCGGGAGTCGCCCTGCTGGATGATGCCGGTGACGATGTCGCCCTCGCGTCCGGCGTACTCCTCGTACTTCATCTCCCGCTCGGCCTCGCGTATGCGCTGCAGGATGACCTGCTTGGCCGTTTGGGCGGCGATGCGGCCGAAATCGTTGGGCGTGTCCTCCCACTCGCGGGTGACATTGCCGTCCTCGTCCAGGTCCTGGGCGTAGACGTGCATCTCCCCGGTGTCGGGGTCGATGGTGACGAAGGCCTCCTCCGCGGCCTGAGGCATCCGCTTGTAGGCGGATACGAGGGCATTGGCGAGAGCCTCGAGCAGGGTTTCGACCGAAATGCCCTTCTCCCGCTCGATGTGCTGAAGCGCTTCCATGAGCTCGAAGTTGGTCGTCATGGGCGGGCGCCTGCCTTTCCTCGGTTCGGCTGGGGCCACACGAAGCGGATGTGGGCCCGTTCGATGTCCACGTAGGGAATGGTTCGTCCGCCCACCGTCGCGGCCTCGCCGTCCGCCGCCTCCAGCACGCCCTCGACCCGCCGCTCGCCCCCGACTTCGGGCCCCAGCTTGAGCGCGACGCTCGACCCCACCGCCCGCTGGAAGTGGGTGGGCGTGCGCAGGGGGCGCTCGATCCCCGGGCTGGAGACCTCCAGGAGGTACCGACCAGGCACGATCTCCTTGCCCGCGCCTTCGTCGCAGTCGAGCAGGGCCGAGACCCGCTGGGTGGCTTGGCTCACGGCGTCGAGGTCCACGCCGCCCTCGCGGTCGATGACGATGCGCAGGACGTTTCCCGCCAGTTCGACGTCGAACAGCTCCAGGCCAACTTCTTCCAACGAGGGGGCCACGAGGTCGCGGACCCGCTCGCTCACTTCAGCGCTGCGCACGGGCTTACCTCCCCTTGGAAAATAAAAGTGCGTGGGCCGACCGCCCACGCATCTTCAGCACCTCTTTCGAACGGACGAGCTGAACCAGTATACAGAGCCCGTCGCCCGTGATTCGGCGGTTGGCGGCCGCCTCAGAAATCGGTCTGGCAGTGGGGCGGCGGGTCGACGCTGAACAGGGTGTCGGCCCGGGCGAGCATGCCCCGCGTGTGCTCGACGACCCGGCCCGCCCGGGCCAGCGTCGACAGCCGTACCCCGCCGAGGTAGGCCGCGCCCAGGTCGGCCAGGTTGATGCTCAGGTCGGGTCCCTGGTCGGCGCACGGCCGGCACTCGGCACCGTGGGGTGAGCCGTCGAGCAGGTACCGGCCCGTGACGGGGTTCGAGCCACGCAGGCCGCCGCCCGCGCCCTCGACGTCGAGCACCACCCGCGCCGCCACCGGGTACCGGCGGGCTGCCAGGGCGGCGGGGACGTCGACGAGGCGGACCCACAACATGTCCCGCACCGCCGTGGTGCGCAGCGCCCGGGGGTCGGCCAGCAGCCACCGCAGGGGATCGTCGATGGGGAGGTTGACGGCGCGCACGCTCGCGACGAGGTCCACGTCGAGCAGGAACCGCCACAGCCGGGCCCGCACCGCCGGCAACGGGGTCACCAGCTCCTCGACGTCCAGTTCGAAAGCGGGTGAGCCGTGCGCCCACGCCTCGCGGACGCGGTACACGGCGTAGCCGTCCACGTCGCCGCCGGGTGTTTCGTGGGCGACGGCGAAGCGGGCGCCGGCGCCGTCACGGTCATGGAACAGCACGTCCCAGAACGCCTCGCTCCGGCTCACCTCGCCTGGCTGGGCGCGGCGGTAGCGCTCGTAGGCCTCCGGCAGGAGCAGGACCATCTCCTCGGGGCCGAGCAGGCGGAGGTCCCCGGCCAGGTTCACCGGGCTGAGGAAGCCGCCCCGGCGAGGGTCGAGCTCCCCTGACGACGCAAAGGTCGCAACGCCGAAGCCGAACCGGTTGTAGATCCCGCCCTCGGCCGCGACCAGGGCGCTGACCGGCTCACCACGCGCCCGGCTCGCCTCCAGGTGCGCCCCCAGGAGCGCGGTCAGCACCCCCCGCCGGCGGTGGGTCGGCAGGACCCCGATGTCGGTGAACCCGGCCCCCGTCACGGTCCCGCCCCCGGGCACGGTGACCTCCAGGGTGATGGCGGCGGCCATCCCCACCGGCCGGCCGTCGTCGAAGGCCACCAGCGTGCGGTCCAGCTCGGCCAGGGCCCGCATGTCGGCCAGGTCGTCGTCGCCCGCGTGCTGGCCGTAGCTCGCCATCACCGCCCGGACGGCGTCGTCCAACTCGGCGTCGGTCACGGCCCGCACTTCGATCCCCATCAGACCCGCAGTTTCCTCGGTACGGTCTGGTCGTGGCGAGTGGGCACGCCGGATCGAACCGGCCGTCGTCCGAATACACCGGGCGCCAGGAGTTGCGGGCCACCTGGCGCGGCCTCGGGCTGGTCGCCAAGTCGTCGCCCCTGCTCGCCGGCATGCTGCTCGGCCTGACCGTGCTGCAGGGCGTCGTGCCCGCCCTGGTCGTGGCCCAGACGGGACGGTTCCTGCGCGCCCTGCCCGACGCCGTACGCCTCGGCGCGTCCTCCGCGCCGGGCCACTCCGTGCGCACCGCCTTGGTGCTCATTGCCGGCGCCGTCTTCCTGACCCAGCTGCTGGGGCCGCTCCAGCAGGCGATCCTGTGGGGGCTGCAACGCCGGTTCGAGGCCTACCTCGGGCGGCGGATGATGGAGGCCGCCGTCGCCCTGCCCGGCCTGGCCTGGTTCGAGGACCCGGAGTTCCGCGACAAGCTCCTCGTCTCGAACTGGATCGGCTTCGGACCGGTCCACACGCTCCAGTCGTTGGCGCAGGTGTTCCAGCAGGTCACCCAGGTCACGGCCATGGCCGCGGTGGCGGCCGAGTATGCGGGGTGGGCGCCGGCGCTGGTGATCCTGGCCAGCTTGCCGTGCGCGGGCGCGATGTGGCGGTTCCAGGCCGTCGTCGGCCTGGCCCGCTGGCGAGGATCGCCCGACGCGCGGCGGGCCGACTACTACCGCGACCTGGCCGTCACGCGCGAGAGCGGCAAGGAACTGCGCGTGTTCGGCCTCGGGCGGTGGGCGTCCGACCGTCAACGCGGGCATTGGCTGGCCAGTGTCCGCGAGATGTGGGCGTCGCGTCGGCGCACGATGCTCATCCTGCTCGGGCTCAACGCCATCGGCCTGGCCGCGATGTCGTTCGCGGTCGTCGCGATGCTGGCCTCCGCCATCGACGGGCGCACCGACGTGGGCCTCTTCACCGCCTCGATGACCGCCACGATCGCCCTGGCCCAGTCGGTGATGAGCGTCGCCCAGACCGCCGGCCAGGCTCGGCGCAACAGCTTCTACCTCCCGCCGGCCATGCAGATCCTGGATCTGGCCAAGACCGACCCTCGCCTGGAGGTGCGGGCGCCCCGGGACGCGGGCGGGGTGGCGCCCGCCGAGCCCGGGCTGCGGTTTGAGGGCGTCTCGTTCCGCTACCCGGGCACGGACCAGCCGTTCGGGCACGGCGCCGGCCGGCTCGTCCTCGACGGGCTCGACTTGTGGGTCCCGGCCGGCTCGTCGCTGGCCCTGGTGGGCGAGAACGGCGCCGGCAAGACGACGCTCATCAAGCTCCTGGCCCGGTTCTACGACCCCACCGAAGGCCGCATCACCCTCGACGGCGTCGACCTGCGCGACCTTGACCTGGCCGCCCTGCGGGCCCGGATGGCCGTCATCTTCCAAGACTTCGTCCGCTACCAGCTGCCGGCGCGCGACAACGTGGGGTTCGGGGCGGTGGGCCGCGCCGGCGATCAGGATTTGCTCGACGAGGCGGCCCGCGCCGTCGGTGTGCTGGAGCTGATCAAAGACCTGCCCGACGGGTGGGACACGCCGCTCGCTCGGGAGTTCGGGGGCGTGGACCTGTCGGGCGGCGAGTGGCAGCGCATCGCCCTGGCCCGGGCGATGATGGCCCAGGTGGCCGGCCTGCGCGGCCCGAACGGCGAGGCGGGGGGCGCCGACCTGCTCGTGCTCGACGAGCCCACCGCCAGCCTCGACGTGCGCATCGAGCACGAGCTGTACGAGCGCTTCGCCGACCTGAGCCGGGACCGCACGACCCTGCTCGTCTCCCACCGGTTCTCGACCGTCCGCATGGCCGAGCGCATCGTCCTGCTGGCCGGCGGGCGGGTGGCCGAGGACGGGAGCCACGACGACCTGGTCGCCGCCGGCGACCGGTACGCGGCCCTGTACGAGATGCAGGCATCCCACTACCGGCTCACCGGGTCGTTGGACTGACGCCCTTGAAACGAGTCGTCCGCACCTACGGCGTCCTCCTGCGGCTGGCCTGGGCCGAGGCGAAGGGCCGGGCGTCGCTGCTGCTGGTCATCGCCGTGGTGTGGGGCGTCCTGACCACGGCCATCGCCCTGGGCGTGAAGCTCACCGTCGACGCCCTGACCGACGGCGACCCCACCCGGGCGTGGGTCACGGGACTGATCGTGCTCGGCGTGGTGGTGCTGACCCGGGTCATCGCCGACCTCTCGGGCGGCCTCTGGCAGGCCGAGCTGGGCGAGCGGGTAAGCCAGGCCGTCGAGGAGAGACTCATGGCCGTGGCAGGGAAGGCCGCCGGCCTCGAGCACCTCGAGCGGCCCGAGTTCGCCGACAAGGTCAAGCTCGTCCGCGACCGCAGCTACGTCCCCTACTTCGCCTTCACCAACCTGAACGGGCTGTCGAGCACGGTGTTCGGCCTCCTCGGCGCCATCGTGCTGCTGGCGTTCGTCCACCCGCTGCTGGTGCTGATGCCGGTCGCCGCCCTGCCCGGCGTGCTGCTCCAGTACCGCCAGCAGCGCAAGCACATCCTCACCTACGACCGCACCGCGCCCGACGCCCGCCTGGCCGAGCACTACCTGAAGCTCGCCACCGAGCCGGCGGCGGCCAAGGAGGTGCGCCTGTTCGGCCTGGGCCAGGAGCTGGTCGACCGCCAGCGAGCCTTGACCGACCGCATGATCCGCTACCAGTTCCGCGACCTCCTCAAGCGGTCGTGGGTGAGCGTGGCCAGCGGCGCCTTGTACGGCGCCTCGCTGGCGCTCGCGGTGGCCTTCGTGGGCTGGCAGGCGATCAAGGGACGGGCCACCCTCGGCGACGTCGCCCTCACCGTGCAGGTCACCCGCAACGCCCTGGGCGACGTCCAGTCGGCCACCCGCCAGACGGCGTGGATCGCCGAGTTCGGCTACACCGGGGAACGCTACCTGTGGCTGCTCGATTACCAGCCCGCAGTGGTCAGCGGAACCGAGCCCGTCCCCCGCCCGCTCGCCCGGGGCGTCACCCTCGAAGAGGTCTCGTTCACCTATCCGGGCAGCGACGTCGCCGCCCTGCGGGACGTGTCGCTCCACCTGCCGGCGGGGACGACGGTGGCCCTGGTGGGCGAGAACGGCGCCGGCAAGACGAGCTTGGTCAAGCTGCTCTGCCGGTTCTACGACCCCACCGAGGGCCGCATCACCGTCGACGGCGTCGACCTGCGCGACCTGGACCTGGAGCAGTGGCGCACCGCCACCAGCGTGGCGTTCCAGGACTTCGTGCGCTTCCAGCTGGTGGCCCGCGAGTCCGTCGGCGTGGGCGACCTGCCCGCGGTGGAGGACCTGGCGCGCGTGGGCTCGTCGGCCGAGCGGGCCGGCGCCGCCCCGGTCATCCACCGGCTGCCGTCGGGGTTCGACACCCAGTTGGGCCGCACCTTCGAAGACGGCGTCGACCTGTCCGAGGGCGAGTGGCAGCGGGTGGCGCTGGCCCGTGGGCTCATGCGGGAGGAGCCGGTGCTGCTCATCCTCGACGAGCCCACCGCCAGCCTCGACCCCCGCGCCGAGGCCGAGGTGTTCGAGCGATTCGCCCAGATGGCCGGCGGCCAGGCCGTCACCTTGCTCGTCTCGCACCGCTTCTCGACCGTGCGCATGGCCGATCTCATCGTCGTCGTCCACGACGGCCGCATCGAGGAGGTCGGCTCGCACGACGACCTCCTGGCCGCCGGCGGCCGCTACGCCGAGCTGTTCCGCCTTCAGGCCTCGCGCTACTGACAGCCGTTCCCAGGACTCCGCGCGGTTGGCGGCTCAGGCCCCCAATTACGCGGAAAACTTCTTCCTGATCAGTTCGATCCGCTCGCCGACGTCGTTGGCGTCGTCCCCCTGGTCCGCCATCAGCGCCTGGCGGGTGGCCTCGGCCTCCTCGGCCGCCCCCGCCTCGGCGGCCGCCAACCGGGCCTCGAACCCTTCGGCCACCAGCCGCTCCGCCTCCTCGACCAGCGCCTCGACCATGCGCGCCTCCGGCACCACGCGAACGACCTGGCCCCGCACGAACAGGTGGCCCTTGCCGCGCCCGGCGGCGATACCGAGGTCTGCGCCGCGCGCCTCCCCCGGCCCGTTGACGACGCAGCCCATCACTGCGATCTGGATCGGCAGTTGGCGGCCCGCCAGCGCCGCTTGCGCCTCCTCGGCCACCCGGATCACGTCGACCTCGGCCCGCCCGCACGACGGGCAGGCGATGAGATCGACGGTCTTGCGCTCCCGCAGGCCCATCGCCTCCAGCAGCTGGCGGCCCGCCTTGGCCTCCTCGACAGGGTCGGCGGTCAACGAATAGCGGATGGTGTCGCCGATGCCCTCGGCCAGCAGGGTGGCGATGCCGGCGGTGGACTTGATCAGCCCGGCCGGCGGCGGCCCCGCCTCCGTCACGCCGAGGTGCAGCGGGTGGTCGGTCACCTCGGCCAGCCGGCGGTAGGCCTCGATCATGAGCGGCACGCTCGACGCCTTCACCGAGATCTTGACGTCCTCGAACCCGACCTCGGCGAAATAGCCCAGCTCCCGCTGCGCCGACGCGACCAGAGCCTCGGCCGTAGGCCCGCCGTACTTGTCGTACAGGTCGGGGTCGAGCGAGCCGGCGTTGACGCCGATGCGGATGGGCACGCCCCGGGCCTTGGCCTCCTCCGCGACCAGCTTGACCTGGTCGGCCTTGCGGATGTTGCCCGGGTTGAGCCGCAGGCACTGCACGCCCGCCTCCAGCGCGGCCAGCGCCAGCCGGTACTGGTAGTGGATGTCGGCCACGATCGGCACCGGCGAGCGGGGCAGGATCTCGGCCAGGCCGATGGCCGCCTCGGGCTCGTTGCACGTGACCCGGACGATGTCGGCGCCCGCGCCCGCCAGCGCGAAGATCTGCGCGAGTGTGCCGTCGACGTCGGCCGTCTTGGTCGTCGTCATCGACTGCACGCTGACGGGGGCGCCGCCCCCCACCGGCACCGTGCCGACGCGGATCTGGCGGGTCGCCCGCCGGGGCGCGGCGACGCCGACGATCAACGGAGCGACGCTTCGGCGACGCTCATCGGAACGGGCTGGCGACGGGGCGGACGATGTCGAGCAGCACCGTGCTGGCGCCCAGCACGACCAGGACGAGCAAGACCGCGGCAGTGAGGGGCATCAACTTCGCCACGTCGGCTTCGTAGCGCTTGCCCTTGCGGGACCGGAGGCGCTCGTAGGTGGCGAGGGCGACATGGCCGCCGTCCAGCGGCGGCAGGGGGACAGCGTTGAAGACGCCGAAGAACACGTTCAGCATGATCAGCAGGGCGAAGAAGTCGAACAGCCCAACCTGGTTGGCGATGCGGGTGACGCCCACCACCGAGATGGGCCGGGCATCGGGGTCGCTCTTCTGGCTGCCGGTGATCTGGTTGCCGTAGTCCTTCAGCGACCCGGGGGCGAAGAACGAGCCCAGTGCCTTCACCGACCCGACCGTGAGCTGCCCGACGTCCTGGGCGGAACGGCCGACGGCCACAATCGGGTTGACCCGCTCGATCTCCGTTTTGGCCCCGATCCCGATGAAGCCGACCTTCTCGCCCTTGGGGTTCCCGTTGACGGGGGTGGCCTCCAGGGTCACGCGCTGGCCGTCGCGGTCCACGACGAAGGTGATCGTCTGGCCCGGCCGGGCCCGGATGTAGGGCGGCAGCTCCTTCCAGCTGGCGATGGCGCGCCCGTCCACGCTCACGATCGTGTCGCCCAGCTTGAACCCCGCCTGCTCGGCCGGGCTGGGGCCGGACTTCAGCTTGCTGATCGACCCGATCTCGAGGAGGGGCTTGTCGCCGTTGGGGACGCCCACGAGGGTCCACACGACCATGAGCAGGACGAACGCGATCACGAAGTGCATCACGACGCCGGCCGCCGTCACCGCCAGCTTGCGCGGGTACGTCGCCCGCCGGTACGTGCGGGGCTCGTCGGCGGGGTCGATCCCCTTTTCCATACTGCTCATCCCGAGGATCTTCACGTAGCCGCCCGCGGGGATGGCCTTCACGCCGTACTCCGTCTCGCCCTTGCGGATCGACCACAGCCGGGGCCCGAAACCCACGAAGTACTCGGTGGCCTTCATGCCCGCCTTGCGGGCGGCGAGGAAGTGCCCGCCCTCGTGGATCAGCACCGAGGCGATGATCGCCAGCACGAACGCCACGGCCGCGAACGCGCCGGTGACCAGCGACAGCACGATGACGCCGACCACGACGCCGATCAGCACGAGCAGGCGGCGGGCGTTTTCGGGCGCCGCGTCCGTCGGCGGCGTCGGCTGTTCGGTGGTCTGACTCATGGCGTGACGACTCTCCGTTCTACTGCCTGGCGCGCCCGCACGCGAGCCACCCGGTCGGCTTCCATCACAACGTCGGCGCCGGTCGGGTCTGTTCCATCGTGGGCGTCCAGGGTCTCGGAGATGACCTCGGCGATCGCCGTCCAGGGGATGCGGTGGTCGAGGAACGCCTGCACGGCCACCTCGTTGGCGGCGTTCAGCCACGCCGGCGCGGTGCCGCCGGCGCGCCCCGCCTGGTAGGCGAGGTCAAGGCACGCGAAGGCGTCACGGTCGGGGGGCTCGAAGTCCAGGGAGCGGGCGGCGGCCCAGTCGAGGGCGCCGAACTCCGCTTCGCCCCGGTCGGGGTAGGCCAGGGCGTAGCTGATGGGCAGGCGCATGTCGGGTTCGGACAGCTGGGCGACGGTGGCGCCGTCGCGGAACTCGACCATCGAGTGCACGATCGACTGCGGGTGCACGACCACGTCGATGGAGTCGTACCCGATGCCCGTCGCCGGCCCGAACAGCTCGTGGGCCTCGATGACCTCGAGGCCCTTGTTCATGAGGGTGGACGAGTCCACGGTGATCTTCGGCCCCATCCGCCACGTCGGATGTGCGAGGGCGTCCTCGACCGTGACACGGGCCAGGTCGCCCGCCGAGCGGCCCCGGAACGGCCCGCCGCTGGCGGTGAGCACGATGCGCCGCACCTCGCCCCGCCCGCCGCCGCGCAGGCACTGGTGGACGGCGCAGTGCTCGGAGTCGACCGGGATGATCTCCGCCCCCGGTGTGGCCCGCACCCGCTGCACCACCGGGCCGGCGGCGATCAGGGATTCCTTGTTGGCCAGCGCCAGCCGGCGGCCCGCAGCCAGCGCGGCCAGCGTGACGGGCAAGCCGGCGAAGCCGACCACCCCGTTCACCACGACCTCGGCGTCTCGCGCGATGGCTTCGAGCGCGCCGGGCCCGGCCCAGACCTCGGTGCCGCGGGGCACCGCCGCCCGAAGCTCGTCCTCCAAGCCGGCGTCGGCGATGGCGACCCGCTCGGGCCGTAGCTCCTTGGCCTGCACCGCCAGCGCGCCCACGGACCGGTTCGCGCCCAGGGCGATCACGCGGTAGCGGTCGGGCTCGGCCCGCACCACGTCGACGGCCTGGGTCCCGATCGACCCCGTGGAGCCGACCAGGCTGACGGTTTTCAGGGAAAGACGACCCGCGCGAGCGCGTAGACGGCGGGGACGACGAACAGCAGGGCGTCGATGCGGTCGAGGACCCCGCCGTGGCCGGGGAGCAGGGCGCCCATGTCCTTGACGCCCAGGTCCCGCTTGATCATCGACTCGCACAGGTCGCCCAGCGGCGCCGCCACCGACACGACGATTGCCAGCCAGAAGGCCTTGCCTCCGTCCCACGGCCCGATGGCGCGCACGACGGCCACGCAGACGAACACCGCCGCCAGCGCCCCGCCGACCAGCCCCTCGACCGTCTTGTTGGGGCTGACCGCAGGGGCCAGGGGCGTCTTGCCCATCGAGCGGCCCACGAAGTAGCAGCCGATGTCGAAGGCGGCGGTGGCGAGGATGGCGCCGAGCAGGATCCCGACCACGTCGTCACGGGCGGGCGTGAGGATCAGCCCCTTGACCCACGCCAGGATGAGGATGGCGAAGGAGCCGAGGAAGCTGACGTAGAGGAAGCCGAGCAGCGTCACCGCGATGTTCATCGTGGGCCGGGCCCGCACCACCCCGGTGAGGTACCAGAGCATGCTGAACACGACGAACAGGGACAGCACCAGGGGATAGGCGTCGAGCCCCCGCCAGTACACGGCGGCGGCCATGGCCGGGGCGCCGACGAGGCCGAGCAGGGTGGCCGGGTGGTACCCGCTCTTGCGGCAGGCGTTGTAGAACTCGGCGGTCGCCATGGTGAGGGCGACGGCGACCAGGAAGGCCATCATCGCCGGGCCGATGGCCGCCGCCACCAGCAGCACGCCCACGGCGATGGCGCCGGTGACGACGCGTGTTCCCACGTCCCGGCTGTCCTTGGCGCGGGCGACGCCGGGCGGGATGGGCGGCCCGCCCGTGGGCAGGGTCGAGATGCGGGCCCGCCCGCCGGGCGCCGGCGCCGGTCCCCCGGCGCCCGGCCGGTCGAACCCCACGGGCGGGGCCG
>JAHFUQ010000109.1 GCA_023265045.1 Acidimicrobiia bacterium
CACCGCGAACGTCACCCCGTCGAGCGCCACCACCGCGCCGTACCGCAGCGCCAACCCCTCCACCACGAGCAACGCTTCCGCGTCATTGGGGGTCATGGACGCTCAGCGCGCGGAGAGCTCGCGGAGGTGGGGCCGAGCGCCAGCACCGGCGACGACGGGAACAGGGTGGCGTAGGGCTCGGCGACCACCGTGGCGGCGCCCGTCTCGGCGACGATCGCGGCGACCAGCGCAATCGCGTCCGCCGCCAGCCCGACGCACGGCTCGTCCAGCAGCAACACGTCGGGCGCGCACACCAGTCCGGTCGCAATGGCAAGCAGTTGCTGCTCGCCCCCGGACAGCCGGCCGGCCGACACGCCGGACCGGGCGGCGAGCATCGGGAACCGGCTCATTGCCCACGTAACCCGCTCGGCGACGGCGGCCCGGCCCAGGCGGCGCAGCCGGAACCCGCCCGCCCGCAGGTTCTCCTCCACCGTGAGGGTGGCGAACACGCGCCGCCCCTCCAGCACATGGGCGACCCGCCCGCGCACCGCCACCTGGCCGCCGAACCGGCCCGCCACCCGGCCGGCGGGCCGGCCCGCCACCGGGCCGGCGAAGCGGCCCCCCACCTGGCCCGATGGCCCCGAGATGGCCCGCAGCAGGGTGGACTTCCCGGCCCCGTTGGGGCCGACGACGGTGAGCACCTCGCCCGCCGCCAGCTCGAACCCCACGTGGGGGTCGACAACTCGGAGGAATGGTCCGGTCACAGGCGAGCGGCCACCCTACGCGCCTCGAACCCGGGAAACCCGTGGGTGCTCGGTATCATCGGTTGCCAACATGCTCGACGAACGCAAGGCGGCCATCCTCAAGGCCGTGGTGGAGGAGTACATCGAGACGGCTCAGCCCGTCGCATCAGCCACGGTCGTGCGGGCCACGAGCCTGCCCGTCTCGTCGGCCACGGTGCGCAACGAGCTGGCCGTGCTGGAGCGCGACGGCTTCCTCGACCACCCCCACACCAGTGCGGGCCGGGTGCCCACCGACAAGGGCTACCGCTTCTTCGTCGACCATCTCACGCCTGCCCTCCCCGACGGCCAGCGCCAGCGCGTGCAGGACTTCTTCGCCCGCGCCCACGGCGAGATCGAGCAGATGCTGAACGACACGACGCGCCTGCTGTCGGAGCTCACCCATTACGCGGCGCTGGTCGTGGCGCCGGCGCGAGACGCGGCCACCGTGCGGACCGTGCAGGTCGTCGGGCTGGGGACCCAGACCGCGCTGGCCGTCGCCATCCTCTCGGACGGCAGCGTGCGCAAGGCCGTCGTCGAGATCGCCCCGGACCGGCCGGCGCAGGACCTGGCTGTCGTCGGCGCCCACTTGAGCGCCCACCTCTCGGGCCACCCGCTTGACGGTCGCGCCGACCCGACCGTGCCGAGCACGGGCGACGACGTCACCGACCGCATCGCCGCCCAGGCCCGCCACGCCCTCGAACGAGCGGTGTCGGTCGAGCCCGAGCTGGTGTTCGTCGGCGGCGCGGCCCAGATGGCCACCACCTTCGACGCCATCGAGACGGTGCGCCGCGTGCTGGCCATCCTCGAGCAGCAATACGTGCTGGTGAGCCTGCTGCGCCACGCCATCCACGACGACCGCCTCAGCGTCGCCATCGGGGCCGAACACGGCGTGGAGCCGCTGGCCCAGTGCTCATTGGTGGTGGCGCCCTACGAGTACGACGGGGTGAAGATCGGCACCGTCGGCGTGCTCGGCCCGACCCGCATGAACTACCCGCAGGCCATGGCTGCCGTCGGCGTGGTCAGCCAGCGCCTCGGCAAGGCCCTGCGGGAAGGATAAGCCCAGCCCCGTGGAGGACTTCTACCAGCTCCTGGGGGTAAGCCCCCAGGCGACCGAGGACGAGATCAAGCGCGCCTTCCGCAAGCTGGCGCGCGAGCTCCACCCCGACACCAACAGCGACCCAGCCGCCACCGAGGAGTTCAAGAAGGTCGCTCTGGCGTACGAGACCCTGAGCGACCCCGAGCGCCGCCGGCGCTACGACATGTTCGGCATCGAGGGGCTGCGGGGGACGGGTGGCGGCGGCGCCGGAGGGTTCACTTCCGAGACCTTCGCCGCCGGCTTGAGCGACATCTTCGAGCAGTTCTTCGGATCGGGCAGCCCCTTCGGCGGTGGCGGGGCCGGAGGCGGTCGCCGGGGCCGGGCCGGGCCGCCGCCAGGGCCCAACCTCGAGGTCAACCTGGAGCTGGCCTTCGCCGACGCCGTGTTCGGCGGCACCCAGGAAGTCCGCGTGCGCGTGCCGCTCGCCTGCGAGACGTGCGGCGCCACCGGGGCCCGTCCCGGCACCCGGGCGGAGCCGTGCGGCCCGTGCAACGGCACCGGCCAGATCCGCCAGGTTCGCCAGTCCATCCTCGGCCAGATGGTCACCACCGGCCGCTGCAACCGCTGCGGGGGCATGGGCGAGGTCGTCCGGGCGCCCTGCCCGGACTGCCACGGGGAGGGCCGCCGGCTGCGGGAACAGGCCTACCCGGTCGACATCCCCGCCGGCGTCGACAACGGCAACACGCTGCGCTTCCCCGAGATGGGCGGCGCCGGACCCCGAGGCGGCGCCCGGGGCGACCTCTACGTCCACCTGCGGGTCCGCCCGCACGATCGCTTCCAGCGCCAGGGCTTCGACCTGATCCACACCCTCGAGGTCCCGTTCACCCAGGCCGCCCTCGGCGCCTACATCCGGTTCGAGACCCTCGACGGCACCGAGGACCTGGTGATCCCCCGTGGCACGCAGAGCGGGCGGGTGTTCCACCTGCGCGGGCGCGGCGTCCCCCACGTCGACGGGCGCGGGCGCGGCGACCTCCAGGTGAAGATCCAGGTCGAGACGCCCGACAAGCTGACCAAGGAAGAGGAGCACCTCCTCCGCCAGTTCGCGGCGGAACGGGGCGAGGAAGTCGCCTCCGCCGACTCCGGCTTCTTCAGCAAGATCCGCTCTGCGTTCAAGTAGCGCCCACGTGTTCGTGGCCGACGTCGAGCGGCCCGAGCTGGACCCCCACGATCGCCATCACCTCGAACGCGTGCTGCGGCTGCGCGCCGGCGACGCAATCACCGTGTCGGACGGGGAGGGCCGCTGGCGGCCCTGCCGGCTCGGCCCTGCGCTCAGCCCGGACGGGGAGGTGGTCGTCGAGCCCGCGCCGTCGCCGCCCCTCGCCGTCGCCTTCGCCCTCACCAAGGGCGCGAAGCCCGAACTGACCGTCCAGAAGCTGACCGAGCTGGGCGTCGACCGGATCGTGCCGTTCGCGGCCGCCCGCTCGGTGGTGCGCTGGGCCGAGCCCGAGCGCCCGCGCCACGTCGAGCGGCTGCGGCGCGTCGCCCGGGAGGCGGCGTCCCAGTCCCGGCGGGCGTGGTTGCCCGAGGTGGAGGAGCTGGCGACGTTCGCAGCCCTCGTCGCCCGTCCCGGCGCCACCCTCGCCGACCCCGACGGCGACCGCCCGAGCCTGGCCGCGCTCGTGCTCGTCGGCCCCGAAGGCGGGTGGGCCCCCGAGGAGCTGGCCCTCGGCGCTCCCCGTATGAAGCTCGGCCCCCACGTCCTGCGCGCCGAAACCGCCTCAATCGCCGTCGGCGCCCTTCTGGCCGCGCTGAGGGGCGGAATTGTGTCGTCAGCCTGACCTTTTGCCACTCTTCGTCGTTGCCGCGGGACCCAGGGTCGCAGTATTCTGTGAAATGGGGAACAGCTAAGGGGGGCTGGGGTGGACGACGACAGCCCGACGGCGAGCCCGGCGCAAGCCTACGCTCGGCGGGTCGGGCAACGGTTGCGGGCGATCCGGCGGCAGAAGGGGCTCTCGCTGCAAGAGGTCGAGGCCGCCTCGAGCCACGAGTTCAAGGCATCGGTCCTGGGCGCGTACGAGCGGGGCGAGCGGATCATCTCCGTCCCCCGGCTCCAGCGGTTGGCGGGCTACTACAACGTCCCCGTCGACCAGTTGCTGCCGCCCAACGCCGAGCTCGACCGGGCCATGGGCTCGTCCCTGGGGGCCGGGGCGAGCGACGGTGAGGACGGCGAACGGACCCTGCCCTCCCCCGACAAGGCCCGCGAGAAGGTGACCTTCGACCTGGCACGCTTCCGCGATGTCGCCGATCCCGAGTTGGAGATGGTCCGCCAGTACCTGAACAGCATCCAGGTCATGCGCCAGGACTTCAACGGCCGCATGCTGACGATCCGCCGCGACGACATCCGGGCCATCGCGGGCATGTTCGGCACCGAGCCCGGCGCCCTCATCGAGCGCCTCGAACAGCTGGAGCTCCGCCTCTCGCCCTGAGACGCCGGCGAGTGGCGGCCCTCCGTCAGGCCGCCGACGCAGAGCCGTCGACCCTCCAATCGGCAGCCTCAGTAGACTCACCGCCGTGAGGGGGAAGGTCCGGTGGCTGGCAGCCGCCCTGGCGACGGTCCTGGTCGCGGGCGCCTGCGGGTCGGGGGGCGGCGGCAAGAACAGCACGACCGTCGTCCACGTCATCATGACCGACGACTGGGTGACCGCTCCGTACAACGACGCCGTGCGCGAGTTCGAGCGGACCCACCCCAACGTCCGCATCCAAACCGACAAAGGTCCCATCCGGGCCATGACCGACGCCGTGCGGGCCGGCATCTCGGCCGGCGCGCCGCCCGACGTCGTCCAAGGCCACGCCGTCACCGGCGCCGGCCAGGAGCTGGCCGATCCCGTCGACGACCTCTGGAAGAAGCACAAAGTCACCGCCGGCGAGTACCTCCAGGGGGCGCTGGAGGACGTGACGTGGGGCGGCCGCCGCTACGGCCTCCCCTTGGACACCAACGCCATGGCCCTGCTCTACAACGTGGACCAGTTCCGCGCCGCCGGCCTCACCCCACCCAACCCGTCGATGGATTTCGGCCAGTTCGAGGCCCTCGCCAGGGGCCTGACCAGCGCCGACGGCTCGCGCCGGGGCCTGGTCGTGCCCGTCGACACGTGGGTGACCTTCGGGTGGATCACCGCCAACGGCGGAGAGCTGGTGCGGGTGGGCGCGGACGGCCGGCCCCAGTTCAGCCTCGACCAGCCCGCCGTCGTCGACACCCTCGGCTACCTCCAGCGCCTGGTGGACGAGGGGGTGGCGTTCGGCCCCGCCGGCCCCGACGCCCGCTCCACCGACGCCTACGCCCTATTCCGTTCGGGCAACGTCGCCATGTACGCCAGCGGCTCGTGGGACCTGGTCAAGGTCCTCAAAGAGGCCCCGACCGCCAAGTTCGGCGTCGCCCTCATGCCGAGCGGGCTCACGGGCACGACCCGGGGCACGGCCATGGGCGGGAGCAGCCTGTGGATCCCCAAAGGCGCCGCCCACCGGGAGCTGGGCTTCGAGTTCATGCAGCTGCTCACATCGGACCCGTACGCGCTGCGGTTCGCCAAGGAGGAGGGACGGCTGCCGACGCGCCCCCGGGTCCTCGCCGACGCCTACTTCGAGCAGCCCCTGCTCGCGGTGTTCGTTCAGCAGCTCGACACCGCCCACGTCCCCATCCTGGGCGCCCTCCACGACGCCGCCCTGGCCTTTGACCAGGCCCTCAACCAGGTGCTGCGGGAGCGGGCCAACCCCAAGGCGGCGCTGGCCGCGGCGCAGGTGCGGGCGGTCGCCTCGATCGGCCCGTCCTAGCGGGTGGCGGGGACCCCGGCGCACCCGCCGGCCCGCCCGGCGTTCCTCCGGCTCCGCTCTTCGGTGCTGGGCAAGGTCCTCGGCGCCCTGGTGGTCGTGCTCGTCGTCTCGACGTCGGTCACCGCGCTGGTGGACGCCCACCTGACCCACGACGCCGTCGCCGAGCAGACGGCCGAGGTGGCCACCAGCAACCTCAGGGTGCTCCAAGAGGCCTTCACCGAGCGCCAGCGCACGTTGACCCTGAGCCTGCGCACGGTCGGGGAACGCCTGGTGGCCGACGGGCTCACCGAGCCCGCCCGGCGGGCCGACTTGTTCGCCCGGCTGGGCGTGGAGGCCACCAACCTGCAGCTCGACCAGCTCGATCTGCTGAACACCGACGGGACCGCGCTGGCCGATCCGGTGAGCGTCGGCAAGGTGGCCCCGGTGCTGCCGCTCGGGCGCAGCGGGCAGTCGTTCACGCCGGAGCCCACCAGCCGCCTGCTGCGCACCAATGACGGCAGGTACGTGCAGTCGGTGCCGGTGCCGCTGGGCAGCGGTCCTCGTCCGCTGGTGCTGCTGGGCGGGCTGCGGTTCGGCGACGAGCTGGCCTTCCAGCTCCGCCGCCAGCTGGGCGAGCTGCCCAACGTGGTCCTCGTCGCCGGCGGCCGCGTGGCCGGGAGCACGCTCACCGAGAGCGCGGCCACGGCGCCCGCGTACGACAGGGGCGTGGGCGGGCGACCGCCGGCGAAGCCCCAAGCGGTGCGGCTGGACGGCGTCGCCAGCGTGGTCGCCTACGTCTCGGTGGGGTTGTCGGCGGGCGATCCCGTCGGTGGGGCCTTGGGCATCGCCCTCGACGACCCCGCCGCGCCGCTGGACCGCGCCCTCGGCGTGCGGCGGCTGCTCACCGGCGCGTTGCTCGCCGTCCTGGCCCTGATCCTGGGGTGGGTCCTGTTCCGGGCCCTCACCCAGCCCCTGGTGAACCTGGCCGCCACTGCCGAGCGCATCGCCGGCGGCGACCTCGACCGCCGCTTCGTCGCCCAGGGCAGCGACGAGATCGCCCGGCTGGCGGGCGCCCTCGAGCACATGCGCGAGGAGTTGCAGGCCAAGCTGGCCGTGGTCGCACGCCAGACCGCCGAGCTGCAAGAGAGCTCGCAGCGCATCGTCGCCGCCCAGGACGAGGAGCGCCGCCGCCTGGCCCGCGACCTCCACGACGGCATCCAGCAGGAACTGGTCGTGCTGCGTATGCGCCTGGGGCTGGCGGGCGACGCCACCGACCCCGAACTGCTCCAGGCCATCGGCGCCGAGCTGGACCAAACCATCGTCCGCCTCCGCGAGGTCAGCCACGACCTCTACCCCGCCATCCTGCGGGACCGGGGCCTGGCCGCGGCGGTCCGTACCTACGCCAGCCGCCTCCCGGTCGAGTCGACCCTGGCGGTCACGCCCGACCCGCTCCCGCGGGTCTCGATGGACATCGAGAGCGGGGCCTACTTCCTGCTGTGCGAGAGCATCACCAACGCCCTCAAGCACGCGGCCGCGACCGAGCTGACGATCACGCTGTCGGTGGCGGGCGGGGAACTGCGCGTCGAGCTCCACGACGACGGCCGCGGCTTCGACGCCGCCGGCACGGTCGCAGCTGCCGCCTCCGGCGCCTCCCGCCGGGGCGGCCTGCTCCACATGGAGGACCGGGTGCGCTCCTTCGGCGGCCACCTGTCCATCACCAGCGCGCCCGGCGCAGGCACGACGGTGGTGGCTCGGTTCCCCGCTACGTCGTCTGCCGCTGAAGAAAGAACAGCACCGCCGCCACCCGGTGGTTCGTATCTAGTTCCTCGCTGAGGCCCAGCTTCCGGAAGATGGCGTTGATGTGCTTCTCGACGGCGCGCTCGGACAGGGTGAGCGTGCGGGCGATGGCGGCGTTGGTGCGCCCGCCCGCCATCAAGCCGAGCACCTCGTGCTCACGCTCGGTGAGCCCGTGCAAGCGGGACCGGCTGCGCCGCCGCTGGGCCTCGAGCAGCCCGTCCACCACCTTGGGGTCGAGGATCGACCCGCCGGCGGCGACCTCCCGCAGCGCCTCCGCCAGCTGCAGGGGCGCCCCCAGCCGCTCCTTGAGCAGGTAGCCGCGCCCGTTGGAGCCGTCCCGCAGCAGCTCCAGGGCGTACTCGGGGTCGTCGAACTGCGACAAAATCACCACGCCCATGGCCGGCCAGCGCCGGCGGATGACGTGGGCCGCGTCGATGCCCTCGGTGCGGTGCGTGGGCGGCATGCGGACGTCGAGCAGGGCGGCGTCGGGCACCAGCTCCTCCAGCACCTTCATCAGCTCCACCGCGTCGCCCGCCGTGCCCACCACCTCGATGCCCGCGATGGACGACAGCGCGCTGCGTGCGCCCTCGCGCACGAGGTACCAGTCGTCGGCGACGACGACCCGCAGGGGGCGGGTTTGGCCGTTGGTGGGCTCGGGCTGCGTGGCGCAACATTAGGGGTGCTACCACCACCACGCGAAGACGCCAGTTAGCACGCTGTTGTTCTGAGCGCTTACCAACAACAATGTGACTTGAGAGCCAGTACGCGTGGTACCGGCCCTCACGGAGGGGACGGGTTCACCGTGGATCCAAGTGCGACGGTAGACAAAGGATCGTTGCGGCTGGGCCCCTCCAAACCTGCGTTCCGTGCGCCGCCGAACCCCCAAAGGCGGCGCGCGTGTCGACAGCACAGAGCTCAGCGGTTACCGGGCCACGGCGGACATCAGTGGTTATGGCGGACATGCCGGGACGGCGATGAGCCCGGCAGGCAGCGGACGCCCCTGATGCGTTCCCGGTAGCCGCGAGCCGACCGGCCCTCGCCGGTCACACCCTGCTAGGCCGGCAAGGCGAGCCCACCCTCTCCTTGCCGGCTTGGCCGGCCGCCTCGTGGTGAGTCTGCGATTTGGCATGGCTGGCTCGCGGCCTGTTTGTGCCGGTCACGGGCTTGCGGGCACACTCGCCACTGCCGCGACGAACCGCTAGCCCAGCGCCTCGGCGTTCGCATGGGAGGGGATCGGTCGCGGTCGGCCCCGGACGTGCCGCGAGCGACGACGCCGTGAGCGACTGCCCCAGTGCATCAGCGCCCCACACGCCCGTCGCGCTTGGGCTCGAAACCGGGTGGGTCGGCGCCCACTTCCTCGACGGAGCGCTTCGGCGGTGGCGCTGCTACTCCTTGGTGTCGGCAAGGACGCACGGTCAGCGCTTCCTGAGGAATACCGGCGCCCCGCGTTTGCGCCCGACGGCCCCCGCCACCCTCGAAGTCATTTCCCGCACACCAAACGGGCTCCCCACCCGTATGTCGATAGGCGACGAGGACCGTCGACCGAAGCTACTGCGCGACCGATATGATCTGGGAGCCACGGGCCATGCGACGAATTGCGCGAGGCCTCCCACGTCTTCGCGGTCGAAGCAGATTTCCCTTCTCCTGCCGAGGATGCAGTGGGCATTGGTCGACGCCGTCGACGGCTGCCTCGGCTTTATACGTGACGACCTCGCCGCCCATGGACGGCTTCTTTGACCCGACCCGTCGGCCCTCGCAAAGAACGAGGAGCGAAGAGACGGGTCTTCCGTGGCGCGGGCCGTGCCCCCTCGCCGACGCCCGCCATGCGTCGCCCGACGAGGACGCGGGCCCTGCGCATCGACAATGGCGGCGCCCACCGCGCAACGTGCAAGAAAACCCACTACGCTCCGGCGACGCCTAGCGACGGGAGGCTCTTATGGGCGGATGGCGGAGGAAAGACCGGGCAGCGACGAAGGGGGCGCGATCGGCGATCGACCCACTTCGTTCCCCTGAGAACGCGCGAGCATTTGGAGTCGGTTTGGGGGTCGGCAAGGCTCGCGGCGACAATGCGATCGTGAATGGGGCGGCCAGCTTGTACGCCAAGGCCGAACAGGACGCGCGCAAGCGAGCGGGCAAGCAGCGAGGGGCTCAAAACGAACGGGGGCACCTGCCGCCTGGCGCGAAACGCGCCGGCGAGACTTGATATAGCCCGGTCGGGCGGGTTCGTGTGCGACCAGAGCCCTCCCCCAGTTGTTTCCACCTTCTTGACGTAGCATCCGAGGACAAAGAAACTGCGCAGGACCGAGCGGGTGCGGCGGGTCTGCCGGCCTCCGATCGGCGAGTTGAACCAATCACGCGAGAGAGGCGGCCCTTGTGTCTGGTCCGACATGCCGGTCGGCGAAGCCATGAATCGATTCCTTCCACTGCTGTCCTGGTTCGGCGTCGCCACGGTCACATACGTCATCGCCGGGTTCGCCTCCCGGGCTCGGCGCGCGAGCCGCTACACCGCGGCCGGGGCTCTCGCCGCCGCGGTGCTGGCGCTCGGTCAGACAGCGGCGTATGCCGAGTATTCCCAGAGCAGTGAGTTCGTCTTCCGAACGGCCAACGCGGAATGCACGCACGGGCACGGCCGAATCGACAACACCACGGCGGTTGGCGGCCACATCGATGCCCGGACGACCGACTACATCGCCCGCTCCGTGGGGGGGACGCTCAGCCCGTGCGCAGGCGTCAATTTCCTGGCCGCGGGATTGATCGCGGTGCAGGAGGTCTTATTCTGGCACGACGGGTCCAACTGGCAAGTGTGCAACGTCGGAGGCGTCTACGCCAACCAGACCCGGGCCGAGAAATCCGACACGGGGTGGGACTTTCGGGTGGCGTGCGGTATCGGCTGGTATGCGCTATGGACGGGCCATGCAGTCCAGAACGGCGGCTGGAACGGGGGCTGGCTCCCGGCCGGAAGCAAGGCGGTCTACGTGTGCTGGTGCATGCAATATGGATAGGAGCCAACCCATGCAAAGACATCACCGGTTGGCGGCTGTCGCCATCGCCTGCCTCACCGGAGCGGGAGCGTTCGCCGCAGTCCATGTCTCCAACGCGGGAGGGAACCTCCCGAGGATCACGTGCCTCAGCGCGGCTCCGTGCGTACCCAAGACGCCGCCGCCGCCGATGCCGTTCATGCGGCCCGATGGCAGTCTCGACACCAGGAACCTGCCGAGCCAACTGCCGCTCGCTCCCGGCGGGCAAGCGCTTGACGCCGCCGGGAACATCGTGCAGCGCGCCGGGGGCCCCGTGATCGACCCTGTCCTCGGCCTCGTCAAGGACGCCGTCCAAGATGCCCCGCCGGTGGTGGTCCCGAACCCTGTGGGACGACCGCTGGCGCCACCCGTGAAGTAGACCGGCCACGCCGCCTGCCCCGCGCCGTCACCCCGCTGATGCGGGTGGCGGCGGCAGCGTGAAGAGCTGCCCCGGGTAGATCAGGTCGGCGTTCGATCGATCGGCGAGAAGGTGGCGGTTCGCCTCGATGAGGGTGCGCCAGTAGGGGACGATCTCGGCGTCGGTCGGGGCCCGGCCCCACGCCCGCGCCAGCACGTCGTCGGCGATGGTCCAGAAGCACTCCCCGGGCCGGACGGACCACGACGTCGCCCCCACGGCGGCCATGGCCGGGACGGGCGGGCGGTCAATGGCGGGGACGACCGTCGCCCCCGTCGCCTCCGGACCGACGGCGCGCATGGTGAGCGTCGGCGGCGGCCGGCCCCCGACGGTGGTGGTCGTTGTGGCGGTGACGGTGACAACGGGCCCGCCCGACTGGGCAAGGGCGAGCGTGGGGCTCAGCCCGGCGGCGAGAGTGACCCCGGCCGTCGCGACCAGCAGGCGGCGCAGGGCGGGAATGGTGAGCCGGTCGGCGAGGCTGACGAGCCGTCCCACCCGGAACAGGCGCAGCACGCCGCCGACGACGGTGGCGACGAGCAGGTACCACACCGCACCGAAGGCCAGCAGGCGCACGACGGCGACCGCCGCGACGAGGGGCTCGCGCTCGGCCGCCCACTTCCCCCACTGGGACGGCTCGTTCAGTGGCGGCGCCGCGAGTTGGCCCGTGCCGGCGCGTTGGAGCACCCAGGCGACGGCGGCGACAGCCAGCACGGCGCCGGCCAAGGCCAGGAGACCACGGCGGCGGGTCACGGTCGCACCCTCGGCGCCCGCAGCACCACCGCCGCCCCGGCCGAGCGCTCCACCACCAACTCGTTGCACCCGTCGCCGTCGACGTCTGCGGCTCGCAGCGCCAGCCCGCCCACCACCGTCCCGACCAGCGGCGCATCAACGTCACGCCCCGGCGCCGCCCACCCGGCGAAGGCGAACACCTCCCCCGTGCGCGGCCGCAGCACCGCCAGGGACCGGGCGCCCGAGCAGGCCCAGTCGCCGACCGCGATCTCGTCACCAGGCTCGCCCACCGACCACCGCCGCGCCCCCGCGGTCACGACCCCGCCCGCATAGCGCAGGGTCTCGGGGCATCCGTCGCCATCCACGTCCGCCGCCAATGGCCCGTCGGTCGTCGCACAACCGGCAGGCGGCGTTCGCGTCCGGGCCGGCGCGATGGTCGAACTGGTCGTCGGCGGGATCGTCGGTGGGATCGTCGGCGGGATCGTCGTGGTCGGCACGGCAATCGCGGCAGTGGGGGTGGGCGCGAGCGCCGTGGCGGCGGGGGCAGCCATCACCGACGGTGGGGAGTCGGCCGGCCGCCCCCCGACGACCACGGCCAGGGCGCCCATCGCAGCCACCGTCGCAAAGGCGGCCGCCGCCACCATCGCCAGCCGGCGGCGGCGAGCCACGGGACGGC
>JAHFUQ010000014.1 GCA_023265045.1 Acidimicrobiia bacterium
CCCCCGCCGCGCGCCGCCGCGCCGGCCGCGGCGGCGGCGGCCCGGAGCCCGGCCTCGGTCAGGTCCGACGTGTGGGCGAAGCCGGTGGTGTCGCCCCGCACGACCCGGATCCCCGCGCCGCGGTCGCGGCCCGAGGTCAGCTCCTCGATGCGGCCGTCGTCGAGGCGGGCCGACGACGAGCGCCGGTCCTCGACGAAGACCTCGGCGAAGTCGCCGCCGGCGCTGAGCGCGGCGCCGAGCGTGCGCTCCAGAACGTCCTGATCGATCATCGCGTCGTCACCTTCGGGGCGGGTGCTCGGGGCGCGGGGTTTTCGGAGCTGCGCTCCTCCGCTCCGCTTCGGTGCTCGCTCATTGGCCGAGTGTACGGGCGTTGCGGCTCCTACACTCCGGTTCGACTATGCGGGGGTCGTACCTAGGCGCTGCCTGTCTCCTGGTGGTGGCCGCGCTCCCGCCCGCAGCTTTCGCGGCCCAGTCGGCGCCAGGCGAAGGCCGCACCCTCACCGTGATCGGCAAGAGCGACCTCGGCGGAGCGGGCCTGAACGGCGACGTGGCCGTGGTCGGCACGGTCGCCATCGTGGGGGCCGGCGTCCTGCCGCACACGGGCTGGCACACCGAGCGCTACAGCCCGGCGCCGTGCTTCGAGGCGACCGCCAAGGTGGTCGACCTCACCGACCCCAAGAACCCCAAGGTGGCGGCCACCATCCCGCTGCCCCCCGGCGTGGCCGCGATCGACGTCGACGCCCTGCAGGTTCATACACCCCAGTTCACCGGCATCCTGGCCGCCCTGGCCCTCGACGACGGCCCGTCCCAGGCCGGGCCCAACAGCTGCACGCCCAACGACCGCAACCCGCTGTTCACCGACCGGGGCGTCCTCTACTACGACATCACCAAGCCCGGCGCCCCCAAGCTGCTGGGCCGGTACATGGCCGACCAGGGCCCGCAGGACGACGTGCCGCCGAACGCGGTGCCGTGCGGGCCCCCGCCCAACGGGGGCGCCATCCGGTGCGCCACCGGGCAGCACTCGGTGTCGCTGGTCCAGAGGGAGGACGGGCGGGTGCTGTCCATCTCGGTGGAGCCGATCGCCGACCTGTTGGTCAAGCCGTCGGGCGACGTGCGCGTGGTGGACGTGAGCGACCCTGCCCACCCCGCCCAGCTCGGCTCGTGGCCCCCGCTGGGCCAGCGGCCCGACGCCGCGTCCGCCAACGGTTGCTCGACGTTCTCCAACGGCCACTCCGCTTCCTTCTACGACGCGGGGCGGCGGGCGCTCGTCGCCTTCAACGACGCCGGCCTGTTCGACCTCAACCTGGGGACGGCCCAGTCGCCCGCCAAGGTCAGCCAGTTCAGCTACCCGAACGAGCGGGCCGAGGAAGGCAACGCCGCGTATGCCAGCGCCACGGTTGTCGACGGCATCACGATGGCGGCCCTGTCGGAGGAGGGCTGGTTCCCGGCCAAGACGGCGCTCACGATCGACGCGCCGGCGGGGCTGGCGGGGGTCAAGTTCGCATGCGAGAGCCTGCCCACCCAGTTCGACCAGACCAACCAGGCCCAGCTGGCGAAGCGGCCCAACGCCGCCATCGCCGGGCAGCTCGCGTACGGGGGCCGGGGCTGCCCGACCCGGGGCACGACCACCGTGACGCCCGAGGACCCGTACCTGAGCGACCTGCGCGGCAAGATCGCGGTGCTGGACGTCGTCAAGAACAACGCCACCCAGCCCAACATCCCCAACGGGAACTGCAACATCACCACCCGGTTGAGCCGGGCCCAGGCGGCCGGCGCCACGGCCGTGGTGCTGGCGCGCGGGCCACTGGCGCCGTTCCTTGCGGGGCCTCAGGCGCTGGCGTGGGGCGTCGACCCGCCCAGCACGATCCCGACCGTCCTCATCGACGTCAACGACGCCAATGCGCTGCGGACCGGGCTCTGCCCAGGCCTGAACGAGGCGGGCCAGTGCAACCCGGGGCCGGCGGTGACGGGCTCGGTCGGGGATGCGCCCGGCGCGTGGGGCGGCCTGCGGGTGCTCGAGGTCGACCCCGACACCGGGATGCGGCAACTGGCGCTGATCCACGCGCCGCACGGCGAGGAGTTCCCGCCTCCCGACCTCGGCGTCTACGCGCCGGGCCCCAGCGTGGCGGTCGGCAACCTGGTGTACGTCGCGTGGCGCTCCGACGGCCTCCGGGTCATCGACCTGGGCGGGACCCCGCCGGGCGAGGTCGCGCACTTCGTCCCGCCCGACACCCCCGACCCCGCCAGGTTCCTCCCCGCCAAGGCGTCGGTCGTCGGCGTGGCCGTGGCCGGCGACAACGTGCTCGTCAGCGACCAGAACAGCGGCCTGTACGTGCTCGACGGCAAGGGCCTGGCCGCGGGTGCGGGCGGGAGCTCGCTCGGCCTGTTCCTCGCGCTCGGCCTCGGCGTGCTGTTCGTGGCCGGCGCGGTCGCCGTGGTCGTCGCCCGCCGGCGCGCCTAAGCCCGAACGCCGCGCGGCCACTGCAGCCGTAGCGCTGTGATTTCGGCCTTTCCGGCCTGCATCACGACGCTACGGCTGCACCGATCAAGCCGCGTCGAGGAAGTCCGACAGGACGGCCAGGCACCGGTCGGGCGCTTCGAGGTGGGGCGAGTGCCGCACGCCGTCCATGAGCACGAAGCGGGCGCCGGGGATGGCGTCGGCCAGCCGCTCGCAGTGCGGGCGCATGGTCTTGTCCTGGTCGCCGACGACGACGAGGGTGGGGACGGCGATAGCCGCCACCTCGTCGAGGTTGTCGGGCCATACGGGGAACCGGGGGGCCATGGCGGTCCACATGTCGGCGGCGCAGGCGAGGAGCTTGCCGTCCGCCAGCTCGCCGTAGCCGGGGCGGGCCTGCTCGATCCGAGCCCGGGCGGCGGCGGCCTCAGGGTCCATCTCCCGCCGCGCCGCAAGGGCTTCGGCCAGGGCCGGGATGCCCCCTTGCTTCACGATGGCCACGCCCAGGCCGACGAGGGCGGGGTCGATGTCGAGCGGCCCGTGGAACGTGCTCATGAGCACGAGCCGTTCGACCCGCCTGGGATGGTCGAGGACGAGCCGCTGCGCCACGGCGCCGCCCATGGAATGGCCGACGAGGCTGAAGCGGTCCCATCCCAAGGCGTCGGCGGCGCCGAGGACGTCCTCGGCGAACGCGCCCAGCGAGTACGCCGCCTCGCCCTCGGGGTGGTCGCTCTGGCCGTGCCCGCGCAGGTCGACAGTCGCCGCGTGCCACCCCCAGGCGGCGAACCCGTCGACGAGGTCGGTGAACTCCTCTTTGGCGCCGGTGAACCCGTGGACGAACAGCAGGCGCCGGCTGCCCTCGCCGGCTTCGCCTGCCTCGCCGATGGAGAGCCCGACGGCGCCGGCCTGGACGTTGCGCACCTGCACGAAGGAGGCAACGTACACGCCCGGTCGCGGCGGGGGCCGCGGCGCCAATTCTCGCGAGGTTCGCGCGCTTTGCCTCGCTCAGCGGGTCAAACGCGCGAACCTCGCCGTTTTTCGTCCCTACTGGCCCGCGTACTTGGCGACGGCCTCCGGCTCGTCCATGCCCAGGGCGCCGGCGATGCGGTCCCACCCGATCCCTTGCCGGCGGAGGAAGCCGACCTTGCCGGCGATGTCGGCCTCGAGGGATCGCAGCGTGTTGGCGCGCGAGGGGAGCGATTGCAGGACCCGTTCGGGCGCGGGCCCGGAAGATGTGCGCGGCGCGGCGTCGGGTTGCTGCTCGACCTGGGCGATGATGTCGTCGCAGAGCTCCACGCACACGTTGCAGATGTACACGCCCGGGCCGGCGATGATCTTCTTCACTTCGGTCTGGGGCTTGCCGCAGAAAGAGCAGCTCAGCATGGGTTCGTCTCCCGGTTTGGCGCGGAAGCGCCGAAGGGCAGCGGTGTAGGACTCGCCCGTCTTGGCGGCGCGCGCCCGAACGAGGCGCTTGAAGCGTTTGTTCGCTGTCATCCGGTCTCCCTGCTCGCGCGACGGCGGCCCTCCAGCGGCCCCGTGCGGAGCGGATCCGGACCAGCGGCACGAGGACTCGGGTCCCCTTTGCCTCCGGCGAGCCCCGCTGGAGTGGGCTGGTGGAGGTTGGGCGTGTACCGCGCCAGCAGGAATTGTATCGGCCGAACGGCCAGCCGTAGCGATGCCGCCCTGCCTAAGCTTGGAGCCGCGTGGGACGAAGCAAGAGGCTGTTCTTCGTACTGAGGATCGTGGCCAGCGCCGTCATGCTCGGCCTCCTGCTGTCGCGCATCCACTTGTCGTCGCTGCTGCCCCGGGACCGTGGATCGGCCGTTCCGTGGCTTCTCCTGGCCCTGCTCACGTGGGCGACCACGATCGTGGTGGGGGCGCTGCGGTGGCAGCGGGTGATCGCCGCGCTGGAGCTGCCTGACGACCTCCCGCCGCTGATCTCGCATTCTTTCGCGGGCCTGTTCGTCTCGAACTTCCTGCCGTCGACGATCGGCGGCGACTTCCTGCGGGTGTCGCGCCTGTCGGCCGCCAACGGGCAGGCGCCGGCGTCGTTCGCGTCGGTGGTGTTGGAACGGCTGACGGGGTTCATCGTCCTGCCGCTCATCACGTTGGTCGCGCTGTTCTTCCAACCCGCGCTGCTCCACCTCGGCTCCGCCACCCGGCTGGCGGTCGTGCTGTCGCTGGTCACCCTGGGCGTCCTGGCCGTCGTGTTGCTGGTCGCCGGCAGCCCTCGGCTGGGCCGGAGGCTGGCCGACAACCAGAGCTGGCTGCGGTTCGCCAACGCCGTTCACCTCGGCATCGACCGGCTCCGCCGCCACCCGGGCGCGGCCGCCACGCTCGTGCTCACCGCGGTCGCCTACCAGCTGATGGGGGTCTTGTCGGCGTGGATCGGCAGCCGGGCCCTCGACATCAACCTGAGCCTGGCGACGGCGATGGCGTTCGTCCCGGTGGTGCTCATGGCCCAGGTCCTGCCTGTGTCGGTGAGCGGGATCGGGTTGCGCGAAGGCGTCCTGGTGCTGCTGTTGCAGCCGCTGGGCGTGCCCACGGCCCAGGCGGTCGCCTTCGGGCTGCTGCTCTATGGCATGAACCTGGCCGTCAGCCTCCTCGGGGCGCCGGCCTTCGCGGTGGGGGCGAAGCCGGTCCGAGCCACGGCGTGAGCCACGCGGTCCGGCGCGGCCAGGCCGGAACCTGGCGGCAGATCGGGTACCTGGCCGGGTTCTACGTGGTGAGCAGCCTGGTGCGGCTTGCGCCCCGGGGCGCCGCGCCCCTGAACCCGCCGGCCCGCCCCGCCGGCGCCCCGCGCGAGGCGCCAGAACGTCGCGGCCAGTTGCGGTTCTGGCGCGAGGTGGCCTACGTGGCGAGCTTTTACGCCGTCTACAGCATGGTGCGGAACACCCAGGGCTCGGCCACCGTCTCCACGGCCCATGCCATGCGCAACGCCCTGCGGGTGATCCGGCTGGAGCGGCTGCTCGGCATCTACCACGAGCAGGCGCTGCAGCAGGCGTTCCTCGGGAACCGCCTCTTCATCGGCTTCTGGAACTTCTTCTACGGCAGCTTCCACTTCGTGGTGACGGCGTTCGCGCTGATCTTGTTGTTCCAGAAGTTCCCGGCGCGCTACCGCAAGTACCGCAACACGCTGGCGTTCACCACCGGCCTGGCGCTGATCGGTTTCGCCACCTTCCCGCTCATGCCCCCGCGCCTGCTGCCCGCGCCGTATGGCTTCGTCGACACGCTGGCCAAGTACGGGACGCTGTGGTCGTTCGACTCCGGCGCCATGCACAAGATCTCGAACCAGTACGCGGCCATGCCGAGCTTGCATTTCGCCTGGTCGACGTGGGCGGCGCTGGCGTTGATCCCGGCGCTGCGCAGGCCGTGGGCCAGGGCGCTGGCCGCCTTGTACCCCCTGGTGACGTTGTTCGCCATCGTCGTCACCGCCAACCACTTCTACCTCGACGCCGCCGGCGGAGCCCTCATCCTCGCCGGCGGAGCGCTCCTCGGTTCCCCGCTTGCAGCCCGGGTCGAACGGCGCTCGCTCGTCCCCGTCCTGACGTCCTAGGCTGCTCGGTCCCGTGTCTCCCTCGTCCAAACGCAGCGGCGAACCGACGCCGCCGCGCCGCCCGCCGGCGGCGGCTGACGCGGGGGCGCAACTGCAGCCCGACCCCGCGCCGGCGCCGGAGTACGAAGACGCCTACACCGGCGACTACGTCATGCCCGTCGTGCGCCATGGCCGGGTGGGTGCGGGCGCCGGGATCGCCTACGCCGTCGCCGGCTTCGTCGGCGCCGCACTGCTGCCGGTCGGCAAGGTCGACCCGACCAACACCGCGGAGAAGATCGCCAAGCAGTTTACCGACAGGCGGGGGCTGATCAGCCTCGGGGTCCTGCTGACGCTGCTCAGCCTGTTCTTCCTCATCGTGTTCGTCTCGTGGCTCCACCGCTGGCTGCGCGAGGCCGAAGGCGAGGGCGGCTGGTTCTCGACCATGTGCCTCGCGGGCGGCGTCCTGCAGGTCGGCACGCTGTCGGTGGTCCTCCTGCTGAGCATCGCGTCGACGGTGCTCGACAACTTCGGTCCCGACGTCGTCATCGCCCGCACGCTGCTCGTCCTCCAGTGGCAGGCGATCGCCATCGCGTTCATCCCGACCGCCGCGTTCGTGGGCGGCGCCAGCCTGGTCGGCTACACGACTGGCCAGCTGCCGCGGTGGCTCTGCTATGTCGGGCTCGGGATCTCCGTCGGCTTGCTCATCCCGCCGCTGGCGTTCCTGCCCTTCCTTCTGTCGAACCTCTGGACCGGGCTGCTCGGGGTGTTCCTGTTCCAGCGGTCGCGCGGGAGGGCGTGACTCATCCGCGCGCCGGCTCCGTTCCGAACCGGGAAGGACCGGCCTAACGTGGGGGCTGGCGACGTTGGCGGAAGGAGGGCAGTGCGCGTCGTCCCGGCAAGCGCATCCGTTGTCGCACCGTCGAGCCTGGTGCGCATCGCGGCGCGGGTGGACGCCCGCATCGGGGCGTTGCTCGACGCCGAAACCGACCGCTGGACCCAGGTCGACCCCGGCCTGGTCGAGCCCCTCGGCGCGTTGCGGCGCCTGGTGTCGAGCGGCGGCAAGCGGCTGCGCCCTGCGTTCTGCCATTGGGCGTTCGTGGGGGCCGGGGGCGATGGCGACGACCCCGCGGTGATCGACGCGGGCGCCGCCCTCGAGCTGCTCCACACCTTCGCCCTCATCCACGACGACGTGATGGACGGATCGGCCACCCGGCGCTCGATGGGGACGATCCACGTCCAGTTCGAGGAGCTCCACGCCTTGGAGGGCTGGCGGGGGGAGGGGCGGCGCTTCGGCGAGGGGGTGGCGGTGCTCGTCGGCGACCTCGCCTTCGTGTACGCCGACCAGATGCTGGCGGCGGCGCCGGCCGAGGCGGTGGCGGTGTTCACCGAGCTGCGCGTGGAAGTCAACATCGGGCAGTACCTGGACCTCGTGGGGACGGCCCGCGGCGAGGTGGGGGAGCGCACGGCGAGGCGCATCTCCCGCTTCAAGTCGGGCAAGTACACCGTCGAGCGCCCCTTGCACCTGGGCGCCGCGCTGGCCGGGCGCCTGGAGGACCTGGCGGCGCCCCTGTCCGCCTACGGGCTGCCGCTGGGGGAGGCGTTCCAGATGCGCGACGACCTGCTGGGCGCGTTCGGCGACGAGACGGTCACGGGCAAGCCGGTGGGGGAGGACCTGCGCGAGGGCAAGCCGACCGTGCTCTACGCCATCGCCCGGGAGCGGGCGGGCGAAGCGGGCGGGGCGAGCGGCGCGGCCGCAGCCGTCCTCGACCGGTACGGCGCCCCCGACCTGACCGACGACGAGATCGCCGACCTGCAGGACGTCATGGTCGAGGGCGGCGCCGTCGCCCAGGTTGAGGCGGCCATCGAGGAGCTCGCGGCCGAGGCCCAGCGCGCCCTCGACACGGCCCCGCTGGCGCTCCCCGCCAAACACGCCCTCGCCGAGCTCGCCTCGTTCGTCGCCGGCCGGGACCGCTGATCCCCGTGCCCCCGGGCAACGTTTCCGCGCCATTGGGGGGTGGGACCACCGAGCGCGCGGAGAGCTCGGGGGGTGGGCGATGCGGGTAGCGGTCGTCGGCGCCGGGCTGGGCGGGCTGTCGGCCGCCTGCCACCTGGCCGGGCGCGGCCACGAGGTGATCGTGCTCGAGCGCGAATCGGTTCCCGGCGGGCGGGCCGGGCTGTTCGAGGCCGAGGGGTTCCGGATCGACACCGGCCCGAGCGTCCTCACCATGACCGACATCCTGCGGCGAACCTTCGCCGGCGCCCACGAGGACATGGACGACCACCTCCGCCTCGCCCCCGTCGACCCCATGTACCGCACGACCTTCGCCGACGGCAGCGAGATCCGGGTCCTGCACGGCCGGGAGCGGATGACCGAGGAGATCCGCACGACCTGCGGCGCGGCCGACGCGGCTGCCTTCGGCCGGTTCTGCGACTACCTGACGGACCTGTACAAGCTCGAGCTGCCCAACTTCATCGACCGCAACTTCGACTCGCTGTTCGACCTGTTGAAGCCGCCCTGGCCCCTGCTGCGCCTGGTGCGGCTGAAGGGCCTGAGCCGGCTGGCCAACGTCGTCAACTCGTACTTCGCCGACCCCCGCCTGCAGCGCATCTTCTCGTTCCAGGCCATGTACGCGGGCCTGTCGCCCTACGAAGCGCTGGCCCTCTACTGCGTCATCACCTACATGGACACCGTCGAGGGCGTGTACTTCCCCGAGGGCGGCATCCACGCCGTGCCCCGGGGGCTGGCGGCGGCGGCCACCAAAGCCGGCGCCGAGTTCCGCTACGGCGTCACCGTGGAACGGGTCGAGCGCTCCGCCGCCGACGGGCGGGCGACGGGCGTGCGCCTGCAGGGCGGCGAGGTGATCGCGGCCGACGCCGTCGTGCTCAACCCTGACCTGCCGGTCGCCTACCGCCAGCTGCTCGACAACCCCCTGCCCCGGGTGGCCAAGCGGGGCCATTACTCGCCCTCGTGCGCGCTGTGGATGGCGGGGGTGCGGGGCCAGTTGCCGGCGGGCGCGGCGCACCACAACATCCACTTCGGGGCGGCGTGGGAGGGCGCCTTCGACGCGTTGATGAAGCAGGGTGTGCTCATGCCCGACCCGTCCATCCTCGTCAGCAGCCCGACGGTGGGCGACCCGTCGCTGGCGCCCGAGGGCTGCATCACCCTCTATGTCCTGGAGCCGACGCCCAACCTCGACGGGCGCGTCGACTGGTCGAAGGAGCGGGACCGCTTCCGCCAGTCCCTCGTCGACCGGGTGGGCGCGCTCGGGTACCCGACCGGCGACGTGGTCGTGGAGCGGTTCGTCGACCCCACCGACTGGCGCAACCAGGGCATGGAGCGGGGCACGCCCTTCGCCATCGCCCACAACTTCTTCCAGACCGGCCCGTTCCGCCCCAACAACGTCAGCCAGCGGGTCCCCGGCGTGGTGTTCACGGGGTCGAGCACCGTCCCCGGCGTGGGGGTGCCGATGGTTCTCCTGTCGGGCCGCCTGGCCGCCGATCGAGTCGACGAACTGGCGGGCCGCGCCGCCCAGCCGTGATCACGCTGGAGCAGTCGTACGCCGAGTGCAAGCGGCTCAACCGCAAATTCGGCACGACGTACTACTGGTCGACGCAGCTGCTGCCGGTCGTCAAGCGCCACCACGTGCACGCCCTGTACGGGTTCACCCGGTACGCCGACGACATCGTCGACGACCTGGGCTCGGCGGCCACCGTCGCCGAGCGCAAGACGGCGCTGGCGGATTACGGCCAGCGGTTCTTTCGTGACCTCGACCGCGGCGACTCCGACCACCTGGTCCTCAAGGCGGTGGTGCACACCGTGCGGGCCTTCCGCATCGAGCCCGACTGCTTCCACCGGTTCCTGCGGTCGATGGCCATGGACCTGGACACGGCGACGTACGAGACCTTCGACGACCTCCTCGTCTACACGGACGGTTCGGCGGCGGTGATCGGCGAGATGATGCTGCCCATCCTCGAGCCGACGTCGCCCGAGGCCAAGCCCCACGCCCGCGACCTCGGCATCGGGTTCCAGCTCTCCAACTTCTGGCGCGATGTCAACGAGGACCTCGACCGGGGCCGTGTGTACATCCCGCAAGAGGACCTCCGGAAGTTCGGCGCCGACCCCTGGCTGCGAAAGGTGACGCCCGAGTGGCGCGACGTCATGGCCTTCGAGATCGCCCGCGCCCGCCGGTACTGCGAGTCGGGCGACATCGGGATCCGCATGCTCCCGCCCAAGTCGGCGGCGTGCATCCGCGGCGCCCGCTCCCTCTACTGCGGGATCCTGGGCCAGATCGAGGCCGCCGGCTACGACGTGTTCAGCCAGCGGGTGCGGGTGCCTACCTGGAAGAAGCTGGCCGTGGCCGCGCGGGTGCTGCGCCCCGGCCGGTCCGCGTGCCTCTAGGGACCGACGACCGGCCCACCTGGGCGGCGCCGCCCCGGCGCCGCAAGCTGTCGCCGCCCGCCCGGCGCCGGCTCGTCGCCCTCGCGGTCCTCGTGGTCGTCGGCGCCCCCGCGTTCCTCATCGGCGGCCGCTACTGGGTCGGCCACGTCGGCCTGGACGACGCGGTCGCGCGCTTCCGCGCCGCCGGCCCGGCCGCCGCCCGCCCGGCCGCCGCCGGTTTGCCCGCGCCCGGCGTGTACCAGTACCGCACGACCGGGGGGGAGCGGATCTCGTTCCTCGACTACCACCGGGCCTACTCGTCGACGACCATGCGGATCGTGACCGGCCACGGCTGCGGGGTGCGCGAGCAGCAGTGGTTCCTCATCCAGCACGTCGAGTACTACGACCGGTGCCCGGACGGCTCCCTCGCGTCGTACGGGACCGACATCGCCTATTGGTGGACTCACGGCACCCAGGACTTCCGGTGCGACGCCGGCGGGTCGTTCGACATGGTCGGCCACGCACCGGGAGACCGCGTGCGCTGGCTGTGCCGGGACGAGGACACGCGGGCCGAGCAGGTGACCGAGTACGTAGGCGACGAGGACGTCACGGTGGCGGGGCAGACGCTGCGGGCCCGCCACACCCGCTGGGTCACGACCTTCAGCGGCGCCACCAAGGGGACGGCGACGGTCGACGACTGGTTCCATCCCGGCGCCGGGCTCGTGCTGCGGGAGAGGCGCGAGATTGGGCTGCGGGTCGGGTCGCCGTTTGTGGGCCAGGTCGGCTACACCGACCACTCGGAGTTCACCGTGCTGTCAGTCGAGCCGGTGCGCTAGCGGTTGGTATGAGATAGCGTAGAAAGGCAGGTAAAGTCGGGCGGAGGTGGTGGAAGGCGTTGTGGCGGTCGTGTGGGTGGTGCTTCGGTCAGGTCATGGTCGCGATGCTGACGGTCGCCACTTCCTGTGGGTCAAACGGCGGCGGTGGCGGCCCCGCGGTTCTCGACGATCGCCCCCATCGGCCAGCCCGTGCCCCGCGGGCGACGTCATCGTCGTCCTCGGCCACCAGCGCCCAACCCCGTCGGTTCGCATCGTCGCTGGGCGCCCCGGTCGGCGACGGGGCCGTGATCGCCGCCGCCGCCGGGCTCGTGGCCTACGACCGCGGCGGGCGGTGAGTCAGCCCTCGTCCATCAGCAGCGTGCGCCAGATGACCTGCCACCCACCGGGGGCGCGCGTCAGCACGAAGAGGTCGGTGCCGCTGTCGGTGTACCCCTGGCCGTTCATCTCGTATTCGATCTCGAAGCCATAGCTCACGACCGCGGTGTTGTCGACGACGTCGATCTGCTCGTCGAAGGCGTCGAGCCGGTGCACCTGCGCCTGCATGGCGAACTCGAGGTAGCTCTGGACGCAGTCGTCGCGGCCCTCGGTCCTGCCCTCGAAGCCGGGGTGGACGATGACCGCGTTGGGGTGGAACAGCTCGTCGATCTGGCCCACCTCGCCCGACACCCACGCCTGGTTGATCTGCTGGACGGTCTCCCATGGGTTCCCGTCAGCCATGCGTCGCTTTAACATCTCGTCCTTTCCAAGCCACGGGACGACCGGTGCGAGCCCGCCACCAGCTCTCGAGGTACAACGTCGCCAGGGCCATCCGGGCGATCGGCGCCAGCACACCGTAGAGGGGGTTCTGGCCCGCCGCCGCCCGGCCGCCGGCGCTGACGACGACCGCGGCCCACGGCCGGCGGCTGGCGACCGGCGCCAAGAGCGCGGCCAGGTGGGCCGCGGGACGGCGGTGCAGCGCGGCCTGGTTCTTGAGCAGGCCGCGCCGGAGGTCGGCGCCGGTTCGGTACATGCGAGTCCGCAGGAGTTTGGGCGCCAGCCGGGCGTCGTGGCCGCCGAGGGCGGCGGCCAGGTCGCGGTCTTCAACCAGAGACCCTCGGACGGTGGCATGGCCGTGCCCGCCCACCGACTCGTAGTGGTCGCGGCGCACAAGGAAGCACTGGCCGCTGGCGAAGTCGGCGGGCAGGCCCTCCTGGACCAACGCGAGGCCCATCTCGGGAAGCAGGAGCCGTTCCCAGAACGACCGGCACTCGAGCCCGCCGACGATGCTGGTGGAGGTGTGGGTGGTGGCCTCGGCCATCGTGGCGAGCGCGTGGGGGTGCAGGACCACATCGGCGTCGACGAACGCCAGCCACGTGGTGGCGGCGCCGGACGCGCCGGCCTGGCACGCCCGGGCTTTGCCGGTCCATCCCATCGGTGGGTCGGCGTCGAGGCGGATGACGTCGGTGGCGCCGGCCGCACGCGCCGCCGCGCCCGTGCCGTCGGTCGAGGCGTCGTCAACGACGACGACCTCGGCGGCCTGCCGGCGGCACGCATGCACGCAGGCGGCGACGTTGTCGACCTCGTTGCGGGCGGGGATCACGACGCGGACGTCGATGGGCGGGGCCGCCGGGTTGGGCTTCAGGAACCGCCTCGCCGCCGCGCCCATGCGCGCCAGCCCGGCGAGGCTCGCCGCGGTGGCGAGGGAGGGACGCCGCTTCAGCGGTCGAACAACGCGGTGACGTCGATCTCGAATCCGGGGAGCAGGGGCGTGGTGAGCGTGTCGCCACGGCCCAAGGTGAACGACTCGTCGCCCCGGCAAACGACGACCTCGTCGGCGGCCGTGTCGACCAGCCACACCTCGGCGCCCCCGGCCAGGTACGCCTGCCGCTTGCGCCCCACGTCGAACCGCCACGTCGAGTCGGAGCGCACCTCGGCCACCAAATGGGGTGGACCGTCGAACCAGATTCGATCGTCGAGCGCAGGGTCCGCCATGAACCAGACGTCGGGGATGAACACGTTTCTTTCGTCCATCCGCCAGTTGCAGCCGGTGCCGACCGTGCCAACTTCGGGATGTTGTTCGATCCACCCGCCGATGCGGAGCACCAGGTGGATCTGTATGCGGTTGTGCCGCAATCTGATGTCGGCCACGACCAGCTCCCCGTCGATCAACTGCGTCTTGGTGTTGTCGGGGGGAGTGGAGAGGAACTCGTCGGCGGTCATGCGCCGGTGGGTGACGGCCATCAGCGGTCGAACAGGGTCGTGACGTCGATCTCGAACCCGGGGAGCAGGGGCGTGGCGAGCGTGTCGCCACGGCCCAAGGTGAACGACTCGTCGCCCCGCCACACCACGACCTCGTCGGCGGCCGTGTCGACCAGCCACACCTCGGCCCCGCGCGCGAGGTAGAAGTCCTTCTTGTGGCCCTTGTCGTACCGCCATGTGGACTCCGACCGGACCTCGACGGCGAGGTCGGGCGCCCCGTCCAGGTACACCCGATCGCCGGGTTGGAGGTTCTCCGGGCGGCGGAACCACACGTCGGGGATGAAGACGTTGCGGTCGTCCATCCGCCAGTTGCAACCCATCCCCGCCTTGCCGACCCCCCGATGGCTGTCGATCCAGGTCATGAGCCAATGGAGGATGTCGGCGACGATGTCCTGGTGCCTTGTGCGGGCGTCCATCTCGACCAGCTCCCCATCGATCAACTGCGTCTTGGTGTTGTCGGGGGGAGTGGAGAGGAACTCGTCGGCGGTCATCCGGCGGGAGGTAACGACCATGAACCTCAAGGCTACTCGCGCCATGTGACACTTAGGGCGTGAGCGAGGGGCGCACGGGCGACGAGCACGTTCAGGAGTGGGCCGACCTCCACCGGACGCAGCCGCCAGGCGGGTTCGTGGGTGGTTGGCTGAAGGCCTCGGCGGCCGTCGCCCGACCCCTGGCCCGCGCCGGGATCTCGCCCAATGCGGTCACGGTGGCGGCCATGGTGGTCGGTGTCGCCGCCGTCCCGCTGGCCCTCATCGACGGCTGGGTCGGCCCCGCGCTGGCGTGCCTGGCCGTCGCCCTCTCCGGCCTGCTCGACGCCCTGGACGGCGCCGTCGCGGTCCAGGCCCGGCGCGCGACCAAGGTCGGGTTCCTGCTCGACTCGGCCCTCGACCGGATCGCCGACGCCGCTTTCCCGGCCGCCCTGGCCATTGTCGCCGACCGCGCCGCCGCCGACCGAACGGCCGCCAACCGGCCCGCGGCCGCGTGGGTCGCCGTCGTCGCCACGGCGGCGTGCTGGTACCTCGAGTACGTGCGGGCCAGAGCGTCGCTGGCCGGGCCCGAGGAGCGTGGCCGCCAGGTCATCACCCCGGGCGAGCGGCCCACCCGCATCATCCTCACCGCCGTCGGCCTGGGCCTCCCGGCGCTCGCCTACGCGGCGTTGTGGGCCCACGTCGTGATCGTGGGGGCGTCGGCGCTGTTCCTGCTCGCCTACTCCGTCCGGCGCCTCTCCCAGCACAACAGCACCAGCACGATCAGCGAGAAGCCGAACAGGAAGTCCTCGACCGGGATGTCGAACGGGAAGCGCACGCCGGAGAACTGATCGGGGTCGTAGGTGACGATCGGCGCCGAGAGCTTGGTCAGCCATCCGTCGACTAGGCATTCAAAGAACAGGATGATGGCGTAGGCGATCCAGAACTGGGCCTTCCCGAACAGCCCGGTGCGGAACCACAGCAGTTCGACGCCGACCACGGCGAGCACCGAGACCACCGCCAGAACGGTGAACTCCGGCACCTCAGCCCTTCTTCCACGGCGGCAGCTTGACCTCGCGCCGCAGCACCCGCCCGACGGCCTCGTAGGTGAGCAGCGAGCAGATGGGGATGACGACGAAGAAGACGAGCTCCTCGAACGGCAGCTTTCCCGGCAGGCGCCAGCCGGTGACGTACCTCGGGTTGTAGCCCCAGTGCTCCCGGGCGATAGCGAAGATGTCCCACGCCACGAAGATCGCGACCGCCGGGCACAGCGCCATGAACAGCCGCCGACGCGACCGCCACACCCGAGCCCCGAGCACGAACTCGAGGGGCAGGGTGATGACGAGGCACCCGGCCATGAGCAACAAGTATTGAAAGCGGTCCACGGGGCGCGCACCTTAACGGCGCCACCGCTAGCGTGGTCGCCAGGCGAAACACGGGAGGCGGCAACGGTGCGGAGACGAATGGTTCTGGGCGCGATGGCGCTCGTCCTGGTGGCGGTCGGAAGCGGCGTGGCGACGACGGCGACGGCGCAGATCCCGCCGGTGAGCCTGCTCGGGTTCAGCAACCTGGGCGGCCAGGGCGCCAACGGGTCGGTCGCCGTGGTCGGCAACACGGCGGTCGTGGGCGCCGGGTTCCTCCCCAACAGCGCGGCCCACACCGGGTTCTACAACCCGATCACGTGCCCGTTCGTGTCGGTGAAGGTGGTGGACCTCACCAACCCGGCCAGCCCGACGGTGGCCTCGACCATCCCCGTGCCTTTCGGCCAGGTGGCCCTCGACGTGGACGCCCTCCACGTCGCCACACCCAACTTCACCGGCGACTTGGCGGCGGTCGCCTTCACCGCCTGCTCGGTGGCCGGCTTCTCCAGCCCCGCCGGGGTCGGCTTCTACAACATCACCAACCGCGGCGCGCCGGCGCTGCTGGGGCGGATCTTCCCCGATGACGACTTCCACGAGGTCGCGCTCGCCCAGCGCCCGGACGGGCGGGTGCTGGCGCTGGCCACCGTCCCCTTCAACGGCGGAGACGTGATCGTCATCGACGCCACCAACCCGGCCAGCCCCGTCGACGTCTCGCAGTTCCCCGCCAGCGGCGCGCCGGCGACGTTCTCCAACAACGGCTGCCGCCCGTTCAACGCCGGCCACTCGGCCGAGCCGTCGGCGGACGGGAACCAGATGCTCGTCCCCTACCTCGACGCCGGCCTGTTCAGCGCCAGCCTGGCCGATCCCGCGAACCCCAGCACCTTCGGGCGCTACGCCTACCCGCCTGATCGGGCCGTCGAGGGCCAGGCCGGGTACGCCGCCTACGCCGGTTCGTCCCGGCCGCTCGCCCTCGTCTCCGAGGAGGACTGGGTCGCGCCGAACAGCACGGTGGTCATCAGCGCGCCGGGCGCGGCCGGGGGCCTCAAGCAGGCGTGCGAGGCGATCTTCAACCTGTTCGACCCTCAGAACGACTCGGCCGTGTACCGCAGGCCCAACCAGAACGTCACCGGTGAGATCGTGTACGCGGGCCGCGGCTGCCCGCAGAGCGGCGGCGCCGCGCCGGACCCGTACCTGTCCAGCGCGGCGGGCAAGATCGTCCTGGTCGACCGGTCGGCCCAGGCGGCGTACCCGGGCGGGGTGACGCCCGGCAACTTCTGCTCGTTCGCCGATCGCGTCCGCGTGGCGCAACAGCAGGGCGCCATCGGCGTCCTTCTCGCCAACAACAGCACCCTCCCGCCCTTCTCGCCCGACGGCGACCCGCCGGGGATCAGCATCCCGATGTACATGATCGAGAAGGTCGACGCCGACGCCCTCCGGCCCCTGCTGTGCCCGTCGGTCGCGAGCGGCCAGTGCACGGCCCACCGCGCGGTCTACGCCAGCATGGTCGACCGGCCGGGCTCGTGGGGCGCGCTGAGGGTCGTCGACCTCAGCAACCCCGCTTCGCCCACCCTGGCCGGCTCGTACCAGACGCCGAGGTCGCGGATCTTCCCGCCGCCCGACCTGGGTGTGTACGCCCCGGCCCGGGCGGCGGCCAAGGGCGACTACGGCTACGTGGCGTGGAACTCCGACGGCCTGCGGGTGCTCGACCTGTCGACGCCGTCGAACCCGGTCGAGCTGGGCTCGTTCGTGCCGGCGGACACGGTCGACCCGAAGGGAGCGATCCCGAACAAGACGTACGTCCAGGGCGTCGACAATTTCGGATGCGGCAAAGTCGTGATCAGCGACATCAACAGCGGGCTCTACGTGCTGAACGTCCCCGCCCCTCCGAACTGCGCCGCCCTCAGCGCGCCGGCCGCCCGGCCGGGCCCGGCCTCGGCGCCCGCGTCCGCTCAACCCGCCGCCAAGCCCGGGACGACGGTCACCGAGATCGACACGACGCACTGAGCGCCGCGACTTCCTGAACGGTCGCTCAAGAAGGTAGGTTCGGTCGCGCCCATGCTGCTCGACTCGATCAACAGCCCGGCCGACCTGCGCCGGCTGACCCCGGAGCAGTTGGACACGCTGGCCGCCGAGATCCGCCATTTCATCGTCCAGTCGGTGTCCGTCACGGGCGGTCATCTGGGCTCGAACCTCGGGGTCGTCGAGCTGACCCTGGCCATCCACCGCGTGTTTGATTCGCCGCGCGACGTGGTCCTGTGGGACACGGGCCACCAGGCCTACGTCCACAAGATCGTCACCGGACGGCGGGATCGGTTCGACACCCTGCGCCAGGAGGGCGGCCTTTCGGGGTACCCGTTGCGCTCGGAGTCCCCCCACGACTGGGTCGAGAACAGCCACGCGTCCACCATCCTCAGCTACGCCGACGGCCTGGCCACCGCCTTCCACCTGCAGGGCGAGGCCGACCGCCGGGTCGTCGCCGTCATCGGCGACGGCTCCATGACAGGAGGCATGGCCTACGAGGCGCTGAACAACCTGGGCCACAGCGGCCGGCGGGTGTTGATCGTCCTCAACGACAACGGGCGGTCCTACGCGCCGACCGTGGGCCTGCTGGCGGCGGGGGCGACGTGGCTGCGCCTGAACCCGTCGTACGTGAAGAACCGCCAGCGGGTGCAGCGGGCGTTGCGGGGCGTCCCCCTGGTCGGCGAGCACCTCGAGCGGGGCATGGAGGGCGTGCGGGCGGCGTTCCGCGAGTACGTCCACCCCGACGGGTTCTTCGAGGCCCTGGGGGTGCGCTACATCGGCCCGGTCGACGGCCACGACATCCCGACCCTGGAGCGGCTGCTGGCCCAGGCGTCGGAGTACGAGGGCCCGATCGTCCTCCACGCCGTCACCCAGAAGGGCCGTGGCTATGGGCCCGCCGAGGACGACGACGAGAAGTGCCTCCACGACGCCCCCGTGTTCGACCCCGCCACCGGTCCGCCCGTATGGGTGCCGGTCGGGTACACGCAGGCGTTCGCCGACGCCATGGTCGCGGTGGGCGAGCGCGACCCCCGGGTGATGGCGATCACCGCCGCCATGGCCGGGCCGACCGGGCTGCGGCCGTTCCAGGACCGCTGGCCCCGGCGGCTGGTCGACGTGGGCATCGCCGAGCAGCACGCCGTCACTGCCGCGGCCGGCATGACGATGGGCGGGCTGCGGCCGGTCGTGGCCATCTACTCGACGTTCCTCATGCGCGCCGTCGACCAGATCCAGAACGACGTGGGCCTGCACCGCCAGCCCGTCGTCTTCTGCATCGACCGGGCCGGGGTGACGGGCGACGAGGGGCCGAGCCACCACGGCCTGTTCGACCTAGCCGCGTTGACCAAGGTGCCGGGGATGACGGTGCTGGCGCCGTCATCGGCCCAGGAAGTCCAGGTCATGCTCGACACCGCGCTGGCGATCGACGACGGGCCGGTGGCGATCCGGTACCCCAAGGGCTCGGCCCGCCAGGTCGGCCCTGACGACGTCGGCGCCGGGCTCCGGGCCCGGCTGGTGGCGCGCGGCGCCGGCGACGTCTGCATCCTGGCCGTCGGCAAGATGGTGGAGGCGGCCGAGGAGGCCGCGCGCCTGCTGGCGAAGGAGGGCCTCGAGGCGACGGTCTGGGACGTGCGGGTGGTCAAGCCCCTCGACCCCGCCATGCTCGACGACGCCGCCACCCACGCCCTGGTCGTCACCGTCGAGGACGGGATCCGCCAGGGCGGAGCGGGCTCGCTGATCGCCGACGCCCTGTCCCAGCGCGACGACCACGTCCTGCCCCGGGTGCGGGTGCTGGGGGTTCCCGACGAGTACATCGCCCACGCCAACCCGGCCCGCATCCTGGCCCAACTGGGCCTGGACGGGCCCGGGATCGCGGCGTCCGTGCTCGCCGCGCTGCCGACGCTGGCGGCCCGGGCCGAGGCCGAGTCCGAGGTCGTCGGAGGCTGAGCCGCATCACGGCCGTCATCGCCGCGGCGCTGATGGCGCTGACAGCCTGCGGCGCAGACGCAGGCGAGAAGGCGGCGATCAGCGGCCCGGTCGACACCCGGCCGCCCATCATCGCCGCGCCCTTGACGACGACGACGGCGGCGCCGGCTGTCGTGGACCCCCGTCCACCCCCGACGGCCTCGGCGTCGACGCGTCTCGCGGCGACCACCACGGTGGTGTCCGCTCCCGCCCCCACCCGTGGGCCGGCGCCCGCTCCGCTCGCGCCGGCCCGGCCCGGTACCTACCAGTACGACACCGTGGGCCAGACCACGCTCGGCGGCAGCACCACGCCCTACCCGGCCGTGACGACCCTGGTCGTCGACCCCGCCGCGGGGAACCGCCAGCACTCGGTGCGGGACCTGCGCGACGCCAGCCGCAACGGGCCGGTGTTCGACAGCGTCTTCGAATACCGCGCCGACGGCCTCTACCTCGCCAGCCTCTCGGCCACGGTCTCGGTCCTGCTGTTCAGCGACACCCAGCAGCTGGCTGCGCCCGCCCCCGTGCTGCTGCTCCCCACCGGCGCCGGCCCGGGGTTCCACAAGGACCTCGACCTTCCGACGCAGAGCGGCCTCGTGGCGCACCTCGCCTTCGACGTGGTGCGGGTGGAGAAGGTCAAGGGAGTCGACACCCGGCTGCTGCACATCCTCGCCACCCTCCCGGGGCCCTACAACGCCCACCTCGACCTCAACGTGTGGCTCGCGCCGACCAGCCTGTGGCTGCGCGAACACGTCGTGGCCGACGCCAGCGCCGCGGGCATCGCCTTCCATACCGAGTACGACGCCACCATGCGGGGGTAGGAACGTGCGGGATGGAGGGGCATATGCCCAACCCCTCGCTCTCTCCGGACCAACCGGTTTGACCACTTCGCGGAGGACGCCGCCCGGCTCACCCCGCGGGACGCCGCCCGGCTGAACGCCATCGCCCTGGCCGTCGCCGACTTTATGCGGGGTCGCCGAGGCGGGCGAGATGACCGCCCAGCATTACGTCGACATTACGGCTCCACTCATAGCGTGCACTCGCGACGATAGAGGGGAGAGCGGGTGCAACAGCAGCTTGGACGCCGGGGCGTCGCCGCGGGCCTGGCCCTCGGCTTGGCCTTCGCGGGGGTGCTCACGGGACCGGTGGCAGCCGCGCCAGGGGGATCGAAGTCCCCGGGCGCGGTCGTCGAGGCGCCCCGGCAGGTGACCGGCGGCCCCAATCCGGTGCGCCTGTTCGACATCCCCGCCGTCGCCGTCGACCCGACCAACCCCAACAACGTCGTCGTGGCGGTGGGAGATGCCCGCAACGGCGGGTGCGGACTGCGCGTCTCTCGCGACGGCGGCCTGTCCTGGTCAACTGCGGTGGAGACCCTCCTGCCCGAGCCGACCGACTTCTGCATCCAGCGTGCGCTCGGTCCGGTGATGGCCCCGGTGTTCGGGTCCGACGGCGCCTTGCACGTCGCCATGAGCCAGTCGAACCCCAAGACCGACGCCGCCAACGGGCCCATCGGCTTGGTCGTCGCCAACACGTCCGACCTGGGCGCCACCCACCAGACGGTGACCGTGGCCAAGGGGGAGACGACGCCCTTCAACCCCGCCGACTACGGCGCCGCCGGCCCCGCCCAGGAGGGCAACAGCTGGCACAAGTTCATGGGCATGGCCGTGGACCCCGCCAATCCTGATCGCCTCTATCTGGTGTGGCGCTGGCTGGTGTGGGGCAAGGACCTGCGCCAGCTCCAGGGGGACTTCGTCGTGCGTCCGTACTTCTCAACGTCGGCGGACGGCGGCAAGACCTGGACCAAGCCCATCGACATCCTGACTGTCACCCAGGGCGAGAAGGCGTTCGGGTCGGGTGATGCGACGGTCGTCGTGGGACCGGACGGGACCGTGTACGGCTTCGCCAAAGAGAGCGTCAAGCCCGTTCCCGCGGGCCAGACGGCCCCCTTGCCGCGGTTCTTGATGTTCAAGTCCACCGACAAGGGCCAGACCTGGACCACGACCGCCGTGAACGAGGGCGTAGCGCGGATCGGCAACCCGGAGGCCGCCATCGACGCCAAGACCGGGCGCATCTACCTTGCCTACGAGCAACGGGGCGCGGCCACGCCCACCGGCACGCCGCCGAACCCCTCCGACATCCTGCTCACCACCTCGTCCGATGGCGGCAAGACGTGGAGCAAGCCGCTCACCATCAGCGACGACCCCCCTGCCAAGCGGGCTGACCAGTACTACCCGGGCATCAGCGTCGCCCCCAACGGGCGCGTCGATGTCGCTTGGCACGACTTCCGCAACGACCCCTTCTTCTTCGCAGGCCAGGAGGGCAACATGGGGACCGCGGTCGGGCAGCGGTACTGGGACGTCTACTACTCGTATTCGACCGACAACGGTGCGACCTGGTCCCCGAATCTTCGGCTCACCAACCCGTCGATCGACGCCAAACACGGCGCCACGTTCAACAACATCGACACCCGCGGCCCGATTGGCATCGACTCCTCCAACGAGGCCGCCTACGTGGCGTGGGCCGACTCCCGGGCCACAGTCGGGGAGAACGAGGCGGAGGACGCCTACCTGGCCCGGGTCCGGTTCGCGACGATGCCCGAGCTCGGCGCCGCCACGTCCTCGTCGGGGGGCAGCCACCTGTCCTGGGCCGTCGTCGGCGCCGGGGCGGCCCTGGGCGCCGGGGGCGTTCTGCTCCTGATCCTGTTCGCTCGCAGCAAGGGTGCGGGCGGCGCCCAGCGGGCGCCGGCGCCCAAGAAGTCGGCTTCCTCAGCCTGACGGCGCGGCCACCAGTCGCTCGGCGAGGGTCCACAGGGGCTTGGTGGCGGGCGATGCCGTGCTACCGCTCGAAGGGTGTGGTCGAGCCCGCTTCGAGGTCATCGATGACCGTCCCATTCGGGCCGCCGACGCCGAGCACGAGGCCTGGACGATGGCGGGCGCCAACTGCTTTGCCCCTCCTTCGACCGTGTGCTGATCTTGCCCACCCCGAGGTAGCGGACGCCGTCGGGCGCCGGCGTGGCGCAGCGCTCGACGGCTGTCCACGGGGCTCAATCCGGTGGCCCGTTGCCATCCGTACTTGGCGCCCTTCCTTGGCCTCGATCGCGTCGGGCGGCGAGCCTGCCTCGTTGGGCGGCATTCCGAGACTGATGACCAGGCCGGGTTGGTGTCGAAGTCGGCGGCCAGCGCCTTGCCTATTTGATGGCCAGCGCCTTGCCTATTTGACGGCGACGGCGGCCGGCGCCGGTTGGTTGCCGGGCCGGCGGCCGCTCGCGCCCCGGACCCCGAGCAGGAGCAGGACGCCGCCGACGGCCAGGGTGCCCGCCGCCCCGAGCGACGCCCACACCCATCCGGAATGGCCTGAGGCCGTGCCCAGGGCCGGCTGGGCGGCGTAGCGGATGCGGGTGAAGTACACATCCTCGGCGTCGCCGACGCCTTGGGTGGCTCGGGTGTCCGACCACGCCACGTACGCGGAAGCGTCCGTCGAGGCGAGGCCGATGGCGCCCCGCGTGTCGATGTTGTTGAACGTCGCTCCTTCCTTGCCGTCGATCGACGTGTGGGTGACCCGGGTGTTCTTCGACCAGGTGGCGCCGGCGTCGTTCGAGGACGAGTAGTACACGTCCCAGTACCGCTCGCCCCGGTAGAAGTTGCCGACCTGGCGGGGGCCGATCGGGTCGTTGCGGAAGTCGTGCCACGCCACGTCGACCCGCCCGTTCGGGGCCACGGCCACGTTGGGGTAGAACTCGTCGCCACGGTCCGCCGGCGCCGTCGGGTCATCGAGCTTGACCGGCTTGCTCCAGGTGCCGCCGCCGTCGGTTGAGGTGGTCACGTACACCTTTTGCGGGCCGGGCGGGGGAGAGCCGGCGGGCGTGTGGGGCGGGCCCACTCCGTACACGACGTAGAGGTTGCCGTTCGCGGGGTCGACCGCGGCTTCGGGGCTGGCCTGGAGGTTGGGGCCGCCGTCGTTGACGGCGCTGGTGGCCCAGGTGCGCCCTCCGTCGGTCGACCGGAACATGAGCACGCGCGGGTTGGGGTTGGTCGTGCCCGGCGCCGGCGACTTGAGCAGTTCCTTTGCTGAAGCCGTAGATGGCGCCGTCGGGCGCGACCACCAGCATCGGCGCCGAGGCGCCGTAGACCGGCGCGCCCTTGCTCACGGCGAGGATGTCCACCGGCTTGCTCCATGTGCGGCCGCCGTCATCGGACGTGGCGAAGTAGGGCCGGAAGGGGATGTCCCCTGGCAGGGACTGCAGGTTCAGGCCCCAGACGTACCAGCGCCACCCCAGGTACAGGCGCTTCGGGTTCTTGGGGTCGACCACCAGGCTCGGGAACTTGTTCCACTCGTTGCCCTGCTGGGCGGCGCCCTGGCCGCCGTAGTCGGCGGGGTTGACGGTCACCACGTTGCTCTTGGCCACCGTCACCGTCTCGTGGGTCGCGCCCAGGTCATTGGTGCGGGCCACGACGAGATCGATCGGCCCCGCGGAGAAGTCGGTCGCCGGCTTCGAGAACGGCATCGCCACCGACAACGTGCCGTCGCTCCCGAAGGCGGGCGCCATCACCGGGCCGAGCGCCTTCTGGATGCAGTAGCCGGTCGGATCGGGGAGGAGGTTCGGCGCGGTGAGCGCCCACGAGAGCCCGGCGTCACGCGACAGGCGCAGCCCGCACCCGCCGTTGCGGGAGTCGCCGACGGCCATCACCACCGTGTCGGGGTCGCGGGGGTCCACCGCGAGGGCGGGGATGTCGTTCAGCCGCATGGGGTTGCCGTCGCCGGTGACCTGCCGCGGCGCCTCCACCACGGCGTTGGGCGTCGTTTGGGCGCGTGCGCCGGTCGTCACCGCCAGGGCGGAACAGGCGAAAATGAGCAGGGCGACCGATCGCTGGGCGCGCATGAGTGTCCTCCCGGGTACAGGTCGGGGCAGGGGACTACTATCGTCACGAGGAGACTATGAACGGCCCGCGAATGCGGGCGTAACGTCGACGAACGCAGGGCGCGCGTGGCGGAGCTTGTGCACATCTCGCTGGCCGGGCGGGTCGCCATTTGTCCGGACGGGTGCGGCGGCGATCAGACCCGCGCCGAGGCGGCGCTTGGATCCCGGGCGCGGGTCGCCCTCGCCTACCTGGTGAGCGAGCGGGCCCGTCCCGTCGCGGCCGGGACGTTGGCCGACGTGGTGTGGGGCCCGGCGCTGCCCGCCACCTGGCGGGCGGCGCTCCGGGGGGTGATCGCCCGGGTGCGGGTCGCGCTCTCCACCGCCGGCCTGGACGCCGCCGCGGCGCTGACGTCCGGCCCGGGCGGGTACCAGATCCACCTGCCGCCGGGTTCGACCGTCGATGTCGAGGTCGGTCGGGCCGCCCTGGAGGCAGCCCTTGTGGCCCTCGCGTCCGATCCCCCGAGCGCCGCCGGAGCAGCCCGGCGGGCCGTCCAGATCCTCAGGGGCGAGTTCGCCGGGGGAGGCGACAGCCCGTGGGTCGAGCGCCGCCAGGCCGAGCTGGCCGAGCTCCAGGTCCGCGCCCTCGAGACGCTCTCCCTGGCATCGTCGGCGTGCCGCGACCTCGACGCCGCGCTGTGGGCCGCGGAGGAGGCCGTGGCCCTCGAGCCGCTCCGCGAGTCCGCCCACGTGCGCGTCATGGCGGCCCACGAGGCCGCCGGCAACCGTGCCGCCGCGCTCCGAGCATACGAACGGTGCCGCCGTCTGCTGGCCGACGAACTGGGCGTGACGCCCGCGCCGGATACCGAGGCCGCTTACGTCGCTCTCCTCGGCGCCGAACCGTCGCCCGGTGGGCCTGAGGGTGCCGAGCAGGGGGCCCACCCGGTTCCGCCCCGATCGCCGGGCAACCTGCCGTCACCGGTCACGCGCTTTGTCGGGCGGGAGGGCGAGCGAGCGAGCATCCGCGAGCAATTGGGCGCCGGCCGGCTCGTGACCCTCACCGGTCCGGGCGGCGTCGGCAAGAGCCGTCTCGCCCTGGAAGTGGTGGGCGACGCCCGGGGCGATCACCCCGACGGCGTGTGGCTCGTCGAGCTCGCCGGCCTCACCGACCCCAGGCTCCTCGCCGAGCACGTCCTGTCCGCACTCGAGGTCCCCGAGCCCCCCGGCTCCACCGCCGCCGACTCGCTCGTCGCCCACCTCGCCCCGCGCCGGGTCCTGCTTGTGTTCGACAACTGCGAGCACGTGCTATCCGCGTGCACGGCCCTCGTGCACCGGGTGCTCCGAGCCGGCCCGCACGTGGCGGTGGTGGCCACCAGCCGCGAGCCGCTGAGCGTCGAGGGGGAGACCGTGTGGGCCGTCGCTCCGCTCCTGTCGCACGATGCCGTCGCCCTCTTCGTCGACCGGGCGCGCGCCGCCGCGCCCACCGTCGACCTCGGGCAGGCGCTCGACGCGGTAGCCGAAATCTGCCGCCGGCTGGACGGGCTTCCCTTGGCCATCGAGCTGGCCGCCGCCCGCATGCGGTCGATGGCGGTGACCGATATCGCCGCCCGCCTCGGCGACCGGTTCCGGCTCTTGGCGGATGGGCCTCGCACCGCGCCGGCGCGGCACCAGACACTGCGCGCCACGCTCGACTGGAGCTACGACTCCCTGACCGACGCCGAGCGGCGCTTGTTCCGGCTCGCCTCGGTGTTTGCGGGCGACTTCACCGTCGAGGCCGTCGAGGCGCTCTGGTGCGACGACGCGTACGTCACCCTCGACACGGTGGCCGGGCTCGTCGACAAGTCGCTCGTCGTCGCCGACCGCGGGGGGATGCGGAGCCGGTTCCGGCTGCTCGAGACCATGCGGCAGTACGGCTACGAGGCGCTGGTCCGAAGCGGCGGCGAGGAGGCTGCGCGCACCGCCCAGCTGCGGTGGGCGGCGCAGCTGGCCGAGACGGCCGAGGCCGGCCTCGAAGGGCCGGACCAGCTGGCGTGGCTCCAGTTGCTCGATGACGAGCTGGACAACCTCCGCGGCGTCCTCGACTGGGCCGTCCTCCACTCCGACGCGCCCGAGGGGCCGCGCGCCACCGCTTCGCTGTGGCGCTACTGGGAGATCCGCGGCCTGCTGAGCGAGGGCCGGTCGCGCCTCGCCGCCGCCTTGACACCCGACGTCCCCCCGCCCCTGCGCGCCAAGCTCTCCAACGCCGCCGCCGTGCTCGCCCAAGGCCAGGGCGACGCCCACGCCGCCCGGGCGTTGTACGGGCAGGCGCTCGAACTGCGACGCGGCCTCGGCGACCACCGGGGAACGGCGGCGTCGCTCAATGGGCTCGGGAACGTCGCCGTGGCCGAGGGCGACCTCCTGGGCGCCCGCGTGATCTTCGAGGAAAACCTGGCGACCAGCCGGATCCTCGGCGATCCGCGCCTGATCGCGGCGTCGCTCATGAACCTCGGGGTCGTCGTCCACCTGCTCCTTGCCGGCGGGCAGGCCGAGGCGACCGAGGCGGCCGAGGCGGCCGAGCGCGCCCGTGCCCTCTACCTCGAAAGCCTGGAGCGGTACCGGGAGCTGGGCGACCGCCGCGCCGTGGCCCAGGCCCTCGAAAACCTAGGCGCCATCGCCTCGGTGCGAGGGGACGACGCCGCCGCGCAGGCGTACCTCGAGGAGAGCCTGGCTCAGCGGCGCGAGCTCGACGACCGCAGCGGGATCGCCGCGTCGGCCCGCTTCCTCGGGCACCTGGCCTTGAAGGGCCACGAGTACGAGGCGGCCCGTTTGCTGCACGAGGAGTGCCTCGCCATCGAGCAGGCCCTGGGCAACGAGCTGTTGGTGGTGGCCGACCTGGCGTCCCTCGCCGAAATCGCCGGCGGCGAAGGCAACCACGCGGAAGCGCGCCGACTGGTCGAGAAGGGGCTGGAGCGGTGCGAGGGCCTCGGTGACGGCGAGTACGCGGCCGGCCTCAGGCGAAAGCTCCGTGGGATGAGGTCGACGACCCCCGCCTGATCCGGCCCCTACCGGCGCGGAGACTGCAGCAGCGACTCGAGTTCGGCGTACATGGCGTTGGCCTCGTCGAGGGTTTCGGCGATGCACGTGGCGCCCATCTTCCCGTACTGCTCGAGCGCCCCCAGCAGGTGCAGGCACACCCCCGACTTCAAGGCGCCGTCATAGGCCAGGCCCGACCGCTCCACCGCGGCGATCACCTCGGCCGGCGTGTACCCCACCAACGCCGGCTCCTTGAGGTTGTCGGTGGCGACGTAGCGGCGGGGGCGCCCTCCGTCCACCACCAGCTCGCCAATTGACGCGTCGTACTCGCCGCCCGTCGCCAGCCGGGCCATCCAGTACGGGTGGGTCGTGCCCCCCAGCCGGAGGTTGATCTCGCTGAGGTAGACGGCGTTGCCGCCGTGGCCGTTCGCCACCAGGAAGTCGATCCCGAACGAGCCCATCACGCCCTCGTCGGCCAGCACCTTGGCCACCCGGGCGGCGTTCTCCTGAATGACGAGCCGGTACTCGTGGTCGGCGGGGAAGCGGCAGCCGACGTAGACCTGACCCTCCACGCCGCCCAGGATCTGGTCGTGCGTGGACAGCACCTCGAAGGCGCCGCCGGGGGCGATGCGGATCTGCACCGACGGCGACGTCATCGGCTCCTTCTCCCGCACCAACTCCTCGACGATCGCGCCTTCCGCCTCGACCTTGCTCTCGTAGTCGGGCCACGTCTCGTCGGGGGCGCAGAAGGTGGTGTCCGACGTCGGCAGCGGCGCGGTCCGGTCGTTCAATTCGACGATCACGTTGCCCTGGCCCGAGAACCCGTTGTTGAGCTTGATGACGACGGCGTCGGCGTGCGGCGCCCGGTGGCGGATCAGTTCGATGGCCTCCTCGATCTGCACCAACGACTGCAGGTCCTCGCGGCCTTCCAGCACCCGGACGCCGGCCCGGCGGGCCGTCCGGCGGGATCCCGTCTTGGAGCCGAACCAGGCCAAGTGCGGCGGCGAGCCGTACAACGGCAGGCCCAGGGCCTCGGACACGTCCCGCTCTGCCGCGCCAACGGTGAACGGCAGCAAGTACGCGTCGGACGCGTCGCCGGCCTGTGACCGAAGCTCGTCGAGCGCCGCCGGGTTGCGCAGCAGCTTGTCCGACAGGGGCTGGATGGTCGGGTCGCCGATGCTGACCATGTGCAGCCGCTCCCTGGCGGCGGCCGGGTCGGGCACGAAGCGCAAGTAGTAGTCGACGATGGCCGGGTCCACGGGCAGGGACGTCGGGTACACCACCCGGACGTCGGGCTGGGCGAGGAACAGCAGCATGTACAGCAGCCGTTCCTCGTAGTGCAGGACCCCGGTGATCTTGCGCAGCTCGGTCCCCGCGAACGACAGCGAGTTGAGGACGACGACCGTTCCGGCCGCCAGCCGTCCGGCCTGGAGGGGCCCGACCCGCTGCACGAACGCCTGCTGGCGTTGCTCCCAGGTGGTCACGGGCGAGCGGTCCGGCTACGGACGCGACGAGGCGACGATGCCGGGCCCGAGGGCCTTGTCGACCGCGGCCACCACCTCGTCGCTGAGCTTGACCCCGGACGCGCCGGCATTGTCGTCCAGCTGCTCGGGGCGGCTCGCGCCCACGATGGCGGCGGCGACGTTCGGCTCTCGCAGCACCCACGCCAGGGCCAGTTGGGCCAGGCTCAGCCCCAGGTCGTCGGCGACGGGGCGCAGCCGCTGGACCGCCTCGAGCACGGCGTCGTCCTTGAAGCGACGCATTATCCCGGAGTCGCGGCCCGACGCACGGGAGCCCGGGGGCGGCGGCGCGCCAGGCCGGTACTTGCCCGTCAGCGCCCCCTGGGCCAGCGGCGACCACACGATCTGGCTGATGCCGTGGTCGGCGCACAGGGGGATGACCTGCTCGGCCTTGCGCCACAGCATCGAGTACTCGGGCTGGCTCGACACGAACGGCACGAGCCCGCCTTGTGACCCGCCGGCCAGGTCGATGGCCGCTGTGATCTGCTCCGGCGACCACTCGCTGAAGCCGATCCAGCGGACCTTGCCCGACTGCACCAGCTCGGTCAATGCCTCCATCGTCTCCTCCAGCGGCGTGTGCTCGTCGTAGCGGTGGCACTGGTAGAGGTCGACGTAGTCGGTCTGCAGCCGCCGCAGCGACGCCTCCGACTGCTTGCGCACCTGCTCGGCCGACAGCCCCTGGTCGGTGGGGGACATGCGCCAGAACAGCTTGGTGGCGAGGTGGTACGAGCCCCGGTCCCGCCCCTGCAACGCTTCGCCCAGGAACTCCTCGGCCGCCCCCCGGCCGTAGACATTGGCCGTGTCGAACAGGTTGATCCCCAGGTCGAAGGCGCGGTCGACGCACGCCAGCCCACGCTCGCGCTCGACCGACGCCCCGTAGGTCAGCCACGACCCGAGGGCGAGCTCGGAGACGACGAGGTCGCTGTCACCTAACCGGCGGAATTCCATCGCCTCGTCTCTAGCACGTGTTCCGCCTGCCTCCCGACGGGGGGATCGGGAGGCAGGCGGCGATCACCCGCTCAGCGCACCCCGGCCCCGACCGGGGGCGCAGATCCCGTTTCCGAGCCCCCGCCCGCGGCGGGCTGCAGGTGCGAGCCTTCGACGGTGACATTGGGCAAGAGACCCCAGCCACCTGGGCAACTGCGTGCCGTTGATCGTCACCCGTCCGTTCGCCACGCCGGCCTCGTTGCCACGATGCGAACCGGCCTTGAGCCTGCTGGCCGAGGGCGGCTGCGACGCCGAGCACGCCCTCATCGCCTTCCGGGCGATCGTTGCCTACATCCTCGGGTACGTGACGATGGAGTCGGCGGGGTTCTTCGAGGCGGTCGGGGCGCGCGCCGCTCCCCGAAACGCTCGACGAGATGGGCTTGCCCCGCCTCAGCGCGTGCGTCGCGCTCATGCCGGGGCGCGACATCGGCACCGACTTCGACGCCGGCTTCCGGGTCGTGCTGCTGGGGAGCGCGGCGCGCTAGTTCGACTTCTTGGCGCCGCCGCCCAACTTGATGACGTCGGCGATCAGGTCCACGATCGGTTTGGCGATTGCGACCGCCTTGGCGATCTGGTCCTGGATCGACGACGGGCTCCAGAAATGGAAGATGGCAATGCCGGTCGTGGCGTTCGCGACATCGGGAGTCAGGTCCGCGCTCCAATAGTCCGTACGATCGCTTCTCCCGATCCATGTGCCGTCGACGCCGAAGACGTGGGTGTCGGTCTGACCGCGGGGGATCCCAGCGGCGTCGTAGAAGATGATGTTCACGCCGCCATGGAACCCGCCGAACATGGTGATCGTTCGGGTCCTGGTGGTGACGTCGACATGCCCGCCCGACGCGGTGCGGCTGAGGGCCCCGTGCGTGGTCATGTAGTGCCCCGCGCCCAGGAACGTGTCCAAGTCCAGCGCCAGGCTCTGGCCCGGAAGCAAGTCCTGAGCCTGCGCGACCGGCAGGGCGGCGAGCTCGTCGTCCGGTACGACGTGGACGTCGGCGGGGGAATAGCCCGCCTCGCGGAACGCCCGGGCATTCGGGATGACCTGCAGTCGGCCGCTCTGAACGACGTACAGCCGGGGCGGATCATGGACGGCTGAGTTGTCCGACCTGCTGCCGTCGCCTTGGATGACCATGCCTTCGGTGATCGTCATTGGAGCCTCCCTCCGCGCGACGCGCCAAACGCACGGCCCCGGTCTGGAGCGAACGTCCGCGTGACGGCGAACGTACCCATCCCGCGTCGGCCTTAGTCCTCCCGATCCGCCCTGGACCGCGGCGGTGCGTCCACGCGGGGTCGCTCAGCCCGCGTTGCGCACCATGGGCAGGCCGCCGAGGAAGCCGATGGCCGTCTCGCCCACGCTGGCGACGATGCCGCTCAGGTCGATCTTGGAGATCAGGTCGATCGGGTCGAAGGGGCCCAGGATGCCGCTGATGTCGGGGAGGCCGTCGATCAGGCCGCCGATGTCGGGGAGTTTGTCCATGAGGCTGCCCAGGTCGATGCTCTTCAGCAGCCCGCCCACCTCGGGGAGGCCCTCCATCAGGTCGTTCAGAACGGACATGGTGCCCCCTATGGCTGGAGTATCGGCGTCTCGGACCTTCTAACCGCCGAGCGAGGGGGTGTCAATCGATGTCCGGCACACTCACCGGCGCGCTCGCGGCCGCGGCGCGCTCCTGCAAGAGGCCCACGACCAGGTCCCTCATGGAGAAGACGCCCACCAAGTTGCCCTCGGCGTCGACCACCACGAGGTGGCGGAAGTTCTTCTCCCGCATGATGCGAGCCGCCTCGAGCACGGGGGTGGCGGGGGAGACGGTCACCAGCCGCCTGGGGACGAAGTCCCGAACCTTCACCTGGCTGGCGTCCGCCCCTTGGGCCACGAGCTTGAGCGCATCGCGGTCGGTGATGATCCCGGTCGGCTTGCCGCCCTCGACGACCACCGCCGAGCCCACGCCCCGCTCGATCATCTTGCTGGCCGCCGCCCTGACCGTGTCGCCGCCCTTGAGGGTGAGGACGGCGCGCGTGATCAGCGCTTCGATCTCCATCCCGCCACCCTATCCCGCGCCCAAACCGGCTCCTCCCCAGGGTCAATCGTGAATGTGAACACAATCACAAGTCGAGGTACAATCCGTTGCGATGAGCCTTGTGCATCGGGTGCTGTATCCGAAGGCGATCATTTCCCTCGACGAGTACGTGACCCGCGGCGGCGGCAAGGGGCTGCAGGCGGCCAACCGGCTGGCGCCGCCCGCCATCATCGAGCAGGTCCTCGCCTCCGGGCTGCGGGGCCGCGGGGGGGCGGGATTCCCCACCGGCCGCAAGTGGCAGACCGTCCGCGAGAACCACTCCCCGACGGCGCCCACCACCGTGATCGTCAACGCCGCCGAGGGCGAGCCCGGCACCTTCAAGGACCGCACCATCCTGCGGCGCAACCCGTTCCTAGTCGTCGAGGGGGCCCTGATCGCGGCCCTGGCCGTCCAGGCCGACCTCGTCGTGTTCGCCATGAAGCAGTCCTTCGCGGGCGAGGTCGAGCGCATGCGCGACGCCATCGAGGAGGCCGAGGACGCGGGCTGGGCGGGCAGCGTCGCCCTGACCGTCTTCGAGGGGCCCGACGAGTACCTCTACGGCGAGGAGTCCGCCCTCCTCGAGACCATCGACGGGCGGTGGCCGTTCCCGCGGGTCGTACCGACGTTCCGGCGGGGGCTGCGCACCGTTGTCGCCGACGACACCCCCGCGGCGCCGTCGCTGGTCAACAACACCGAGACCCTCTCCAACGTCGCCCGCATCGTCGGTCGCGGCCCGGCGTGGTTCCGCACCGTCGGCACCGAGCAGTCGCCGGGCACGATGGTCTGCACCGTCACCGGCTACACCCGCCGCCACGGCGTGGGCGAAGTGCGCATGGGCACGACGCTGCGGGAGGCGATCGAGCTGATCGGCGGCGGCCCCCGCACCGGCCGGCGCATCAAGGCTGTCCTGTCCGGTGTCGCCAACGGCGTCATCACCGGCGATCAGCTCGACACGCCCATCTCCTACGAGGGGCTGGCTGGCATCGGCAGCGGCCTCGGTTCGGGCGGGTTCATCGTCTTCGACGACACCGTCGACATGGCTGCCGTCGCCGCCGGGGTCTCGCGCTTCCTCGCCGTCGAGTCGTGCGGCCAGTGCTCGCCGTGCAAGCTCGACGGGATCACCCTGGCGCAGCGGCTGGCCAAGGTCTCCGCCTCGGAGGCGACCGAGTACGACTTCGGCGTCATCCGCAAGCGCCTGGGCACCGTCGCCGACCGGTCGCGCTGCTTCCTCGCCACCCAGCAGCAGGTCGTCCTCAACAGCCTCATGCAGGCCTTCCCCGCCGAGTTCGACGCCCACGAGCGCCGTGATCGCGTGGGCGCCGTCGAGCCCGAGCTCATCGCCGAGCTGCTCGACATCCGCGATGGCAAGGCGGTGCTTGACGAGCGCCACCGCGACAAGCAGCCCGACTGGTCCTACAACAAACACGATTCGGGCACTGTCCCCGTCGAGCGCTACCAGGCCGTCGCCCCGCCCTGGGGCGCCAACCAACTCGCGCACCTTTCGCTGGCCTGAGGACCGGTAGCGTCGGGTCCCTCACCACAAGGAGGGACCGGTATGAGCTTCATCCAGATCGTCCAGTTCGAGACCGACAACATCGACGAGTTGCGCGAGCGAGGCAAGCGCTACGAGGAGGAGGGCGGCGGCGGTGGCGGCAAGGGCACCGTCTGCGCCGACCGCGACAACCCGGGCCGCTACTACATCATTGCCCAGTTCGACTCCTACGAGGCGGCGATGGAGAACTCCAACAAGCCCGAAACCCAGGAGCTCGCCGCCGACATGGCCAAGCTCTCCAATGGCCCTCCGACGTTCTACAACCTCGACGTCATCGACGTCATCGGCTAGTCGCTGCCCGCCGGGGGGAGCTTCGGCGCCCCCCGGTTGGCTCCCCAGAAGCGCCAACTAATCTGGGCGAAGGCCGGAGGAGGGGCACGAGTTGGCGTCGGTGATGGAGCAGCAGGGCGACGTCGAACGCGCCGAAGTGGCCAACCGTTACGCGGCGAAGTTGGGTTCGGTCGCGGTGGCGGGCCCGGCGCTCACCAACCTCGCCCGCCTGCGAACCGCGGCGGGCGACCTCGAAGGGGCGGCGCAGGTGCTCAGAGCGGCGATCGCCCTCGGCCACCCGACGAGTCTCCCCGCGCTGCCGCCAACCTCGGCGCCTACCTCGAAGACCAAGGCGACCATGCCGGGGCGTTCGAGGCGTACCAGATCGCAATCCGATCCAACCACCCCGACCACGGGCTGCGCGCCACCGTCAGCCTCGGGCAGCTCCTGCAAGCGCGCGGTGATTTCGCCGGCGCGGCGGAGCAGTTCCGGACGGCCATCGCGGCCAACCATCCCGAGGAGACGCCGCGAGCGATGCTGCTCATCGGCTACCTGTACCAGGAGACTCACGACGTCCCGGCCGCCAGGAAGGCGTTCGAGGACACGATCCGCATTTCGCACCCCCTCCGTACACCGGCGGCGTCGGTGGCACTGGCCGACATCAAGTTGCGGGAGGGCGATGCGGCCGGCGCCGCCGCCGACTTCCAGCGCGCCCTGGACATGAGCCCGAAACCGCAGGACAAGGGCAGCGCCTCCCTTCTTCTCGGGATCGCGAGGAAGCGAGTTGGGGATCGGGCCGGCGCCCTCGACGCCTTCCGACGGGCGAAGACGCTCGGGTCTCCCGAGGTCGCCAAGGAGGCGGCCGACGAACTGATACGCCTCGCGGCCCCATTGTCGGCCGAGGACCGGGCCGCCCGGGCCGCGAACCAGCCCGTCAAGCCGGCGGGCATGTTCGGGAAGGCCGAGCGGGCCATCACCTGCCCGCTGTGCGAGGAGGAGCTGTCGAAGTCCGGCAACTTCGCCCACTGGGATACGCACGTCATGCAGTTCCCGCCCGGCAGCGGCGAGGCGAGCGGTCTCCGCGGTCGAGGACCTGGCCAGCTGTGGGCTGTGCGGCTTCGCCATGAGCGAGCGCCAGGACGCCCGCCTCGCTGCCAATGCCCGAAGATGGCTGCGGCCGTGCGCGGGGGCGATGTCAAGGGCGTGATCTTCCACTCGGACAGGGGATCGGAATACAGCGCCGGCCACTTCCGGGCGGCCTGCGAGGCCCTCGGCGTGAGGCAGTCGATGAGTCGGGTCGGCTCGCCGCTGGACAACGCCGCGGCCGAGTCGTTCTTCTCCACCCTCGAGTTCGAATACCTGCGCAAGCACCGCTTCGCCACCAAGGCTGGAGGCCACGCGAGCCGTTGCCCGCTACATCGACCGCGACAACCGCATCCGACGTCACAGCTCCTGCGGGCTGAAGTCCGCAATCGACTACGAGGCGAGCCTGGCCGCCGGGGCGGCCTCGGAGGTGTCCAGCGAGGAGGCAGCGTGAAAGCCAGCCCCTCAAAGCCTCCTACGGCACGTGCCCCAACGACCACCGCATCATGATCGACGACTGACCGGCCGGCGCAGGTCATGGCGCTATCGCGCCTAGGATCGCGCCGACTGGGGCAGGCGGACGGACGGGGGGACAAAATGCGTGGTTGGCGGAGCGTGGTGGCGTCGGCGGCCCTGCTGGCGGGCGCGGTCGCGCCGGTCGTGGCGTCAGTAGTGAGCCCGACCCCGGCGCTGGCCGCCAATCTGGTGGTCACGTCGACGGCAGACAGTGGAGCAGGGTCGCTCCGGCTGGCAGTCGCGAACGCGAACGTTCTCGGCGGCGACGTCATCACCTTCGCGTGGGGCATATCGCCGGTCGTGTTGACGTCCGGCCCGATCGTGATCGACAAGGACCTGACCATCCGCGGCAACGGATCGGCCAACACCACGATCACCCGGAACGCTCAGTTCCCGTCCTTCGGGATCATCGAGATCGCCGACGACGTGACCGCGACCATCGACATGGTGACGATCAGCGGCGGCAGCGCCGCCGCGGGGGCCGGGATCATGAACGACGGGACGCTGACCTTGGCGCGGAGCACAGTGTCGGGCAACGTCGGCATCCCTGGCGCGGGAGGTGGGGGTACGGCGGGTGTCGGCGTGTACAACAACTTCAACGACACGGTGACGATCACCAACAGCCAGATCACCGGGAATACGGCCACGAACCCCGTCGAGAGCGTGTTCGGCGGCGGCGTCTCCAACCAAGGCGGAGGCCGGATGACCATCGCCAACAGCCTCATCGCCAACAACTCCATCTCCGGGCTGGGGGTGTTCGGCGGAGGCATCCAAGACGAGGGATTCACGCTGACGATCAACGACACGCTCATCAGCGGCAACACCGCGACGTCCACGGATCCGGGATTTGACGCGCTCGGCGGGGGCATTGACCACCGGGTCGGGACCCTCACGCTCACCAACAGCATCGTGCGCGGCAACACCGCGACCGGCCCGCTCGCGCCAACCACCGGCGTGGCTCACGGGGGCGGCTTGCACCTTGCGGCGGCAACGACCATCGAGCGCGCCGAGATCAGCGGCAACACCGCAACCGGCGGCGTTGAACAGGAGGGCGGCGGCGTGTACCTGGCCGGCGGCATCACCGCGTCCATCACCAACAGCACCATCGCCAACAACACGGCCGCATCCGATGGCGGGGGCCTGTACAGCGGCAGCGCACCCGCCGTCACCCTCGTGAATGCCACGGTGGCGGGCAACCTCTCGTCGGGCGCGGCGATCGACAGCGACGCCTCGAACGTGTCCTTGCGCAACACCATCGTGAACAACCCCGCTTCGGGGAGCAATTGCTCGGGCACGATCGCCGACTTCGGCAACAACTTGGTCTTCGGCGGGACCGTGGGCACCTGTCCGGGCACCAACGCCGATCCCAAGCTGCAGGCCCTCGGCGACAACGGCGGCGTGTCGCAGACGATGGCGCTGGGCGCGGGAAGCGCGGCCATCGACGGCGGCGCCAACTGCCCGACCGTCGACCAACGGAACTACATGCGCGTCGGCACGTGCGACATCGGCGCCTACGACGCCGCAGGCGCCCTTCCCGACGCGGCGCCCCCGGTGTGCAAAATGACCGGGATCCTGGCCGAGAACACCAAGAAGCAGAACGTCACCGCCACCGACGCAGGCCGAGGCCTCCAGTCCATCACGCCGGTCACCAACACCAATGCCTACATCGTGATCCCGTACTTCCTTCCCCGGACCAACCTCACGGTCACGATGACGGCGGTCAAGATCAACCAGTCTGCCACGAGCGTGTGGCGGTTCAACGCGACCGACCAGGCCGGCAACGTGCTCCTCTGCCAGTAGGCCGACCGCGACAGCGGCTTGCAAAGCCGGCGTGGCCGTTTGGACCGTTCAGTACACTCATTCCCCGGGTCCAACCCCGGCGCCGCTCGCCGCTTGCCCCCGGCCCCCGTAGCTCAGAGGAGAGAGCGACGGTTTCCTAAACCGTGCGTCGGAGGTTCGAATCCTCCCGGGGGCGCAACCAAAAGCCCAGCTCAGAGCGTTGTAGCCTGAGAATCACTCCCGAAAGTACCTGACATAACAGGGAGTGGGCCATCTAAGTGGGCCATCTACGTGCTAAAGTCCCTGGCCATGGGCCATCTCATGGGCCATCTCATGGGCCATCCGGCGTTACCGTGGGCGGCGGACCCCTTGCCATGAACGACACCTACGACCTCTGGGTCGACTTCACGTGCATGACGGACGACAGGCGCGTCTGGACACGGGGCGCCGATGCACATCCTGGGTTCGCGCCGCTCGCCGGGCGGTACGCCGTCGTGGGTTGTGAGGACGCGGACCCGGCCGGCGCGAAGATCCTGTCCGTGAACGCCGAGGGTCACGTCGAAGTCGAGGTGCTTTCGGGGAGCGTGGACTCGCACCGTCACCTCCTCGACCCCTCCTGATCGGGTAGGCAGAAGGGAACGCGGCGGTGAAGGGCTCGATGCGGGAGAAGCGGCCGGGCTACTGGCAGCTGCGGGTGTTCGAGGGCGTCGACCCCGTCACCGGCAGGAAGGGGTACCGCACCCAGGTCTTCCGGGGCACCAAGCGCGAGGCGCAGAACGCGCTGGCGACCCTCGTCACCCAGGTCAACGCCGGCGTGGTCAAGACCCGCCACTGCACGGTGTCCGAGCTGTTCGACGCCTGGCTCGAGCACATCGAGAACGTCGGACGGTCGCCGTCGACTCTCTATGGCTACCGGCGGATCGTCCTGCAGCTGCCCGACGGCTTCAAGTCGCTGCCTCTGAGCAAGGTGACGCCCAAGGTCATCGACGACCTCTACCGCTTTCTCGCCAACGAGACGGGCCGCAAGCCCGCCACCGTGCTGCGGTTCCACGCCGTGCTGCGAGCGGCGTTCGGCCAGTCGGTGAAGTGGGAGTGGATCGAGCGCAACCCCGTAGACCGAGCCACGCCGCCGAGCGTCCAGCGAGTGGAACTGGTGCCGCCCGCGGTCGTCGATGTCTTGCGGGTCATGGAACGAGCGGCGGAGTCGAAGAGCCCCGACCATGCCCTGATCTTCCGGCTGCTGGCCGCCACCGGGTGCCGGCGGGGCGAGGTGTGCGGCCTCAAGTGGTCAGACCTCCAGCTCGACAGCGACAAGCCTCGTGTTGTGATCAGGCGGGCGGTCTTGGACATCGCACGGAAGCGGATTGTGCAGGACACGAAGACCCACGCCATCCGCTCGGTCGGTCTCGACGAGGGGACAGCCGAGCTGCTGCGCCAGCACCGTGCGAGGGCCGTCGAGCTTGCCTGCGCCGCCGAGGTGGCGTTCGACCCCGACGACTTCCTGTTCCCGAAGCGGCCTGGCAGCAAGGAGCCGCTGCCGCCCAACACCGTCGGCCAGGCGTGGAGGCGAATGTGCGACGAGCTCGGCGTCGAGGCGAGGCTCCACGACCTTCGCCACCTCCAGGCCTCGTTGCTGCTGGACGCCGGCGAGGCCATCACGACCGTGTCAGCTCGGCTCGGCCACCGCGACTCGTCGACCACGCTGCGGATTTACAGCCACCTCATGCCGGGAGCAGACCAGCGTGCTGCCGCCATCGTCGGCACGGCGCTGGCTCATCCCGACCGGCCACGGTCGTAGTGACACGCCCGCACTCGAACCCCGGGTCGAGTAGCGACACCTATCCGTCGCGGAACGACCGGAGGAAAGCGCGCACCGTCGCGACGGATTCCTGCCGCCGGCGCGCCAGCTCGTCGGCGTCACCCGGATCGGCAACGAACGTGGCGTAGGCCGCAGGAGCGTCGAGTTCCGGTGATGCGAACCGCTCGTGGAGTAGCTGGAGCCCAGCGCCCACCTGCGGATCATGTGCGATTTGACTGCGAGCCGCTACCTTGCCGGCTGCCGCGGGGCCATCGGGGTGGAAGAGGAGAGTGAAGACGAGGTCGTACGCGTCCTTGTTCTCGTGGCGGTCCTGGAATGCGTTGACCTTGAGGACCGTGTAGGGGAGGACGTTGGCGACCCGCACGTCGACCTTGGAAAAACCACCACCATCCAGGCGCTCGCGCTCCACCTCGACAACGACGAAGTCGCGCGCGGCAAGGGTCGCGCCCGGGATGTTGAGCAGAGCGAGCTTGGACCCGGTGTTCTCGCCCCGGGGACGGAATGATCGGCCGGGGTCGGCGTTCTCGGATTCGCCGAGTAGTTCGACGAAGACCGGGACGCCGTCGACTTCGCGCCGCCAGCGAAAGCTCGGCTCGACCTGGCGGAAGCCAGCGCGCTCCAAATTTGTAGCCAGCGTCCAGTACGTCTCGGGCGGCTCGGCCTCGACGGCGAGCCCGATGACCAGGTCGACGTCGGTGGTCCCGATGTGGGTCGGAGCGCCCTCAGGCAGCTCGCCCGTGAGGTACCGGGGGACCAGACCTCCGGCCAGGTAGATGCGCTCCCGCCAGAGCCCGACGTTGCCGAGGACCGTGACGAGCGCGCGCTCGCAGCGGGCAGTGGTCTCCTCGTCGTATTCGCTGTGATGGGCGCGCTTCAGAACCCGATCACCTCCTGACGCAGGTGGTCCGCCTGCTCACGGCCTCGGCGCGGATCTCGACGCAGGTCGAGGTAGAGGCGGAAGCGGTCGGCGACCCAGAGGTCGCCATGCCGCTCTCGAAACGTCAGCGGAACGTTGTCCTTCCCTTGAAGGAATACGACGTTTGGCCCTTCGATCACGGGATCGGCTTGCGCGGCGTCGCATAACTCCTCGCGGGCGACAGCGGCCGTCACCCACACGTCAGCGACCGGGACGCTCGTGACGAACGGCGCGACCAGGCTCGCTCCGGCGGCGCCGGTCAGGGCGTGGTCGACGCCGGCTCGCTCGAGGTTCCGGCCGAGTATCTCGGCGAGCTGCCTCGACGTTTGAGCGAGGAGGTAAGCGGTCGTCCGTGCCGGCTGGTCGACGTTCTCCTCAGCCCACAGATCGAGGAGTGCCGTCGCGTTGGTGACCCGCCGAGTGCGCTTGGGCCCGCTCCCGGCGGCCGTCACGACACCTTCGCCTTCCAGGCGAGCGAGCACCCGGTGGGCCAGGCCCTTAGCGACCCCGGCCTCCTTTGCCAGCTCGCCTACGCGCCAGGGGCGGTCTGGATCGAGGAGCAGGGCCTGGGCCGCGGCTCCGGCCTTGCCCCGGAGCCGGGTCGGCGATGCCGCTTGGGGCGGCCGCGGCCCGGGCTTCGCTTCAAGATGAACCAGGAGCCCGGGCAGTTCGATGTGGGCATTGCCGATGCCATCGACGACACCTATGCCGCGGTCAATGAGGATTTGGCGCGCCTCCTCAGTCGTGTGGTCGGCGATCAAGATCAGCGGACGCGCGCCGAGCGCCTCGGCATCGTGGACGAGTTGCCAGGCCGTGGCGGCGTTGGCTTGGCCCTTCACCTTGGCCACGACGCGAGCCGTCTTGTCGCCGTACCGGAGGAGGAAATCGGCTCGGCCGTCGGGGTCCATCGGCTCCGCGGTGACCTCAAGCCCGGGGACCTGGCGGAGCACCCGGAGGGCCTCCGCCCCCAGGCGAGCACCAGTGTTCACAGAAGTGCGGTTGTTCACAACGACTGTGAATATAGCTCGTACTGTGAACAGAATGCCAGGCAGACTCGCAGGGACCTACAGATCGATGCGCAGGAGAGGGCGGCTCGTCACCGTGGCATGGAATTGCCCAGTCCCGGAATTGAGCCAGCCCGCTCTCCGCACGGTCACCTGAATCCGTCGGCCCAACCGCTCCTCCGCTCGAGCCAGCTCCGCATAAAGCACGTGACGGTTCGGCTCACCGAGAACGAGGACGTCGATGTCGCCCACCGGGCGGATGCCTGGCTCGCCGGCGTGGCGCGCCGCCCACGATCCGTAGATGAAGGCATCGTCGATGCCGGAGACGCCTCGCACGGCGTCGGCAATCACGGCGGGCACGCCAAACGCCCGCGTGAGCACATCCGCCAGGCCGGAGTAGTACGCGCTTTCCGTGTTCGCTCGCACCAGCCTCGTATTGCCGACCTTGCGGCTGGTCACAAGACCCGCCGCCTCGGCTCGCTCGACCTCGCGATACACGGATGGGTGGGGCGTGCCGGTCCGGGCCGCGATGTCGGTCAGGCTGAGCTCGTGCTCGGGGTCGCCCAGCAGCAGCGCAAGGATCTCCGCCTGCTGCTGCGATCGGAAGATCGGGAGTAGCGACGGTGCCGAACCTCTTGTCATAAAATGAAGACTACTCTTCAAAGAACGACAATACCGGAACCGCGACCGGCCAGTTGGTCGAGACACACAAGGAGTGCGGGTCAGTCGCCTTTCTCCGGCCAGGTGATTGCCGCCGTCAACTCGGTGCCGCTGATAGCTAGCAATTTGCTCGTGGTGCTTTCCTCGTAGCTCGCCGCGGAGGTGCGTCTCCAGATGGTGAGCGTCCGAGCGGCCGGATCAGCCACGAGGATTTCCTCGACCCCGTGCTTGGCGTAGAAGACGAACTTCTCGTACGTCTCGTCGTCGGGCGAGATGATCTCGACGACCATGGCGGCCGTGGGCACCCACGTGCCTTTCGGCTCGCCGCGGTGATAGCCGCGATCCGGCACCCGGTAGTCGTCCGGTCGTCCGAGGTTGAACGGTCCCGTGCCCGTGAGCCCCGCGGCCTGTGCGTACGGGTGCAGAACCACTGCCAGCACGTTGTCGAGGAACGCGTGTCCTGCGCTGGGTGCGGGTGCCACGTGGTAGGAGCCCTCCCACATCTCGTCGAAGAGGTCGATCCCAAGCGAATGGCGACGAGCGATCAGCGCCTCTAGTTCCGCCGGCCGGGGGCCAAGAACAACGGTCTTCACGATGCCGATCGTACGCCCGGTCCCATCATCGTCGGCACGGCCGTGCCATCGCCCCGTGACGGCGTCAAGGGTCGCTCCGGGGCTTCGCTGCGCTGCGCTCCTCGCTGGGCTGACGCCCTCCCTTGACGCCGCCCCGTGGCGACGGCCTTGGGCATCCAGCGATCGGATGCCTCCCTGTGGCCCCGATGGGGCCCGGCATCCGATCGTGGGAGGGACGTGGCCATGTTCGAGCCGGTGCTGTTCGAGGCGGAGATCACCCTGACCAAGCACGACGCGCTCGATGTGGTCGCCCGCTGTGAGGAGGCCGTCGAGCGAGCCGAGTTTGCCGGCGAACCGGAGTTGGCGTTCGTCATTGAGGGCCTGCGCCGGTTCCTGCTGGGGAGGCTGATGGGCGACGCCGCTCCACTCGACGGCTGAGGGACCGACCGGTTACTCGGCGGCGGGATGGTCGCGGCGGTAGGCGTCGACGTCGGCCTGCCGGAGCTTGATGTTCCGTCCGTCCTTGTAGGCGGGCAGCTCGCTTCGATCAATCAGGTCGTACAGCTTCCGGATCGGGACGCCGATCTGCCGCGCCGCATCCCGTACCTCCAGCGTGGGCCCGCTCTCGGTGTCCATGCATTTGATGGTACTTCAATCCGCCGCAACAAGACCTGGACGGATGACATCGGAGTAGTTACAGTTTTGGAACTTCCCTGTTGTCGGTGATGGCGGTGGTGTCATGAAGTCTCCGGTGTATCGGTTTTCCGAAGTCCTGCGGTCCCTCCGGAACGAGGCCGACATGACCGTCCTCGAAGCGTCCGGGCGCATGGGGTACGGCAACTACGAGCGATGGGAGTCCGGCAAGACGAAAGTCGGGGCCCATCACCTGGTCACGCTCGCCGCGGCGTTTGGAGTGACCGCCGAGGTTTGGCTCTTGGTCTATGCCTGGCTGGTCGACCGCCTCGTTCCCCTCCCTGGCAAGGCGGCCGTCCAGGTCGACGATCAACTGCGGAAGCTGGCGACCCGCCTGCCCGAACGTGCTGTCGAGCTCCCGTATCACGCCGGCATTCTGAACCGGCCGAGGACGCACACCGAGCTTGCCGTCGCGTGCTTCGTCGCGCGCTACGGCCAGGGCCCAGCCGATCAAGACGCCCCAATCATTCTCCAGCCGGCGGCGCGCTCGAAGCCCGCTCACCGCACCCCCGGCCAAAGCGTTCTCCAGTCCCTCTACGGCGACGTGTTCGACGACTGGAACAAGACGACGGTGCTGTCGGGCGTCCTCGCCGCCCTGGGTCAACAGGGTCCGCATGCGCAGCTCGCCGCCGCCACCGAGGCCGCGCAAGTGCTGTTCTCGCCGGGCGGCGTGGAACAGATTGAGGCCCTCATGGCGCTCTCGACCTCCACCGGCCAGGAGCAAGGCTACGACCGGCTCCCCGCCATGGCGTCCGCAGTGCTTCCCATGTTCAAGCTGTTCCTGCCTCAGCTGCAGGCGGACATGAAGCGCCTGCAGGACGCCGTCGCCCGGGAGCCGATGACGCAAGCGGAGTTCTTCACCACCTTTCTCGGACTGGTGCAGCGGGGGCCGGAGGCGTTCCTGGCCGAGGACTGCCCGATCGACATCACGAACATTCCCGATCTCGACCCGTCGCCAGTCGCCGCCGGCGTGGAGATGTTCGATCGCGCCGATCGCGAGTTCAGGGAGATGGTCGGTGAAGAGCTCAGGGCCGCCGCCGAGACCGCGAGTCCCGCAGATGGCGTGGCGGCGGTATCGAGGGCGCGCCGGACCACCAGGTAACCCGGGCCGTCCGGTACCGTCCCCAGCGGTGGCGCGGACCTGGTTGATCATCGACGTCGAACTCGTCAGCGGCGGCGGGCGTGGTGACTTCTGGCCGCGTCCGGGCCGGACGTTCGTGGCCAGCCGCACGCACACCTTCGAGCAGCTGTCGGAAGCGATCAACGATGCGTTCGGCCGCTGGGATCTCGCCCACCTTCACGAGTTCACCCTCGCCGACGGCACCGCCGTTGGCCTGCCGGATCCCGAGTACGACGACGACCGCCCGATAGTCGACGCCCGCCGCACCAAGCTCGGCCGGCTCAGCCTGGGGGAGCGGTTCGCCTACGTCTTCGACTTCGGTGACGACTGGGCCCACCTCTGCACCGTCGGGTCCGAGCGTGCCGATCCCGTCGAGTGCTACGGCATCGTCCCGCCTCGGCCGGCGGCGATCTTCGGCTGGGGCAGTCTTCCGGACCAGTACGGCCGGCGCTGGCGCGACGACGACGGCGAAGGCCGGCTGCCGCCGAACCCGATGCGCGGTGACCTTCCACCGATTCTCCCGAGCTGGCAGCCGCGCTCATCCTGAACGTCCCGAACCCGTCAACCCCCTTTTCGACCTCTTGAAAGGGGGATGACCCCGCCGGCCCCGGAGCGCATCGTTCGCGTCCATGAACGACGCAACGAACGCCAACCCCAGTGGTGACCGACCGAACCCGTGGCTCGACGCGGAAGAGGTCGCGCCCCTCCTCTGCACGACTGCCCACACCCTCCGACGGCTGGCACGACAGGGCCGCTGCCCCGTCGTCGTCCGCCGCATAGGAGGGCGCTGGCGCTTCTCCCGCCGGTCCGTCGACGACTTCGTCCACGGCACCGACACCCAAGAGGCGAGCTAGCCGTGCCGCGCCCTTACTGCCTTCCACACAGTTGCACACGATGTGTGCGACCGACGTCGCGGCGGCCGGCATGTTGAGCATCGGCAAGCTCAGCCTTGGCCAGGAGGCCTACTACCTGGAGGAGGTCCTCGACGGCGCGGAGGACTACTACCTCCACGTCGGCGAAGCGCCCGGGCGGTGGGTCGGCAGCGGCGCCGACCGCCTCGGCCTCGACGGCCAGGTCGAAGCCGACGACCTGCGCGCCGTTCTGGCGGGACGCCGTCCCGGGACCGACGAGCCGTTGCGGGTGACGCGCGCCGCGCTTCCCGGCCTGGATCTCACGCTGTCCACGCCCAAATCGGTCTCGCTGATCTGGGGCCTCGGCGACGCCGAGATGTCGGCGGCCGTGGTCGCCTGTCACGAGCGGGCGGTCGACTCGGCGCTCGAGTACCTCGAACGGCACGCCTGCCACGTACGGCGTGGTGGCGGCGGGCTGGACGTCTATGACGCGGAAGGCTTTGTCGGGGCCGCCTTCCGTCACCGGACGAGCCGGGCCGGCGACCCCGCGCTGCACACGCATGTCCTGCTCGCCAACGTGGCCGAGGGCCCTGACGCACGCTGGACGGCGCTCGACACCCGCGACCTCTACGGGCACGCCCGCACCGCCGGCTTCGTCTACCAGGCGGTCCTGCGCCACGAGCTGGCGCGGGGGCCCGGCCTCCTCTTCGAAGAGGTGGCGCAGGGACACGCCGACGTCGCCGGCGTTCCGGCCAATCTCCGTCGAGCGTTCTCGCAGCGACGCCAGGAGATCCTCGCCGCCATGGAGTCCCACGGTGTGTCGTCGCCGGCCAGCGCCAGGACGGCAACGCTCGACACGCGCCGCCCGAAGTCCGAGCATCTCTCGGAGCCGGACCTGCGCCAGCGTTGGCGCACGCAAGCAGCAGGCTTCGACTTCGACGTCGATCGGCTGCCCCTCCTCGTCCGTACGCCCGTCCTGTCCGTCGATGACGCCAACCTGGCCGATCGCCTGACCGAATCCCATGCCACCTTCGTTCGCCGGGACATTGTGCGGGCGCTGGCCCAAGCCGCTACGCAAGGTGCGGCGCTGGCGGAGATCGAACGCCGCGCCGACGACTTCTGTTCGGGCCCGGCCGCCGTGGAAGTCGCCACCGGCCGCTGGACGACGCCGGAGATGCTCGCCCTTGAACGGCGCACGGTCGAGTTGGCTGCCGCGGATGCCGGGCGTGCAGGCGTCGTCCCTCCTTCTTTCGTCGACGTGAGCATCGCGGCGCGGCCATCCCTCGGCGCCGACCAGGCGGAGGCCGTACGGAAGATCACGCTTTCGGGTCGTCCCGTCGACGTCCTCGTCGGACCGGCGGGAACGGGCAAGACCTTCTCGCTCGATGCCGCCCGGGAGGCGTGGGAGAAGGCCGGATACCGGGTGACGGGGGCTTCGCTCGCCGCCCGGGCTGCCTCGGAGCTTGAGCACGGGGCCGGCATCCCTTCCCAGACGATCGACCGGCTGCGCCTCCGCCTGGCGCAAGGCACTGAGCGCATCGACGCGCGCTCCGTGCTCGTGCTTGACGAATCAGGGATGATCGGCACGCGCCGCCTCGCCGAGATGATCGCCGAGGCTCGCCACGGTGGCGCGAAGGTCGTGCTGGTCGGTGACCCGAAGCAGCTGCCGGAGATCGACGCTGGCGGCCTGTTCGCATCCCTGGCGCAGCGTCTCGGCTATGCCGAGCTGACCGAGAACCGCCGCCAGCGCGATCCCGAGGAGCGGGAGGTCGCCGCCGAGCTGCGTCGGGGCCAGGTCGAGGCGGCGGTGGCCAGGCTCCAGCGTCACGGCGGGATCGTCACCGCCGACAACGCCGATCGGTTGCGGGACGGTCTGGTCGGCGACTGGTACGCCGCCCGGTCAGCCGGCGACGACGTTCTGATGATCGCCGCCCGTCGATCGACGGTGTCCGATCTGAACGATCGAGCGCGGGAGGTGTTGTCGGCCCGAGGCGAGCTGGGCGAGACCGTGCTCGAGGCCGGCGGGCGTTCGTTCGCGGTCGGCGACGAGGTCATGGCGCTGCGGAACGACTACGGCCTCGGCGTCCTCAACGGGAGCCGGGGCGTTGTGACGTCGGCGACCGAGGACGTGATGAACGTCAAGCTCGCCAACGGGCGCACGGTCGAGGTGCCGCGCGACTACGTCGAGAACGGGCACCTCACCCACGGATATGCCGCCACGGTCCACAAGAGCCAGGGCGTGACCTGCGACCGCCTCTTCGTCTTGGGTGACGACACGTTCACGATCGAGACGGGCTACACGAGTCTCACCCGTGGGCGGGAGAGCAATCAGCTCTACCTCGTCGCGCCCGAGCAGTCGGAGATCAGCCACGGTCGTGGACCCGAGGCCGACCCGCTCCGGTCGTTCACCGCCGCCCTACATCGCAGCGGCGCCAAGACCGCGGCCATCGACCACATCGAACCGCCGGCGGTGGGATTGTGAACCAGACCGCTCAACGCGACGAGGGGTTCGAGAAGCTCGTCTTCCCGCTGCTGCTCGGCCTCGTTGGCGCGATGGCGGTCGTGTGGGTCGGCGCCCAGCTCGCCGCCTTCGCCGCCCACCGTCACTGGCTGGGTGCCTCCATCCAGGACGCGGGCGACGCTCTCCTTCAGATGCGGAAGCACTTCGGTGATCCGAAGCTGGCATGGGCCCCGGAGTTCACCGTCCAGCTGCCGGGACCGGTCCTGTACTGGACGGCCACGGCGGTGGCGTTCGCCGTCGCGGTCGCTGTCGCCAACGTCGGCTACAAGGTCTTCCGGGACCCGGTCGAGCCGCTCGACCTCCGGCGGCGAGCGGGCGTGCCTGCCCAAGGACGCCTTGCTCAGGCGGCCGAGCTCCGGCCGCTCCTCATCCGCCGGCCTGTTCCCGGGCGGTTCGTGCTCGGACGCGTAGGTCGACGGTTGATCGCGACCGAGGCACCCATGACGAAGCGCCGTCGGCGGACGTCGTCCGGCGGCAGGGGAGCCGTCATGCCCGTTGGGCCCAGCCGATCCGGGAAGACGACGAGCATCATCAACGGCGTGTTCCATTGGGAGCACCCGGCCGTGCTCGTGTCGTTGAAGAACGACTTCCTCGACGCCACGGGTAACTGGCGGGCCAAGCTGGGTGAGGTCCGGGTGTTCGACCCCAGCGGGGTGACCGGTCGCCAGACCGCAACCTGGAGTCCGCTGCGGGCGGCGAAGACGGTCAGTGGCGCGGTCCGCGCCGCCCGGCAGATCGCCGAGGCAGCGCCGCGGCATCAGCAGTCGAGTGAGCAGGGCGACTTCTGGCTGCAGATGGCCGAGAGCCTGCTCGCCGCCCTCCTGATCGTCGCGGCCAACGCCAAGGACCGCACGTTCGCCGACATCGTGCGGTGGGTCGTTTCCACCGATATGCCGAAGGACGAGTTCGTCGGCGAGGTGCAGCCGCTCATGCGGGCTCTGAAGGGCGATGGCGACCCCGAGCGGAAGCGGGCCGGCGAGTTCGCTGCCACAGTGCTCGAAGGCCTGTGGCGCAACGACCACCGCACGGTGTCGTCGGTGTACGCCACGGCCCGCACGATGGTGTGGCCGTGGATCGACCCGCTCGTAGCGAGCGCGACATCGTCATGCACGCTCGACCTCGACTGGCTGATGGGGAGGAACAACACGCTGTACATCTGCATCCCGCTGAACGACCAGCACCGACTGCGGCCAGTGCTCGGCGGGCTCCTCAACGACATCGTCGGCCAGGCCTTCGAGCGGTTCGTCCGGACCGGCAAACCCCTCGACCCGCCGCTGCTGCTGGTGATCGACGAGGCGGCGACGCTGAGGCCGGACCAGCTCCCGTCGTGGGCCTCGACCCTCGCCGGCATCGGAGTCCAACTCGTGACGGCATGGCAGTCGATCGCTCAGATCGAAGCCGCATACGGCCGCCAGGCCCAAGCCATCCTCACGAACCACCTGACGAAGCTCTTCTTCCCCGGCATGAGCGATGCGGCGGGGCTCGACTACGTCAGCCGCCTCCTCGGTGATGAGTACGTGCCGTCCCGCCTGAGTAGGACGTACCGTGAGGACTCGGATGGCGACCGCGTGACCAGCGTCCCGCTCGTCGCCCCAGCGTCCCTCCGACAGCTCAGGCCTGGTGATGCCCTGCTCGTCCACGGCGCGCTCCCGCCGGCCCACGTCCAGATCAAGCCGTGGTACGCCGACCGGCGCCTTCGAGCTCGCTCGGATTAGGACAGCGCGCCCGAGCATGACGAGCATGGGCGAAAGGCGCTGCCGAGTCGTCCGCCGAAGCTACGACTGCGGGGCGGTGGTTGGGTCTTCGATCCCGAGCCTCCGTCGTTCCGACGCGAGGATCAATGCCTCCGCCTGTGTCTCGTTGACGACCCTCTCGACGTTCTGGAGGTCGGAGATGTCGATCGCGTCGGGCGTGGCGTCCTTGACGGCACTCCCGAGCACGAACTGCTCAATAAGGCGTTGTTTGCCGGCAAGGATCGCGAGCATTCGCTGGTCGACGGTGTCCTCAAGGAGTAGACGGTGGACTTGTACGCGGCGGACCTGGCCCATCCGATGGCAGCGTGCGATCGCCTGAGCTTCGATCGTGGGCTTCCACTGCGGCTCGCAGAGCACGACGACCGATGCGGCCTGGATGTTGAGGCCGACTCCGCCCGCCTCAATCTGCGCAGTGAGAACGGCCCCGCCGCGTTGTTCGCTTAACGCCTGGACGAGTCGTTGGCGCTCGGCGGGCGGCGTGCTCCCGGTCAGCGGGCCATAGACGCCGCCTGGAAGTGTCAGAACGGCGGCTCGCGTGACTCGGTCGAGGACATCCCGGAAGTAGGAGAACACAACGACCTTGAGGCCTTCCGCGGTCGCCTCCTCGATGATGTCGACGAGTCGCGCGATCTTGGCGGAGTGCTCGATTTCTGAGCGAGTGCTTGGACCACCGTTGCGAATGCTTGTGTAGGCGGCCCGGCGCATGGCTTGGAACGCCTGATCCTCGACCGCGGCTCGGTAGGTGCTGAGGTCGTCCGCAGTCGGTTCCACCCAGTCCAGCGATGGAATCTGATCGGGCAGCTCGTTTAGCACGTCGACCTGGTTCCGGCGAAGGTAGACGGGCGCCACAGCGAGCTGGAACGCCACCGGTCCGGCGAGCGCCGCCGTCGCGTTGGCAAGATGCGCCACGTTGGGCTGGAGGTGCTCGATCAAGGAGCGGAATTCCTCAACTCGATTCTCCATCGGCGTGCCCGTGAGGAACAAGACTCGTTCGGCGACACCCGCCCAGCGGGCGACCGCTTGGGCGCGAAGGGTCTCGGGGTTCTTGACGTAATGCGCCTCATCAACGATGAGCATCGCGAGTGGTGACCCGTCCCCGTCCTGGCTTGGTGCCTCAAATCGGCGGAGGCCATCGAAGGTCGTGATGGCGACGCCTCCGCGGCGGAGCCATGCCCGACGCGCTCCGTCGCGCTCAAAGCCGTGGAGAACATGAGCATCGAGCTTCGTGTGGCGGTGGGTTTCGGCGCGCCAATTCGCGACGACGCTGGCCGGGCACACCACCATGGCGAGCGTTCTGCCGGTCGCTCGAAGATGACAAAGGGCGGCGAGCGCCTCAACCGTCTTGCCTAGCCCCATCTCATCGCCCAGGATCGTCCGGCGTTGTACGAGGGCGTACTTGGCTCCGAAAGCCTGGTACCCGCGCAGGCTGGCTTTAAGGAACGACAGATCGAGGTGAAGGGCTTGAACACGTTCCAAGATCTCCACGGGAAGGTGGCCACGCGCGGCTCCCTCGCCCTCGTCGCCGACAATCTCGCCGAGCACCCCCAGCAGGTGCGCCGCGTTGCTTTCGTAGTCGGTCCAGACCTCGTGGCGCGTGCGAGGCCGACCGACTTCCTCCGTCCAGGCAGCGAGATTCAGGCGGAACTGAACGACCGATGGTTCCGCAAGGACAGCAGCCAGTCGGGTTACGGCGTCGTGCGACGCCGCCTTTTCGGTGGAGCGCATGAAAGCGCGCCGCAACCATGGCTTGGCCGCGGGCTGTGCTGCCGCAGTCAGTGGTCCCGTGCTCGCCCGCAGCCAGTGGATCATCGGTTGCGCCTCGTCGACCGCCCGGCGGGCGAGGTCATAGCGGCGCAGGGACGTGAGCAATTCAGTCTCCGGAGCAGGCCGCGCCACGACATCGAAGTGGAGGCGGATGACACCTTCGGTGGTCGCGAGCACCTGACGAGCAGCGGCGAGCGCCTGTGTGGCGGTCGTTTCCCCAACGCCAGGGATAGACCGGAGCTTGGCAGGCGTGATCCCGAGAAGCTGGTCAACGGTGCGATAGCCGGCGCGCTCGAGCGCACCGAGCCGGAGACCCTTCGCAGTTTCGCTCAGGCGGCCAATTGGCACTTTCGCGACTTGGCGCAGCGCTTCATTTCTTCGGATGGCAGCAACCGGCTTCCGAGCGACCTGCG
>JAHFUQ010000239.1 GCA_023265045.1 Acidimicrobiia bacterium
AGCCGGCGGGGAGGGCCAGGGCGACCCCGTACAGCCGTACGGCCTCCTCGTAGGCGAGCCGCTCGACGGCGGCGCCGGCGGCGCGGATCGTCCACCGGCGCGCGATGTCGGCCTCGCCGTAGGGCGCCAGCGCGACCCAATGGCGTGCGATGCCGGCCAGGTGCTCGGACAGGTCGGCGGCGAACTGCGTCTCCATCGCTTGCGCGACGGCGCGGTGGAGGGCTGCGCGGCCCGCCGTCGTGAGCGATGCGTCGACCGCCTCACGGGTGAGCGCATGGACGAAGCGGTGGTTGCCCGCCTCGCCCACGCGGTCGATCAGGCCCCAGGCGATGGCCTCGTCGATCAGTGGGAGGCAGTCGGCGACCGCCTGACCGAGTGTGGCGGCGACGAGGGAGATGGGGAAGTCCCTCCCGACGATGGCGGCAGCCTGAACCAGGCGACGGCACTCGGGGGAAATCCGGTCGAGGCGCGCGATGACGGTCTCGACCACACTGCGGGGCGGACGGTCGGGGCGCCACGTACCGTCGGCGATGGCGCGGGCGACCTCGCGCACGAACAAGGGGTTGCCGCCGGTGAGGTCGAGGACGGCGCGGGCGTCGGCCGCGTCGGGCAGCTGGTCGCGAACCTCCCCGAGCCCGAACCCCCGCAGGTCGAGGCGCTCGACCGCGGGGGCGCGCAGCAGGTCGGGCAGGACGCGGGGCAGGGCGCTCGCCGGCTCGACGTCCCTGAACGTGGCGAACACGAGCAGGGCGGTGTCGGGCATATGGTGGGCGAGGTGGCGCAGGACGAGCAAGGACGGCTCGTCTCCCCAATGGATGTCGTCGAGGATGACGACGAGGCCGCGTGCGCCGGCGGCGGTGCGGAGGGACTCGGTGATCTCGTCGAACAGCCGGAAGCGGTCCTCAGGGGATTCGGCCTGCCGCCCTGTGGCCATGTCCGGGTCGACGCCGACGGACAGCAGGACCTGGCGCCACGGCCAGAATGCGGGCGCGCCCTCCGCTTCCACGCATCGCCCCCAGGCGACTGCCATGCCCTGGGCGAGGGCTATGCCGGCCAGCTCCTGCGCCAGGCGGGTCTTGCCGATGCCCGGCTCGCCTGCGCAGAGGACGAGCCGCCCGGCGCCGTCCCGGGCGGCCGCGAGCCACGCCCGCAACGCGTCGAGCTCGAGCCGCCGCCCGACGATGCCGTCGGCGATCATGCCCGCAGGATGGCAGAGATCGGATGCGCGGGCCGGGTCTGGGTTGGCGCCGATCGCGTCGCAACTGCTCGCGTGGGGGGATGGAGGCGCAGGAGGTTGTCGAGGCCCTGGGGCTGGCGCGGCACCCGGAGGGCGGGTGGTTTCGCGAGACCTGGCGCGAGCCGGCGGGGACGGCCATCTACTACCTGCTGGCGGCGGGTGAGGAGTCGCGCCGGCACCGGCTCGACAAGACCGAGGTGTGGCACTTCTACGCCGGCGATCCCCTTCGACTCGACGTGGGCGAGGAGGCGTTCGTCCTTGGCGCCGACATCGGGGCTGGTCAGCGCCCGCAGGTCGTCGTCCCCGCTCGCGTCTGGCAGTCGGCCCGACCCCTCGGCGCGTGGACGCTTGCCGGCTGCACGGTGTCGCCCGCGTTCGAGTATGCGGGATTCGAGCTGGCGTAAAGGGGCGAACGCACCGGCTTTGGACCGAATACCGTTGGCCCCGTGAGCCTGTCGATCGAGGACGTACGCGCCGCTGCCGCACGGCTCCAAGACGTTGCCGTCCGCACCCCGCTGGAGCGCAGTGAGCGGCTGTCGCAGCTCACCGGCGCGAACGTCTGGCTGAAGCGGGAGGACCTGCAGCCGGTGCGGTCCTACAAGCTGCGCGGGGCGTACAACTTCATCGCCTCCCTGTCGGCCTCGGAGCGGGCCAACGGCGTGGTGTGCGCCAGCGCAGGGAACCACGGTCAGGGCGTCGCCTACACGTGCCGCAAGCTGGGGGTGGCGGGCCGCATCGTGCTCCCGATGACGACGCCGCGCCAGAAGCGCGAGCGGATCGCGACCCTGGGGGGTGAGCAGGCCCAGATCATCCTGGAGGGGCACACCTACGACGACGCCCACGAGGCCGCCGTCGAGCTGGCCCAACGGGAGGGCGCGGTGCTCGTCCCGCCGTTCGATCACCCGCACATCATCGCCGGCCAGGGCACCGTCGCCCTGGAGGTCTTCGACCAGCTAGCGGCGGCGCCCGACCTGCTGATCGTGCCGGTAGGGGGCGGGGGCCTGCTGTCCGGTTCGGCGGTGGTGGCCGCCGGGCGGTCGAGGGTCGTCGGGGTCGAGCCGGCGGGGGCGGCCAGCATGACCGCCGCGTTGGAGGCGGGCGAGCCCGTCACCCTCCCGTCCATCGACACGTTCGTGGACGGCGCCGCGGTCCGGCGCGTCGGCGCCTACACCTTCGAGGTGGCCCGCACGCTCGTGGACGAGGTCATGACGGTTCCCGAGGGGAGCCTGTGCACCGCCATGCTCGAGCTCTACCAGCGGGAGGGCATCATCGCCGAGCCGGCCGGGGCGCTCGCGGTGGCCGCCCTCACCAACGGGGTGGCCGTCCCGGAAGGCGCCAGCGTCGTCTGCATCATCTCGGGCGGCAACAACGACATCAGCCGGTACGGCGAGATCATCGAGCGGTCGCTCGTCCACGAGGGCCTGAAGCACTACTTCCTGGTCGAGTTCCCCCAGGAGCCGGGCGCCCTGCGGGGGTTCCTCGACATGGTGCTGGGCCCGTCCGACGACATCACCCTGTTCGAGTACGTCAAGAAGAACAACCGGGAGACGGGGCCGGCGCTGGTGGGCGTCGAGTTGGCGGCCACCGAGGACCTGGCGCCCCTGCTGGAGCGCATGAAGGCCAGCCCGCTGCAGATCGAGCCCTTGTCAGCGGGCTCGCCGGCGTTCAGGTTCTTGGTGTGACAGGAACGAACCGTCTCGTGTCAGCGTTAGAGAGGTTGAGATGAGCAAGAACACCATCAAGACCTACGCCCTCCTCGCCTTCCTCGGCGCCCTGATGATCGGCGTCGGCTCGATCTTCGGGAAAGGCGGGGCCTTCATCGGGCTGATGATCGGCCTGGTCTTCGTCGGGGGCTCCTACTGGTTCTCCGACAAGTTGGCCATCAAGTCCGCCCGCGCCGTGCCGGTCACCGAGGCCGAGAT
>JAHFUQ010000240.1 GCA_023265045.1 Acidimicrobiia bacterium
CCTGGTGGCCGGCGCCGGCCCCCTCGACGGCGAGCTGCGCGCCCACGCCGAGCAGGCTGCCCCCGGCCGGGTGCGGTTCCTGGGCTACGTGGCCGACGTGGCCGCGTTCATGCACGCGTGCGACGCCCTCGCGTTCCTCAGCGAGCCGGAGCTGGGGGAGGGGTTCGGCCTGGCCGCCCTCGAAGCCATGGCCGCGGGACGGGCGGTGGTGGCGACGGCGACGGGCGCCCTGGGCGAACTGGTCGTGGACGGGGAGACCGGCCTCCTCGTGCCGCCCCGCGCCCCCGCCGATCTGGCCGCCGCCCTCACCCGGCTGGCGGCCGACCCCGCCGAGCGGGCACGGATGGGCGAGGCGGGTGCGGCCCGCGCCGCCGCCCGCTACAGCCTGGAGGCCATGGCGGATGCCACCGTCGAGGTCTACCGGTCGGCGACGTCTACCGGTCGGCGGTGACCCGCACCCGCTGCGCGGCCGCCCCCGCCCGCTTGACGAGGATGCGGCGGGACTTGGCCAGGGCCCGCCGCACCAGCCACTCCGTGCGGTAGGACCAGCTGCTGCGGGCCGTCGCCAGCTTCGCCTCCAGGCTCGCGATGCGGGCCCGGGCCATGGCCAGGTCGAGCGAGGCGTTGGTGAGCGTCGAGCGGCGGTTGGGAGCCAGCAGCAGGGGCGCGGCCAGGCTCTCCTTGACCTGCTGGCCCCAGATGAGGGCCTCGACTTCCTCGGGCGGCACCGCCCCCGCTTCCACGGCCTCCCGGTACCACGACAGCCACACCTCGCCGAGGGGGTTGGCGTCGCTCTTCCACGGCTGGGTCGGCACGTTGGTGAAGTGCAGGAGCTTGGTCACGCCCGGCTCGTAGTGCTCCAGATGGTTCCACTCGACGGGCAGCGTGTCCCCGACCCGGTCGACGACGCAGAGCTGATGAACCAGCTCCTCGTAGCTGTAGCGGCCCTCGTCGAGCCCGCCGACGATCTCGTCCACGTCCCACTCCAGCTCCGAGCAGTCGAGCAGGAGGACGGCCGTGTGGCGGCCCGGCTTGAAGCTGGGGTAGCCGCGCCAGATGGCGGGCGGTTCGGCCTGGGAGGTGCACAGCACCTGGTTCCCATCGAACGGCATCTCCGCCAGTTCGGCGATGTCCCCGAAGACCAGCATGTCGGCGTCGAGGTAGAGGGCCCGGCCCTGGAACCCGCACAGTTTGGGGATCACGAAGCGGGTGAACGTGAACGCCACGCGCGGCTTGTTCTCGGGCTTCACCGGCTCGGGTGTCGCCACCTCGAGCATGGGCGTGATCTCGACCGGGACGCTGGCGTGCTTGCGGATCGAATACTCCAGCACCCGGTGGGCGACGATCTGGGAGTTGTCGGTGCCGATGAAGATCCGGAACGGCTCGACGAGGGGCCGCACGTCGATCCCGTGCTCGGCCGCGATGGTGCGGAGCTGTTCGAACTGGACGTCGAAGGCGGGCTGGCCGTTGGCCAGGAGGGTGTCGCCGGCGACTGCTGCGAAGGCCTGGGCGTAGGACCGCCCGCCGTCGACGCCGAGGGTCTTCACGGTGCGGGCCCCGAGCAGGGCCAGGATGTTGAGCGCCGCCTCCGAGCTGAAGAAGCGCACCCCGATTACCGGGGACTGGCCCTCGGGACGGGTGCCGAGGAGGTTGTACCAGACCAGCCGGCCTTCCTTCTCGAAGGCCCGGAGGGCGGGCACGTCGTCGAACCAGTCCTCGAGCCGGCGTTCGCTGGGCGCGCTCCGCAGGTGGGGGTAGCGCGGCATGACCAGCCAGCGGGCGGTGGCCAGCAGGCGCTCGCCGCAATCCCGCACCACGTCCACGTCGATCACATGGGCCACGTCGACCGCCAGCTCGGCGGCGGCGTGGTTGAGGCCGAGCCGGTTGAACTGGCCGAGGTCGAAGTCCCCCCGCCGGTCGAACGTCGGCCCCTTGCCCAGGATCACCCACGGCCGCTCAGGAAACGCCGCGGACGCCAGCCAGCCGGTGAGGTCGAGCATCGGCGAAAGCTTAAGAGACCGAGTCCCAGGCCAGGGAGCCCTTGGGATTCATCTGATAATCTGATTCGGATGTCGGAAGTCAGCTCGACCGAGGCGGCGAGGGCGTTCGCGGACTTGCTCGATGCCGTCGAGCACCGCGGGGAAACGTTCACGATCGTTCGGCGGGGGAAGGCGATCGCGACGTTGCAGCCAATCAAGGCCGGGCAAGGAGCCGAGGTGAAGGCCTTGCTCAAGAGGCACCGGCCCGACCGAACCTGGATGGGGGACCTCTCGACAGTTCGGGCGATCGTCGAGCTCGAGGAGCGGTCCTGAGGGGGCTTCTGCTCGACACCACGTATCTGATCGACGCCGAGCGGTCCAGCGATGCGGTTGAGACCGTCATCCAGAATGACGACGACATCGCGATTGCGGCGATCACCGTCGCGGAACTGCGAGTGGGCGTGCTCTTGGCGAGTGGCAAGGCGCGCGCCGGTCGGCTGGCATTCTTGGAGGACCTCCTCGAGGTGATCCCGGTGCTGGAGTACAACCGGGACGTGGCGGAGACCCACGCCGAGTTGCTCGCCCATGTACGCGCCCAAGGAAGGCCGCGTGGCGCACACGACCTCCTCATCGCGGCGACCGCAAGGTCCGCCGGCCGCATGGTCGTAAGCGCCGACGCGTCAGCCTTCGCCGACCTTCCGGGATTAGCCGTTCTGCCCCAGCGGTAGTTCGCCTGGCGAGGTGCCACGAGGGGCGAGCAAGCCGGAGGCCTGCCGGCCGCTCGCTCGCCGCTCGCCCCCGGCCACCCGGCGCCCCGTTGGGTGATATCCGCTGACCGATTCCCCGTAGGGACACGCGGCACGCGCGTCCCGACGAGCCGATCCTCCTACGGCCCCCGCTCGGCGATCCTTCCGGACCGTGGGAGAGGGATGACGGCGCGCCGTCGTCGCTTCCGGTGATGTCGGCGAAATCGGCTCGCGGGCGCACGTTGAGGTCGCGAAGGGCGGTTACTAGCGTCTGCGGCGGCGCAGGATCAAACCGACCTTTCCCGGAGGCCCTACGCCATCCAAGCCCAGACGCCCCCGTGGGGGCGACCCTTTACCGCCTCATTCGACGAGCTACAGCCAGTTGAGCTCGATGGGTAGCGGGTAGCCGGCGTCGGCGCTGTTGCCCTTCC
>JAHFUQ010000241.1 GCA_023265045.1 Acidimicrobiia bacterium
CTGCGCCCGCGGCGGTCGGCGGGCGTGCGGGGCGTGCGGGGCGTGCCGGGCGGCGCGGGCTTGCCGTGGGCGAACAGGTCGAGCTCGTCGTCGATGTCCCAGGCGAAGGCGAGGCCGCGCCGGTCCGGCGCGGTGTCTGACGCGTCGAGCTCGAACCACACGCTCTTGCCGCCACCGGCCGCATCGACGCCCCAGTCCTCCGCCAACTGCTCCACGAGCATCAGCCCCCGGCCGGTGGTCGCCATCGACGAATAGTGCTTCCGGGTCGGCGCCCGCCGGCTGCGGTCGTGGACCTCGACGCGGAGCCGCTCCCCGTTCAGCACGACGACGACGTCGATGGTCGTGCGGGCGTGCAGGACGGCGTTGGTCACCAGCTCGCTGGCGAGGAGGACGGCGGTGTCGATCACGGCGTCGCAGCTCCACGCGTGGAGGGTGGAGTCGACGAAGCGGCGCGCCCGCCCCGCGCTGGCGGGTTCGGGAGCGAACTTGGCGCGCGCCTCGGCCGGTGTGACGATGGACCGGATTGTAGGAAAGATGCGGGGCGGCCCTGTACATCGCGTCGAGACGGCGCCTGTCGGGCCAATTTTACGGGCCAAAAATCTGGTTATGCTGCCGTGAAATCATGGAACTGGTCCTGACGAGGTCTGAGCGCGAGAGCCTGAAGGCGATCTACCGGTTGGTGCGCAACGGCAGCGACGCCCATACCGGCGCCCTGGCCGAGGCGCTCAAGGTCTCACCCGGGACGGTCACCGCGACGGTCAAGCGGCTGGCCGAACGGGGGCTGCTGAACCACATCCTGTACAAGGGCGTCGAGCTGACCCCGGCGGGCAACCGGGCCGCGGTCGCCGCCATCCGCCGGCACCGCATCGTCGAGCGCTTCCTGGCCGACATGCTCGGTTACGCCTGGAACGAGGCCGACCGGCTGGCGGCGTCGTTCGAGCACGACCTGCCCCAAGAGGTCGAGGATCGGCTGTACGTGGCCCTCGACCGGCCCACCTCGTGCCCGCACGGGTTCCCCATCCCCGCTCCTGAGGTGGTCGACATCCCGCTCATGCCGCTGCTGTACGACCTGGAACCGGGCGACGTGGCCGTCGTGGCCGTGCCCGGCTCGGTGGTCCAGGACCTGGTGGAGTTCCTCGACACCCTGGGCCTGCGCCCGGGCGTGCGGGTCGAGGTGTTGGAGAAGCACCCGTTCGACGGGCCGCTGGTCGTCCGGGTGGACGGCCAGGCCCGCACCCTGGGCGACAAGGTCGCCCGCCAGATCTACGTCAAGAAGGACGAACGAAGGGAGCAGACGGCATGACCCTCGCCGCCGAAGGCGGGTACCAGGCGTTCGAGCTGGGTGGCGCGGAGTGGTTTTGGCTGCTGTTCGCAGCCTTCACCGCGCTGCTGGCCGTCGGCGTCGGGTTCTTCCTGATGAAGGGCGTGCTGGCCGCCGATCAGGGCACGCCGAAGATGCAGGAGATCGCCAAGGCGATCCAGGAGGGGGCGCTCGCCTACCTCCGCCGCCAGTTCCGCACCATTGGCATCATCCTCATCCCGCTGGCGATCATCGTGTTCGTCACCTCCACCGCGGTGGACAAGCCCGGCGGCGCCGCCGCCCTGTCGTTCTTCCAGTCCGGGGCGTTCCGCACCCTCGCCTTCCTGGCCGGCTGCCTGATGTCCGGCCTCACCGGGTTCATCGGCATGAGCCTGGCCGTGCGAGGCAACGTGCGCACCGCCGCGGCCGCCAAGGCGGGCTCGCTGCCGGCCGCCCTCAAGGTGGCGTTCCGCACCGGCGGGGTCTGCGGCATGTTCACCGTCGGCCTCGGCCTGTTCGGCGCCTCGGTCATCATCATGATCTTCCAGAACACCAGCTCGGCCATCCTGGTCGGGTTCGGCTTCGGCGGCTCGCTGCTGGCCCTGTTCCTGCGGGTGGGCGGCGGCATCTTCACCAAGGCGGCCGACGTCGGCGCCGACCTGGTGGGCAAGGTCGAGGCCGGCATCCCCGAGGACGACCCCCGCAACCCCGCCACCATCGCCGACAACGTGGGCGACAACGTGGGCGACTGCGCGGGCATGGCGGCCGACCTGTTCGAGTCCTACGAGGTCACCCTGGTCGCCTCGATCATCCTCGGCGTGGCCGCCTTCGCCTCGATCGGCAAGAACCCGGCGCTGGGCCTGATCTTCCCGGTGATCGCCCGGGCCGTTGGCGTGCTGGCGTCGATCGCGGGCGTGTTTGCGGTGCGGGCCACCGACAAGGACCGCTCGGCCATGGCGCCCATCAACCGGGGCTTCCTCACCGCCGGCGTCCTGACCGTGATCGGCACGTTCTTCGTGGCCCAGTTCTACGTCCACAACCTCAAGGTGTTCTGGGCCGTCGTGATCGGCCTCGTTCTCGCCCAGCTGGTGAGCCGGCTGACGGAGTACTTCACGTCGACCGAGACGTCGCCGGTCCGGGAGATCGCCGTGGCGGCCCGCACCGGTCCCGCCACCACGGTGCTCTCCGGCATCTCGTCCGGCCTGGAAAGCTCGGTGTGGGCCATCCTCGCCATCGCCGCCGCCCTGGGCTCCGCCATCGCCCTGGGCGGGGGCAACATCCAGTTCACGTTCTACCTGGTCGCCCTCACGGGCATGGGCATGCTGGCCACGACGGGCGTGGTCGTGTCGGAGGACACCTTCGGCCCGGTGGCCGACAACGCCGCCGGCATCGCCGAGATGTCGGGTGAGTTCTCGGGCGAGCCGGAGCGGATCATGGTCAGCCTCGACGCGGTGGGCAACACCACCAAGGCCGTCACCAAGGGCTTCGCCATCGGCTCCGCCGTCATCGCGGCCGTGGCCCTCTTCGCCAGCTTCATCGAGACGATCGGCGGCGACGAGAAGCTGAGGGCGGCTGTCGACGCGGCCAAGGCGGCCGGCAAGACCGTCTTCGAGGCCGTGCCGATCAACGTGGCCGACCCCAAAACCTTCATCGGGCTGCTCATCGGCGGGTCGATCGCCTTCCTGTTCTCGGCGCTGGCCATCCGGGCCGTCGGGCGCACCGCCGGCACCGTCGTCCAGGAGGTCCGCCGCCAGTTCGCCGACGGCCAGATCATGGCCGGCACCAAGCGGCCCGACTACGGCCCCGTCATCGACATCTGCACGGCGGCCTCGCTGCGCGAGCTGGCCACGC
>JAHFUQ010000110.1 GCA_023265045.1 Acidimicrobiia bacterium
TGCCGACCAGGTTGCGCAGCGATTCCTCCTGCGCCTGGAGGGAGCGAAGCCGGGCGTCCTGGTCGATCAGCTGCGTGCCCACCTCATCACCGCGCAGGGTCTGGCTCTCGACCGTGCCCAACCGGGCAATCGCGGCGCGGGCGGCGTCGAACCGGGCGACCGGCACGCGCACGACCAATTGGCCCGAGCCGCGGCTCTCCGATCGGGACGACGCCACCAGCCCCCCGTTCTGGGTGGCGACGACCGCCACCTGCTCGAACGTGGCGCCGAACGCGCCCGCCGGCAGGTTCAGGGCGATGTCGGCGGAACGCACCATCTGCAGTGTCGCGGGGTCGACGACTTGCGGCGGCGGGATAAGCCCCTGGGGAGGAAGCGCCGCCCGGTTGCCGCCGCTGGCGGGCGACACGACTGACTGGCCCTGAGCCGCGCCGTACACCGAGGTCGCGGGGGCGGCGGGAATGTCGTCGGCGCCGGTCACGGCCGGCGTGCCGCCTCCGTGCAGCGAGGCGACGGCGGCGCCCGCCGCAACGAGAACCAGCACGCCCGAGTACCACCACCAGGCAGACCTTCGCCGGCTCCTCATTCGAGCGACCTCCAACCGTCGGGCCGCACCGATCCCCGGCGGTTCACGCTTGCCCGCCGGGGTCGGGGCGGAGGTGGGCAAGGCGGACGCTACGGATCCGAGGCCCCCGGCGCATCGGAGGACGGTCGGATTCCTTCTCCTCCCGTAGGTGGAGGCCCTACCCCCGCCGCGGCGTCACGAGGCCGTGGTCGAACGCGAACACGATGGCGGCGGGGCGGTCTCGCAATTGCAGCTTCGACAGGATGCTGCCGACGTGGGTCTTGACGGTCGCCTCGCTCACCGACAGTCGGCGGGCGATTTCGGCGTTGGTGTCGCCGCTCCCGACCAGTCGCAGCACTTCGCGCTCCCGGGGTGTCACGGCCGCCAGCCGCCGAGCCTCGTCGACGCTGGGCGGACCGGCCCGGCGGAACCCGTCGAGCACCCGTGCGCAGACCGCCGGGTCGAGCCAAGGCTGACCGCCTGCGACGGCGGCGACGGCCCGGTGGATGTCCTCGGGCGGCGCATCCTTCAACAGGAACCCGGCCGCGCCGGCGCGCAGCGCCGACGAGAGGGTCGCATCGTCGTCGAACGTCGTGAGGACAAGGACAGGCGGGGCGTCCGCTCGAGCGAGGAGGCGCCGGGTCGCTTCGACTCCTGAGAGCCCGGGCATGCGGACGTCCATCACCACGATGTCCGGGCGCACCCGCTCGACCTCGTCGACGACCGACGAACCATCGCCACACTCGCCCACCACCTCGAAGCCGTACTCGGGCCGCAGGATGCCTCGGAGGCCGGTGCGTACGAGGGGCTGGTCGTCGACCAGCAACACCCGGATCACGCCTCGCCGTCCTCGAACGGGAGGTCCACGAAGACCCTCCACCCGTCCCCCTGGCGGCCGGCCGTGAGCTGGGCGCCGATGAGCTCGGCCCGCTGGCGCATGCCGGTCAGGCCGAGGCCGGGCCGCTCGCCCACGGAAGGCGTCGCCCGTCCGATCCCATTGCTGATCGTCAGCGAGGCGTGCGAGGCCTCGATGCGCAGCTCCACGTCCACGTGCGCGCCCGGCGCGTGGCGGGCGGCGTTCGCCAGCGATTCCTCGGCGATCCGGAACAGCGCCATGCTCGCTGCGGCCGAGAGCCGGTCCCCCGCCCCGGCGACCGTGAGGGCGACGTCCACCCCGGCGGCCTCGTACTCCTGCACCAGCGCCGGCAGCTCGACGATGGAGGGCGGGGGCGACCCGTCGCCATCGCCGAGCGCCCCGACGGCTCGCCGCACGTCGGCCAGGCTTCGGCGCCCCAGCCGTTCGGCCTCGGCGAGCGCCTCAATGGCTTCGGCGGGCCGGTCCTGTACCGCCAACCGGGCCGAGGCGACGTGCAACATCGTGACCGTGAGGGAGTGCGCGATGACGTCGTGGACCTCGCGTGCGATACGAGCCCGCTCCTCGGCTGCCGCGTGCTCGGCCAGCGCCTCCTGGGCGGCCTCGAGGGCGAGCACCAGGCGGTGTTGGCGGCGAAGGACCCAGGCCGACGCCCACGTCACCGCCGCGCCAACGACGCATCCCGCAGCAACCGCCCGGCGGGTCTCCATAGTGGCCAACGAGGATGCCATGTGGGATAACGTCCCGCGCATGGCCTTCAGGGGGTGGCCGGCGGAGGCGATCGAGTTCTACGAGGGGCTGGCGGCCGACAACTCGAAGGCCTACTGGCAGGCGCACAAGCCCGTCTACGACCAGCAGGTCAAGGGTCCCATGGACGAGCTGCTGGCCGAGCTGGCCCCCGAGTTCGGCTCGGGCAAGGTCTTCCGTCCTAACCGCGACATCCGCTTCAGCGCCGACAAGACGCCCTACAAGACGGCCATCGCTGCGGTCTGCTCCGAAGGCGGCTACATCCAGTTCTCGGCCAAGGGGCTCGGCGCCGGCAGCGGCATGTGGATGATGGAGCCGCCCCAGCTCGAGCGCTACCGCCGAGCCGTTGACGACGACACGACGGGCGCCGAGCTGGTCGACATCATCGCCACCGCGGCCAAGGCCAAGATCGACGTCACCGGCCACGACGTCCTCAAGACGGCGCCCAAGGGCTATCCCAAGGACCATCCCCGCGTCGAACTGCTCCGCTACAAGGGCCTGATCGCCTGGAAGGAGTGGCCCGCGGGCGCCTGGCTGGGGAAGAAGACGGCGAAGGACCGGGTCGTCGAGTTCTACCGGGCCACCCGCCCGCTCAACGGCTGGCTGAAGGCGAACGTCGGGGACTCAGCAACGCCCGGTGACGGCGTCCCGGGGTGAGCGGACGAGTTCGCGCCAGCCGGAGATGACCTGAGGGTCGGACAGGCTCCACACCCGTTCCGGGTCGGCGTCGACGTTGACGGGCTGAATATTCCAGCACGCCGAGGCGTGGAGGTACGCGCCCTGGGCGTTGACGGCGATGCTCCAGACGACGGCGGCGGCGAGGGCGACGCCCTTCACGCCTCGCCACGCCGCCGCCATGTCGACCGCCGGCAGGGCGAGGCAGAACAGCAGGGGCACGATGTCGCTCATGAAGCGGGGGCCGAAGCTGTGGCCCGCCCACCACGCCTCACGGGACGCTGAAACCACGAGTAGTTGCAGGACGACGACCGCCGCGAACAGGCCGTCGAGCAGGGTGTGCCTGCGCTTGAGCCCGGCGATGGCGAGCAGCACCACGGGCGAGAAGACAAGGAGCCCACGTCCGGTGCTGACCAGGTTGGCGGCCACCGCTTCGAGGAACTTGTCGTGCAGCACCAGCCGCCGGGCGGGGGAGTTGTAGTAGGGGATCAGCGTGCCCAGCGTGAGCAGGTTGACGGCGAACCAGGCGGCGCCGACACAGCCGCCGCCGGCGACGAACGCGACCAGCCGCGTGCGTTGCCGCAGCGCCATCCAGACGAACAGCGCGCCGGCGACGAGGACGTTCGTGGGGCGGATCACGGCCGCGGCCGCGACGGCGGCGCCGAGCATCGCCGCGGTCCGCGACGACGCGCCCCCTCTCTCGATGCGCGAGGCCAGCAGGACGACGACCGCCAACGCCAGCATGGAGGGTCCGTGCTGCCAGAGGGCGCGGCTGGCGGTCGACCACGCCGCGGTCCCCAGCGCGAACACCAGGGCGCCGGCCACGGCCAGCCGCCGCCGGCGTTCGTCCGTTCCGGTCAGTCGCTCGTAGGCGATCAGGAACACGAGGAGGGCGACGAGGGCGGTGACCACGCTCGCACTGGCCAGCTGCCCCAGCGCCATCCGGTCGGTGCGGACCAGCTCCGGCGCCGACGGCGCCAGCCCGACGAGATGGGCGGCGTCGACGGCCAGCACGAAGGGAACCGCGAACAGCCCGACCGCCCACGGGTAGGAGTCGAAACTGTGGCCCCGGTAGTGCGCGATTCCGTAGTGCTGCTGGACCTTGGGGACGGCGAACTCGTCGAGGTCGAGGTTGCGCTCGTGCACCAGGCTCACCGCGGTCGGGAACGCCAGGTACGAGTCGCCGTTGGTGACGACCGGCGACGTGCCGTAGACGGCCGCCACGATCAGGAACACGAGAAGCCCGCTGCGGAACAGGGGCGTGCGACATCGAAGGATGCGGCACTATCGCACGCAGCGCCCTCCTCCCGGCCAGCCGTGTGCAACACTCTGCGCATCGCAGGGGAGAGGTGACCGAGCGGCCGAAGGTGATCGCCTGCTAAGCGATTAAGGGGTGTAAAGCCTCTTCGAGGGTTCGAATCCCTCCCTCTCCGCAGCCGTCTACGTCTCGCAGCCGATGCCGTCGTGGTCGGCGTCAAAGTGGTGCGGGTCGGGGGGCCGCACCGTGAAGCGCTTTCGTGCGATCTGGGGGCAGTCGAGGTCCGGCGGCGGTGGGGGGATGCAGAAGTCGGGATAGGCCGCGCTGCAGGCGGGGTTCGCCTTGGCGGTCGTGGGCGACGCCGTGGGCAGGACGATCCTGGTCGTGGTCGTGGTGGTGGCCGCCGCCGTTGATCGAGTGGTGGCCGCCGTCACGGTCGTCGTGGTCGACGGGGTGGTCGTGGTCGTCGCGGGCAGGGTCGTCGTGGTCGTCGCAGTCGTGGTTGTCGTCGCCCCCGTTGTCGTGCTCGGCACGCTGGCCACGTAGATGCCGCCGTCGTCCGACATCGTCAACGGCGCGAGCACGGCGCCGAGCGCGGACACGCCCACGGTCAACCGAGCGGCGAACGGAAGCCGCTCAAACAATGCCCAAAACCTCCCCAGCACGGCCGCCGCCTCCTCGGGTAAGAGCGAGGCCGTCAGGCTACGCCCTTGTTGCGAGAGGTGTCAGACCGAGGCGGAGGACCCGCGGGCCGACGCCGGCGCGGGGGTCGGCGTGGTGTCGCCCGACTGGCCGTCCTTGTTGCAGTGGTGGCCGCCACCCGTCCCGCCTGGGTCGGTCGACTGCATGAAGACGACCCGCGGGATGTTGGTCGGCGACGGGACCGACCCGCCGCTCGCCCAGGCCAGCCCGGCCCAAACGGCGAGGGCTGCGATCAGGGCGACGAGAGCCAGGGTGACGGTGGTGAGCTGGCGGCGTACGTCTATAGGTTCGACGGCTTGGACGGTCTCCACCCCGCCACTCCACCACACGTACCTTGGATTTCCCTGAGAATCCCTGAACTTCCTACAACCGCAGAGGCTTCATCGGTGCGAACACCGCGGTCGGGTCGTCTCGCCATACCTCGGGCTGGACGTCGATGTACAGCTCGATCTCGTTCCCGTCCGGGTCCTCGATGTAGAGGCTGTGGGTGACCGTGTGGTCGGTGGAGCCGACGACCTTCACCCCCGCCTCGGTGAGGTGCTCGAGGACGGCGCGCAGCTCGTCGTCGGTGTCGCCCACCTTGAGGCCGAAGTGGTACATGCCTACCCGGCGGCCGGCGGGGATGGGCGTCGCGTCGGCGCCGACCTCGATCAGCAGCAGTTCGTGGTGGGTCCGGCCCGCCGAGAACGCCGCGACGGGGAAGGGCACGGACATGTCGCCCCTCAACTCCCGCCAGCCGAGGACCTCGCCGTAGAACCGCCGCGACCGCTCGATGTCGCGCACGTACAGGACAAGGTGGCCAAGTTCTTTGACTTCCATGCCTCTATCAAACACGAACCGGACCGGCCCCATTCCGGCGCGTTAGCGTCCAGTCCGTGGTGACGGGGCGGGCGCGGCTCTTCACGATCGGCGTCGTAGCGGTGGCGGCGCTACTGCCGCTCTCGGCCGACCCGGCCGCCACCGCCGCCATCAACGGCCGCTACCGCCAGTTCGGCGACGCAGGCGGCTTCCGCAACGTCCTGCCGCCGGGGCAGAAGGGCAACGGCAACGCCCTGGAGGCGCTGGGCGCCCAGCTCGGCGCCCTCCCCGCCCACTCGACCGACCAGTACCGCATGTACCACGACCTCGGCTACGAGGCGACGACCCTCACCGAGGCGCAGCTCCCGTCCTATTTCAAGGACGCGTCCTTCGGCGTGCCTGCGGACGATGTCGACCGGGTGTACTCCCCGACCCTTGGCGTCACCGTCATTCGGGACAAGAGCTTCGGCGTCCCCCACATCTTCGGGACGACCCGCGCCGCCACCATGTTCGCGGCCGGCTACACCGGCGCCGAGGACCGGCTGTTCGTGATGGACGTCCTGCGCCACGTCGGCCGCGCCCGGCTCTCGGAGTTCCTCGGCCCGTCCCCGGAGAACCAAGCGATGGACCGGGAGCAGCTGGCGGCCGCGCCCTACCAGTCCGCCGACCTCACCCGCCAGGTGCAGGAGCTCGCGGCCAGCGGCGCTGAGGGCGCGGCGGTCGTCGCCGACATGCAGAACTTCGCCAAAGGCGTGAACGCGTTCATGACCGAGGCGCTGCTGAACCCGTTCAAGTTGCCGGCCGAGTACCCCGCCCTCCAGCAGCTGCCCCGCACGTGGACGCCCGAGGACTCGGTGGCGGTGGGGTCGTACATCGGCGGCCGGCTCGGCCGGGGCGGTGGCGATGAGCTGTCGAACCTGTGCGGCCTGCGGGCGACGGCGAGCGAGCTGGGCGATCCGGTCAAGGCTCGCCGGGTGTTTGACGACCTCCACTTCACCGACGACCCCGAAGCGCCGACCACGTCGAGCCAGCCCGCGCCCTACCCGTCCGGGCTCGGCCCCGTCGATCCCGCGTCGCAGCCCAAAGTCGACTGCACGACGCTGACGCCCGTCGGCCCCGGTTCGCCGTCGCTCGACGACCTCCTGGCGGCGATCCGCGGCGCCGTTCCACTGGGTCCGGAGTCGGCCCAGGTGGCGACGGCGCCGTGGGGCCGCATGGACCTCACCCTTCCCAACGAAATGAGCAACGCCCTGCTCGTCGCCGGCGCCAAGGCCAAGGGCGGCCGGCCCATTGCCGTGATGGGGCCGCAGGTGGCGTACTTCGTGCCGCAGGTCCTCGTCGAGAAGGACATCCACGGGCCGGGCATCGACGCTCGCGGCGTGTCGTTCCCCGGCATCGACTTCTACGTCGAGATGGGCCGGGGCCCGGCGTTTGCCTGGTCGGCTACGTCGTCGGGCGCCGACAACACCGACCAGTTCGTCCTGCGGCTGTGCGACCCGGCCGGCGGCCCGGCCACGATCGCGTCGACGGGCGAGCTGGTCGACGGCCAGTGCCGGGCGCTGGAGGCCTTCCAGCACATCCAGATCGCCAAGCCCAGCCTCGTCGGGCTGCCGACCGGCGGGGCCGAGCTCGTGCTGTCGTGGCCGGTCGAGCGCAGCCGGGTGCACGGGCCGCTGGTGGCCCGGGGCCGCCTCGTCGACGGGACGCCGATCGCGGTGGCGACGCGTCGGTCGTCGTATGGCGCCGAACTGCTGTCAGCGTCGGGCTTCCGGCGCCTCAACGACGCCGCGGCGATGGGCGGCGGGTTCTCCTCGTTCCGCGCCGCGGTCGCCGGCATCGACTACACCTTCAACTGGTTCTACGTCGACGACCACGACATCGGCTACGTCCACTCCTGCCGCTGCCCGCAGCGCGCGCCCGGCGTCGACCCCAACTTCCCGGCCTGGGGCACTGGGCCTTGGGACTGGCGGGGCTTCATCCCTCGCACCGCCAACCCGTGGGACCTCAACCCGGCCAAGGGGTACCTGACCTCCTGGAACAACCGCCAGGCGCCGGGGTTCACCGCTGCCGACGACCAGTTCGCCTACGGGCCCGTCTTCCGCAGCCAGTTGCTCGATCGCCGGGTCGAGGCGGCGCTGGCGGCCGGGCCTGTCGACCGGGCGGCCGTCGTGCGGGCGATGGAGGACGCCGGGACGGTCGACCTCCGCGGCGACACTGTCTTGCCGTTGCTGCTCGACGCCCTCGGGCCCACGCCGCCGATCGACGGCGCCCCGCTGCCGGCCATACGGGACCGGCTCGCGGCGTGGGCCGCGGCCGGCGCCCACCGGCGGGACCTCGACCACGACGGCGGCTATGACGACCCCATCGGCCCGGCGATCATGGACGCCTGGTGGTCGCCCTTGGTGCAAGCCATGTTCGACGCGCCGTCGGGTCACGCCATTGCCCATTTCGGCATCGGCGTCCACGACCCGCCCCAGGGCCACCTCGGGTCGGCGTTCGACGGCGGGTTCTACGCCCACGTCCAGAAGGACCTGCGCCAGGTTCTGGGCCGGCCCGTCGTCGGGCCGTGGTCGCAGACCTACTGCGGCGGCGGGGTCCTGGCCGCGTGCCGAGCGGCCTTGTGGGCCTCCCTGTTCGACGCGGCCACGTCATTACGGGCCGAGTTCGGCTCCTGGGACGTCGCCACCTTGAAGCGGACAGTCGCCGACGACCAGATCGAGTACGCGGCGCTCGGCCTGCCCGCGGTCCCGCCCGCGCCGTGGATAAACCGGCCCACGTTCCAGCAGGTCGTCCAGCTCGGAGCGGCGTGACCTAGAATCAGCAGTTCACACCAACCTGCGCTGGTAGCTCAACGGATAGAGCATCTGACTACGGAGCGTTTCGGGTCTGGCTGACGCTACTGGCCTGCTGACCTGCGCTTTTGCAGGTCTGAGGTCAAGCAAACACCGGCTAGTCAGGTGGTGTCAAGACCGTTTCGGGAGACACCGGCGAAGTTATGCCGTGAATTCGCGCATAGCCTGACTGCCCTCGCGAAGCATAGGAGGCGGGAAATGGCGGGGCGGCAAAGATGGCTGCGGCGATGGGCCACCACGGTGTTCGTACTCGCCGCTGCTGAGGGTGGGTTCTTGCTCTGGCAACAGACCAAGGGCGATGACTGGCGACCCACCGTCACCTGCGCCCACCACGGAGGCGCTGTGTCCGCCCCAGAAGCAGCACGTCGCGTACGTAACGGCCGACACCCGCCTCCGCACAATCCACGTTGCCCACGTTTGCGAGCCAGCCGACCGAACCGGGCGATGCGGGGAAGGGCGAATCCTCATCGACAGCTACGGCGGCAAGAGCCGGACGTGCGGCAACCCTGCTTCCCTCGTCGGCCTTGACGGCAAGGCGTACTAGCAACGAGGCAAGGAGACACGGGGGCGGGGGGACCATAGGTCCCTCCGGAGAGGGACTTAGGTCCCTAGGGCGAGCGCACGGCGGGCAGCAACCTGAACTGCTCTCGTATCACGCCGGTCGCGTGGCGACCGTCCAAGCGGTATCGGTCGCCATGTGGGCTCGAATCGTGCGGGCATTCAGCACTCATCAGTTCTTTAGCGAAATGGCTGACGACATTCCATAATGTATCGACCAATATCTCGGCCATATTTACCAATAGGTCCGGCGAAGTGTTCGTCTTTTTGGCATAGCCGATGGCTCGGTTCCATTCATCGGGCTCATAAGCCGCTAGATTCGGGCGCACGTTTCGCACCCGACACTCGGCGGTGTGGCCCGCGACGATGGTGACGCCTTCTATCCATGGCGTCGCATCGTCAGTGTGAGTTTCGCCCGTCCAGGCTTCCCAGTCAGGTCCCCGACCCTCATATTGGACACACAGTTTGGACCACCGAATTGTTCCGCCTAGGGCAACGTGAACAACGGCGTGTCCAGCTTCATGGAACGCCGCTTCAGTCCTTGTGGCCGCCCACGGGCCGTCGTCATCTTTGACCATGGTCCGAATCTCCCACACGGAGAGCGGTCATTCAAGGACTCTCAGCGTCAACACGCATTGACGCGTCCGGCCTCGCTGCGGGTCGCCCGGCATGGCCGACGCGCAAAAATCGCCTGCAAGCAACGAGAAACCTGCACAGCGGGTGCTCCACCCGCGGTTAATAGATGGTGAGGGTGTGGACCCAGATTGCCGGTCCACTGCGAGCAGAGAGGACCAGCAACGTGGCCAACCAGCCGTACGTACACATCAACGCCCGTCCGGAAGACCACGCCGTGCTTAAGGAATGGGTGCACAGCAAAGGCATGAGCTTGGCCGGGCTACTACGAATTTTGGCCGACCGCGTCCGCAACGGGCAGGAGGTCTAACGATGCCGAGGACCAAGCGCACGCCGAGCTTCTGGCGAACCTTCACTAGGCACGTTCGACCCGTGACGGTCATTCGGCCGGACGGCACTAGAGAAGTCGAGCATCAGACATTCGAGCAGGTCGACCGGCTGGTCCGGGAAGCCGAGGACGGGCGCATCTGCCAGCGATGCGAGCTACCAGCGCCGCCCAGTCGGTTCCGCAACCGAGCAGGACGCCTCCTGCCGTGGTGCCGCGCCTGCCGGATGGAACGGGCCGCCGGAAACACCAGCGACTAACGACGGCCCGCACACGGTGCAATTGGCAGGGTCCCTTTTTTTGTTGCCCCGAATTGACCGGGGCCTAGGAGAACAGATGGAACAGGAAGACACAGAACAACAGCAAGGGTGCGAGCGTTGCAAGGAAACACGGAGGGCGGCAGAGTTTGTCTCGGCCAAGAGCGGCAACGTAACCCCGTGGTGCCTGCGGTGCCGCCGCCTATGGTCGGCCGAGAAGAACGGCATCCGTTGCCGAGGATGCGGCGAGGTGTTCCTCAAGACCAGCAAGAAGGACGCTTGGTGCGAAGCGTGCCGCGCAAAGCTCCGAGCGCTCCCGGTCCAGAAGAGCGAGACCCGTCCAGGCTCGCTCCTGAACCCCGCCATTGACCTAGAAGCGCAGCGTCGCTACCGGGAGACAGTGAAGCGCCTGGTTGAGACGCAAGGCGCTCCTACGTGGTGAGCCTCGAGTGAGGCGAGAGCACGGAGCGGGGGTTCGTCCCCTGCTCGACTTCACCGACGAGGTTGGACTGTTCCGAGGCACCGCTGGTGCGACCGACCGCAAGGTCTACGGCGCGCTGTGCCGTATTGCCGCGACTGTCGAATGGCGGGACGGCACTTGCGATACGTTCACGGCCAGCGTGCGAGAGCTGGCCGAGAAGGTTGGCGTTCGCAAGAACACGGTCAGCGCGTCCCTTGCCCGCCTTGTAGAGGCGGGCTTGGTCGCGCTGGTCACTCCTTCGGCCGACAGGCGGGCCTCGGAATGGCGACTCACTGACCTCTCTGTGTTGCAGAATCGATACAAACGCCCTTTAAATACTCCCAAGGTATTTAAAGAACAAGGGAGTATGTACCGATTGCGCAACGACCCTCCGCCCAGAAACGGGCTACGGGACGTTGACGCACTTCCCCCCGGTGGCTCGCCCGGTGTCTCCCTCGCCACCAACCCCCCAGGAGGGCATGTACCGCTTTCGCAACATCTTGCCTTGGACGAGGACCACCACGTCATTTGGGAGCGAGGCGCGCTTGGTCCGAGCGCTCATCGGATTTGGTATGTGCTCAACCTCCAAGAGGGCGCACGCAACGCCGACATCTGTCAGGCGACGCGCCTCCACGCTTCGACGGTCAGTCGTGCTCTCCGCCGACTGGCCGACGTTGGCCTCGCAAGCCAGCAAGGCGACCAATGGTTCCCTGAGTATCGCAGCCTTGACGAAGTAGCCGCTGAAATCGGCGTCTCCGGCAAGGCTGAGGCCCGCCGCGCCGCCCATGAGCGAGAGCGTGAGGGATACACGCACTATCGGGCCGTCCGACTGTTAGAGCGGCAAGAATACAAAGCGGCCTCGCCATGAATGCCCGGTCAGCCGGCGGCTCCGCTGCGCCACACCCGCGGTTAACTATTTATAGATTGTCCCGACATCGCCTACGGGAAGTGGGGGAACCGGCAAGCCCTGCCCACAAGGCAGGGCACAGCCGGTGGGACGGCACAGGAAGGAAAGCATTGGGAACACTTGATGACGCGCTTCGCGAGTACGGAGCAGAGGTAGGTCCGATTCAGGACCTACTCGTTGGGGAAACCGACGAGGACCTGGCCGAGGTAGTGGAGATGGTGGGCAAGCGTCTTCGTAGCGCCGGTCAGGTGAAGCAAGCGAAGGCAAAACCGACCAACGTGACAGAGGATGCCGAACCGGACCCTGAAGACGTAATTTCTGCGTTCACACGTCAACACTGTGCATTCCGGCGATTCCGGACACCTGTTCCGGCTGAAAGCGGACAACCGTTCCGGTTGATCCCGGACACGACGAGGGTGGCGCCGATGACGTTCGGTCGGTCGTTCAGTCGGTTGTG
>JAHFUQ010000242.1:0-1515 GCA_023265045.1 Acidimicrobiia bacterium
CGACCTGCTCGAAGACCTGAGCGAGGAAGCCGGCCCGGAGGTGGTGGAGGCGGTTTTCGCCCGCCGCACCGAGAAGGTGGCGGCCCAGTACGAAGCCGCCCTGGAAGGTCTGACCGACCCGGCCGAGAGGGCGAGGGCCCTGGCCGAGCTGCGCGACCAGGCCGGTTACGTGACCGCCTGCCACTCGACGCCCGACGGGGACGTGCTGCTGGTGGAGAACAACTGCGCCGTCCACCGGCTGGCCGAGAAGCACTCGGTCGTGTGCACGATGGAGCTGGTGCTGTTCCGGCGGGTCCTGGGGCCGGACGTCGAGGTCACCCGCGAGTCCCACACCATGGCCGGCGACCCGGTGTGCTGCTACCGCATCTGTCCCCGCGACCCTGAGTGACATCCACGACGTCCTGGCCGTCGGCGACGATGCCGAAGGCTACGACGCCGACGGCTTCGTAGCGGCCGCCCGGGACGTCGCCGACCTCGTCCTGGCCCCGGCCGCCCAGGACACCGATCAGGCCGAGATCGTGCCCCAGTCCCACCTGAAGGCCCTAGCCGACGCCGGGCTGTTCGCCGCCGGCGGCCACCGCGAGGTCTACGAGATCCTGGCCGGCGCGTGCGGCGCCTCGTTCTTCGTGTGGGTCCAGCACCATGCGCCGGTGCGGCTGCTGGCGGCGTCCGCCAACGCCTCGACGCGCGACCGCTGGTTGCCGCGCCTGCTGTCGGGCGATGCCCTCGGCGGCGTCGCCTTCGCCCACCTGCGCCGCCCCGGTTCTCGCCCGGTCCAGGCTCGGCGCATCGCCGGTGGCTACGTCCTCGAAGGCGAGGCGCCCTGGGTGACGTCGTGGGGCCTCGCGGACGTGTTCGCGGTGGCCGCCCGCTGCGACGAGCGGGTCGTATTCGTCACGGTCCCCGCCGACGCCCCCGGCCTGCGCCCGTCGCCGCCCCTGCGCCTCGCCGCGATGCAGGCGACAGCGACCGTCCGTCTCGGGTTCGACGGCTTCACCGCCCGCGACGCCGACGTCATCGTCGACCTGCCCTTCGCCCAGTGGCAGGAGGACGACCGGGCCGCCACCGCCAAGCCCAACCCGGCCGCCTTCGGCGTGGCGGCGACGTGCACCCGCCTGCTGGCCGAACTCGATCCCGCCGCCGCGACCGCCCTCGAAGCGGAACGGCTGGACTGCCGGCGGCGCTCGTACGGGGGTGAAGAGGGCCAGGTGGCGCTGCGGGCGTGGTCGCTGGAGCTGGCCGTACGCGCCGCCCTGGCCCTCGTGGCGGCCACGGGCGGGCGCGCCATGGAGCGCAGCCACCCGGCGCAGCGGCTGCTGAGGGAGGCGGCCTTCTACGCCATCCAGGCCCAGACCCGGCCCCTGCGCGCCGCCACGCTCGACCGCCTGACCCGCTGACGCCCTTCTGGTCAGTTTGGCGCGGCCACGACGAGTTGGGCGGCCAGCGCACCGGCGGCGGCCGCCCACCGCATGAACTCCGGGTCGACCCGGCCCATGCTCTCGACATCGGCGCCGA
>JAHFUQ010000242.1:1525-3132 GCA_023265045.1 Acidimicrobiia bacterium
CCTCGACCACCGCGTGGCGCGTCTCCATGGCCCCGCCTTTGGGGACCGCCACCAGGGCCGTCGCCCGCGCCTCCTCCAGCACCGTGAGCGTGTGATGACTGACCCCTTGGTGCGCGGCGCGATCGTCGCTGCCGGACCACCGCACGCACACGATCGGCCGCCCGCCACGCGCCTCGACGGCGTCGATGATGGCCGCGTTCTCCAGCCCGCTGAAGCCGAACCGGCTGCCTGTCCCCACCACGCCGGGCCCCGGCCCCACCACGTAGGCGTCCGCCGCCGCCGCCAGCAGCCCCGACACCACGTTGACCGCCTCGTAGTCGCCGCCAAAGGCCTGGCCGCACGTCACCGTCGCCGCCAGGGGGAGGGAGGGCACGAGGTCCGACAGCGCCAGCGACAACGCGGCCGAATCGGTCATCACGAAGACGAGCCGCCGTTGTGGCACGCCCGCGGCGAACGCGTGCGCCACGCACGCCACCTGGCTGTGCAGGTCGCACACCACGACGGGCGCGCCGCCGAGGTCGTCTCGCACCGGCGCCGCCATCGCCACCTCGACCTGCTCGGACGTGTAGCGGAGCTTCACCTCGCGGCCCGCGCCCACCCCCGACCACGACTCGCGGGCCAGGTTCCAGTGCACGACATGCCAGCCGGCCGTCCCGAGGCCGATGTCGACGGCGGTGGTGTTCACCACCACGCGATCGCCGACCGCCACCGGCCCGATCAGCTGCGTGAGCGCGTAGGCACGGCTCCCGTCGTCCAGCTCGACGCGCTGGAGCCCGGGCCGTTCCGACAGCAATACGGCGACGCCTCGGGTGACGAAGGACGGCACCGCCGCAGCGTAGGACCTACGCGGTCGGCGACGGCGTGGTTGCCTGCGGTAGGACCGGGTCGCCCAGGCGCGACGCTTGGCTCAGGGCGACCACGTCGGTGTAGACCGCGAAGAAGTTGACGAAAAAGCTGATCACGCCCCACCAGCCCTGCACGAGCGTCTTGCCGAGCCAGCTCTTGGCCAGCTCCCGCCCGTGCTCGTTGCACAGCGGCATCTCCACCTTGAAGAACTTCTGCAAGACCACCATCCCGACGTGGCGGCGGAGCTTCAACGTCCGCGCCGGTATGCGCCCACAAACCCTGCCTGTCTCCATGCCAGTGCCTCCGCAGTCGACACTGCCGCCCTTGCGAGAGTCACCGGTTGATCACTTCGACGCCCGCGGGCGTCGCCTTGACGCTAGATGGCGCCGCGGCGCCTGAGGGCGTTCTGCATCTGGACCCCGTGCATGAGGTCGATGCCGGCGCCCGTCGTTCGCAGGCCGGCCGATGACGCCCACATTCACCGCCAAGGTGTCACCGACCCGGCGCTGCCACGGCAGTCCGCTGTGGGTGCAGAGGACCACGTCCGCCCCGCTGGCTTCGGCGCGGCGGCGGATCTCGTCGCCGGGGAGCGACTCCCAGAAGAAGTCGTTCAAGGCGAGCGGGGAACCGTGGACGAGGTGGAGCGCGACGCCGTCGATGTCGACCCCGCCGCTCGGTGGGCAGCGTCCGCATCCACGCCGCGAACTCCGGGCTCGTGTGGGCCTTGGTGTAGTCGTACGCGAGCTGGGCGAACTCGTTGT
>JAHFUQ010000243.1 GCA_023265045.1 Acidimicrobiia bacterium
CCCCCGCCGACCATCGAGCGCCTCCTGCGCCGCAAGCGCGGCGACCCCGACGCGACCGACGATTCCGGCGAGAGCCCGCCGCCCACCGCCACGGTTTAGGCAAAATCCACCGGTTTCCGGTGGGTTTTGCCTGAAACCGCTCAGCTCAGGCCGGCGCCACCGTCGCGACGAGCTCCTCGCGGCTCATCGACGAGCGGCCCGGGATCTCCTGCTCGGTGGCCAGCTGCTTCAGCTGCGCGGTGGTGAGCTGCTCTTTGTCCTTGGCCGTCGGCATGCCGAGCCGAGCCTTGAACGCCTCCATCTTCTGCCCGAGCTGCTGGAGGGCGTTGGCGTCGAACGCCTTCTTCACCCTGGGGAACATGGTCGTCTCTTCCTCTTCGGCGTGGTGCTCGACCAGCTCGGTGATGACGGTCACCTTCGCCGTCCAGTCTTCGGCGCCGGGAGGGAGCGCCTCGACCTCGGAGGCGAGCGTCTTGACGACGTGGTGCTCCTCCATCCCCTCGGCGACCTCCTCGCTCAGCTCGGCGTCCGCCTCGCGCACGGCCGGGTAGAAGACCCGCTCCTCGATCTGGGTGTGCACGTCCAGCTCGACGAGGATCTTGGCGGCCACGTCGGTCATCTCCTCGACGCTGTCGCTCTCGCGGGCGGTCTTGAACTTGGTGAACAAACCGCGCACCCGGTTGTGGTCGGCGGTCAGCAGCATGATGGCGTCCATGCCCGCAGCCCTACCCGCGGTTGCGCCTGCGAAACGCCCGCCGCTGGCTACGGGACGTTCAGCACGATCTCGCAGTTGGCGTCGGCGGTGTCGGTGTCGGCCCCGCCGTTGCAGCGGTCGGTGAGACCGTTGGCGGGGGCTGTCCCAGGGCCCTGGGCGAAGTTGTCGCCGTACATGTCATCGTCGCCCGTGCCCCCGATGATGTCGTCGTAGCCGCCCCCGGTGGCCGTGCCGTCGAACGTGTCGTTGTCACCGATGAGGAAGTCGTCCGACCCCGGCCCGCCGTCGATCCGGTCCCGCTGGTCGCCCGCGCTCGCCGTCCCGTGGGCGGCGAAGTTGTCGCCGATGATGATGCTCTCGTTCCCGTCGCCGCCCAGGAGGTAGTCGGCGCTCCCGCCGCTGGCGTTCCCACTCCCGTCGACCCGATTGTCCCCGACGATGTTGTCCCCGTCGTCGCCGCCCTCGATGCGGTCGCTCCCGCCTCCGGAGGCACTCACCGTCGTGCCGACGTGGGCGAAGTTGTCGCCCGTGAGCCGGTCGCCGCCGACACCGCCCAGGATCAGGTCGTTGCCTCCGCCGGACAGGTCGCCCGCCGTCAGCGTGCTGTCGAGGTCGCCTACAAGGTCGTCGGCGCCCGCGCCCCCGTCGATGCTGTCGTTCCCGAGCCCTCCCTGAACGAGGTCGTTGCCGCCTTTGGCGCAGATGAAGTCGTCGCCGCCCTTTCCGTCGATGACCTCGCCCGCATCGGTGCCGATGATCACGTCCGGCCCGTCCGTGCCGATCAGCCCCACTACGGTCGGCGCCCGGCCGAAGCAGGTTTCCACCGCCCCTGCATGCCCCACCGTCAAGGCGAGCACAGGCAGCAGCACGGCTGCCGCCACCGCCATGATCCGCCTCATCGCTCTCCCCTCGCCTCGCGTGCCCCGCACCCTAACAACCGGGTTGGGCCAGAGTTGGGCTGAAGGCGGCAGAGAAGTTGCGTTCTGCCCTCCAGACTCGGACGCGTGATGGCGCGCCGCCCGTGGGTCCTGGTGGCCCTGGTCGCCGTCGCCCCCCTCCTGGGGGTGCACGGCGCCGCGGCGGCGCCCACCGCCCTCTTCCCCGACCTCAAGACCCTGCCGCCCCGGGAGCTCAAGCTCGACCGCACCGACGTGAGCGTCGACGGCAGCGGCGTGATGCACAACGTGCTGCGCTTCAGCAACACCGTCTACAACGCCGGCCAGGGGCCGCTGCTGCTCGACGCCGACATCAACCCCACCACCCGCTCCGGCCCCGCCACCCAGCGGGTGATGAACGACGACGGCAGCTACACGGACTACGCGGCCGGTTCCTTCTACTGGCACGAAGCCCACCAGCACTACCACTTCGACGACTGGGGCACGTACCAGCTGTGGCCGAAGGCGGCGTACGACGCGTGGGTCGCCAGCGGCCGCTCCAAGGGCCAGGCCAAGAAGGTCGGGACGAAGACCACCAGCTGCGTGCTCGACGAGGAGTTCGTCGCCAGCCTCCCGGGAACCCCCTACCCGGGCCAGTACCTCGGCGGGTGCCTCCCCATCGCCGGCGGCCAGCTGCGCCAGGTGCTCTCCGTGGGTTGGGGCGACACCTACGACTACTGGCGCGCCGAGCAGTGGATCGACCTCGACCAGGAGACGTTGGCCGACGGCGACTACGTGCTGCGCTCGGTGAGCGATCCCACCAACAAGATCTACGAGAGCCCGTCCAAAGCCACCACCAGCCGTGAGGGCCAGGTCGACAACGAGGCCATCACCGCCTTCACCGTCCAGGGCGGCGCGCTCCTCGACGGCGCTCCGCCCTCGGGCACCGTGACGATCAACCACGTCGACCCGAGCACCCAGAGCGCCTCCGTCAGCGTGGACGTGGTCGGGCGCGACGACGTGAGCGGCGTCGACCAGTTCCGCTTGTCGAACGACGGCGCCGCGTGGACGACGTTCCCCTACACGTCCGGCGACGGCTCGATCCCCACGACGGTGGCGTGGAGCCTCGGCGCCGGGGCCGGCGACCGGACCGTGTACGCCCAGGCCCACGACCGCTCGGGGAAGTGGTCGTCAACGTTCACCGACACCATCACCTTCCTGGCCACGCCGCCGCCCCCGACCGGCTACGGCGCGGCCGTCGCCGCCGACGGGCCGGTGTCCTACTGGCGGTTGTCGGAGACGGGCCCGTCCGCCGCGGACTCGGTGGGGACCAACGTCGGCGCCTACCTCGGCGGGGTGACGCGCGCCGCGCCGAGCCTGACCGCCGCGGACTCGAACCAGGCCGCCTCCTTCGACGGGCTGAACGACCTGGTTTCGATCCCGACCAACGCGGCCCTGAGCCCCACCGGCGCCCTGTCCGTCGAGGCCTGGGTGCGCCCCGCGGCCATACCCGGGGCCGGGAGCTTCGCCTCGCTGGTCAC
>JAHFUQ010000244.1 GCA_023265045.1 Acidimicrobiia bacterium
GGAGGGGGCCCGCCGGTCGGGAACAACGACGGCTACCGCTGCCGCCCGGCGCTGTCGCGGCCTGGTGGACGACGATCCGGACGTCCTGCTGGCCGCCGCGGATCCGCTGCGGGCGCAGCAGAACGCCATCGAGCTGGCGTTCGTCCTGGAGGACGCGGGGGCCGGGCTGGCGCGGGCGGGTCGACGCGACGAGGCGCTCTCCGCCTACGAGGAGGCGCTGGCGATCTACGACCGTTCCGGGGCGGCGCGCCTGGCAGCCCGCACCGAAGCGCACCTGCGCGACCTCGGCGTGCGCCGGCGCCGGCCGGCTGAGCACCGCCGGGCGCGTTCGGGCTGGGAAAGCCTCACGCCGACGGAGCTCACGGTCGCCCGACTGGCTGCCGAGGGGCTCACCAATCGGCAGGTCGGGGAGCGCCTGTACGTCTCCCGCCGAACCGTCGAAACCCACCTGGCGCACGCGTTCGCCAAGCTCGGTCTCACCGGGCGCGCCCGGCTCGCCGCCGAGGTCGCCCGGCACGCATAGGACGCCCAAGATCCGTCATCTCCCGGATGTGCCGCGCCGACGCAGGCGCCAGTCTTAAGAGCAATGTCGATCCAGGTCGCGTCTATCCGCTGGGCAGCTGCCCAGGAAGCATTGCACGAGGCAGTCGGGCGGGTGACGGCGCTGCTCCGCAGCGACCTCGACCCCAACGCACCGGCGGTTGGGGTGTGGAGCCTGGCCGAGGTCGCCATGCACCTGTCGCAGGCGTGGTTGGTCGTGCCCGGCCTCGCCCGGCGCGACCTCTCCCGCGCCTACGAGGTGCTACCCAGCCTCGAGGGCATCGCCGGTGAGAACTTCATCCTCGACGTGTGGGACTTGGGCGGCGTGACCAAGCTGGGCGTCAACTCGGACCCCGAACGGAACCTGCGGGTGATCGCTGACCGGATCGAGGGCCGGGCCGCCGAGTTCTTTGCCGAGCAGGCGGGACGCTCCGCCGACGAGCCTCGGCCCTGGCTCGTCGAGGGCGTGTTCGTCCCACGGGCGGTGCTCACCGCCCACCTCCTCAACGAGACGCTGATGCATGGGCAGGACATCGCCCGGGCGGCCAAGCGGCCCTGGCCCATCGACCGCGCCCACGCCGCCATGGTCTTCGGAGGGTTCATCGTCGAGGTGATGAAGGCGCTCGACCCCCGGGCCTTCGTCGACCCCAAGCGGGGCAAAGGCGTGCGGGCGGTGTACGACATTCGCCTTCGTGGGTCTGACAGCTTCGTGTTCGCTTTCGACGACGGCGAGCTGCGTGTCGATCCGGAGCCCCGTCCCCGCATCGACTGCTCCCTCTCCGCCGATCCCCTCGCCCTCCTGATGGTGGCGTGGGGTCGCACGAGCCAGTGGCGGGCGATCGCCAGGGGACAGCTGGTGGCATGGGGTCGCAAGCCGTGGCTGGGACCCCGCTTGCGGCTGCTGATCCGCAACCCCTAAACGGTGCCCATGGTCCAGGCGGGCCGGTCCTCGGGCGTTGACTGGACCGCAGCGGGCGCAGGCCTCCAATGCCGACCGGGACTCGTGCGTGCTCGCCGCGCGGGCCCGGGGGCTGGCGCCGTAGCGCTGCATCGCGACGCCGCCTAAAGTCTCCGCTTCATGCGTGTCGGGCCGAGAACCGGCGCCGTGATCGCCGTCGCGGTTGTGGTTGCCATCGCATCGCTGGGGGTCTGGTTCGTCGCGCCCGCCGGCGCCGACGCTGAGGACGACCTCCGGGCGGCCCAGCGGCGCGCCAACCAAGCCGCCGAAGAGCTGTCGGCCGCCCAAACTCAGCTCGCGCAAGCGGGCGCGGCAGTGGCCGACGCGCAGCAGCGGGTCAGTCGGCTCGACGCTCGCGTCGCGGAAGTCCGCCAGCGGGTGCGGGACCTGGCCGTCCGCTTGTACGTGGAAGGTACGGCGCCGCTGTCGCGTCTGCTGCGCTTGGCCGACGCCAAGGACATCGTGCCCGCCCAGCAGTACAGCCACGCCATCGCCGCCGGCTCCGGGGACGCGCTGCGCCAGTACCGCTCGGACAAGGAGGACCTCGTCGCTGAACAGGAGGCCCTCGCCCGCAAGCAGGGCCAGCAGCGGACCGCGGTGGCGGACCTCGACGCGCGGCGCACCGCCGCGACCAAAGAGGTCGATCGGCTCGCCCGCGTGGTCGAGACGGCACGCGCCGCCCAGGCTGCGCAGGTGGCCCAGGAGGCACAGCGCCGGGCCCAGGCCGCCGCGGGCGATGCGGTTCGGTCGTCGTCGGCCGCGAGCGCCGGCGCGCCTGCGTCTGGGGCGGCGGGGCCGCGGCCCACGACCGCCGCCGTCCCATCACCGGCGCCGCCGGTGGCGGCGGACGCCGACTGGATCTGTCCGGTGCAAGGGCCGCACGCCTTCAGCAACGACTACGGGGCGGCGCGCTGGGGCGGCGGCACCCACATGGGCAACGACATCCTGGCCCCACGGGGCACGCCCGTCGTCGCCAGTGTGAGCGGCGTCGTCACCCAGCGCACGGGCGCCGTCAGCGGGAACGCCTACTTCCTCAGGGGTGACGACGGCGCCGAGTACTTCGGGGCTCACCTTGACTCCTTCGGCGCCAGCGGCCGGGTGAGCGCGGGCGCCGTCATCGGGGCGGTGGGCAACACCGGCGATGCGGCCGGCGGCCCGCCCCATCTCCACTTCGAGATCCACCCCGCCGGCGGCGGTTACATCAACCCGTATCCGACCCTGAGGAAGTACTGCTGAGCGTGGAGATCAACCGCCCGGACATCGTGGCCGAAGTCACCGAGCAGTTCGACCGCTACGAGGCGGCGCTGGTCGGAAACGATGTGGGGACGCTCGGCGAGCTGTTCTGGGACAGCCCACTCGCGGTGCGCTACGGCGACCGCGAGAACCTGTACGGGCACGAACAGATCACTTCGTTCCGCAAGAGCCGGCCCGCCGACGATCTGCGGCGTGACCTCGCGCGCGTCGTCATCACCACGTTCGGGTCCGACTTCGCCACGACCGCCGTCGAGTTCCGCAGGGTCGCCTCAGGCGATCGTGGTCGGCAGCTGCAGACCTGGGTGCGCACCGACGCGGGGTGGCGGATCGTCTCCGCCCACGTTTCGTTGGTTCCCTGAGCGGAACGGCTCTGGG
>JAHFUQ010000111.1 GCA_023265045.1 Acidimicrobiia bacterium
GCGCAGCCACTTGGTGGCCCGCGCGGATTCGAGGGCGTCGGGGTTGCCCTCGGGCACCACCGCGCCCTCCGTGACGAGCGCGAGCACGACGGTGGCGAGGTCCTCCACGGGCGGCGCGGGGGTGACCTTGTCGAACCGGGGCAGGGGGATCTCGGTCGCCTCCCGGTCGCCGCCGAGGCGGGCCAGGACGAGGTCGACGGCCCGCTGGGCGGCGTTGCGCACCATGACGGCGTTGCGGCGGGGCGCTTTGCCGACGCGGCCGTCATCGGCGGTGAGCGGCTCGCCGGTGGCGACCTTCTGGGCGGCGGCGGCCAGCTTTTCGAGGGTCGGCCCCATGGTGCGGGCCGCCTCGCCGGCGGCGACGACCGCAGCCGCTCCGGCCTCGTCGAGGCCCGGGTTGTCGGGGTGCAGTGAGGCGACGGCGTTGACGCCCTCGGCCTGGGCGGCGGCGACGAGGCGGGCGCAGGCCAGCCCGTAGCGCCCGCTGGTGAAGGCGGGACCGGCGACGAGCACGTCGGGGTCGTGCTCGCGCACCAGCGCAAGCAGGTCCCGGGTGACGGACGGGTGCGAGACGGCGTGGTCGTCGCCGCAGTAGACGGTGGCGACGACCTCGTAGCCGGGGCCGAGGAGGCTGGCGAGCTTGCGGCCGGGGCCGACCGGACCGGCCTGGGAGCCGGGTGCGGCGTCGGCCGAGTCCTCGCCGCCCATGCCCACGAAGAACTGGTTGAGGTAGTGGACCACCCGGATCGGACCGGCGTGAGTCTCGTGGGCGGCGGCGACCGGTGGGGCGACGACGTCGCTGGGCTGGGCCCGCAGGTGTCCCCAGCCCAGGGGGCTGAGCGAGGCGTAGACGACGGCGAGGGGGAGGGTCACCTCGTCGGTCGCGGGGACGTCGAGGAGGGCGATCCGCTCGCCTCCGAGGGCGCGCTGGACGGCCGGCAGCGTCACCCGCTCGTCGTAGTTGCCCGAGCTGACCATGGCGGTGGCCTGGTTGGGCGGGACGACGACGGGCGGACCGCTTCCGTCCGGCCCGGACATCTCCGCGTAGATGCCGACGGCGGCGACGCGGAGCGCTTCGAGGGCGTCCATCTTGAGGGCCATGTCGCCGTCGGCGTTGCCGCCGCCCTCCTTGGTCACGATGGCGGCGTCCCAGCCGAGCGACGCGCACAGCTCGGCGGCGGCCGTCGACAGCTGCTCCTTCTTCGCCGCCTCGACGGGCTCAGGCGAGATCACCAGGCCGGCGAACTCCAGGTCATGGCCGTGGCGGCGGCGCAGGTCGGCGACCACGGGGTGGTTCTGGTGGACGATGGTCGGGTTCTTGAGCGCCGGGTGGCCGAACTGGCCGCTGACGATCGCGCCCCGCTCCGCCTCGCCAGGGTCGAGGGCGGCCGGCATCGACGTGGCGAAGCTCTGGCCGCGGACGAACACGTCCTTGAAGTTGCCCTGGGTCTGGAGGTTGGTGACGGCGCCGACCCGGGGGAGCGGGCCGCCCCGCTCGCCCTCGGTGACAGGGTCGGGCCACTCCTCGACCAGGTCGGGCTCGGCGGCGGCGGTGGCCTCGGCCAGGTGGGCGGCGGCGGCGACCAGCCCGGCACGCAGCGCCCGGTCGACCTCCACCCAGTCGGCGGGCTCGGCGGGCGTGAACTCGACGACGAGGTTGTGGGTGGCGCCGAGGGGCGAGAGCGGCGCGCCCGGTCCGGACAGGTCGGCGACCGCCTCCTGGGCGCGGGGGAGGTAGCCGGCCGCGACGACCGCCGCGCCGCGCAGGACGTCGTCGCCGTGCCGGGGTTCGACGGCGTCGAGGACCTTGATGATGCGCACCGACTGGCCGGGAGAGGCCCAGGCGAAGCGCACGTCGGCAAGGGCCGTTGAGGCGAAGAACGGCCGCAGGTCCTCCGGGTCGACGGTGAGGGCGCCGCCGGCAAAGGCGGTCGCATCGCCGAACCCGACGGACTGGACGAGGTGAACACGATTGGTCGTAGGCATAGTCCCCATTGACGATACTTCCGGCCATGGACTCAGCAGCCGGGCGGTGGCGCGGCCTCGTCGAGGGGCGGCTCGAGGAGATGGAGCGGCTGCAGGAAGGCCGCGGCGCGCTGGGAGGGCAGTTCTGGGACAAGCGGGCGCGGCGGTTCGGCACGGGGCCCGTGGCGTCGGCCGAGGGAGACCCCATGCTGGCGCGGCTCCGGAAGGCCGTCGGGCGGGGCGGGACGGCGACGTTCCTCGACGTCGGCTCGGGGCCGGGACGTTTCACCGTCGGGGTTGCACCCCGCGTGCGGGAGGCGATCGCGGTCGACCCGAGCACGAAGATGCTGGCGTTGCTGCGCACGCGTGCGCGCGGGGCGGGCATCGCGAACATCCGGACAGTCAAGGGGCTGTGGCAGGACGTCGACGTCGCCCCCGGGTCGGCCGATGTCGTGCTCTGCTCCCACGTCATCACCCTGATCGCCGATGTCGTGCCGTTCATCGACAAGCTTCAGGAGACGGCCCGGCGCCAGGTGTTCCTCTACGTCGGCGCCTACGCCGTCGACGCCATCTTCGACCCCTTCTGGCGCCACTTCCACGGCGCGCCCCGCCGGCCGGGGGCCAGCTGGGTGGACGCTTTGGGCGTCCTTCGGGAAATGGGCATCGAGCCCGATGTGAGGGTGGTGGAGCTACGGGCCGGCAACCGGCACGACAGCCTGGCCGACGCGGTCGAGAGCTACCGCGACCAGTTGGTGCTGCCCAAGAGGCCCGAGGTCAGGCGCGAGCTGACGCGACTGCTCGACCCGTGGTTCCAGCGGCGCAACGGGGGCTTGTACGCCCCGCTCCGCACCCAACCCTCGGCCATCATCTCGTGGAGGGTCGCGTAGGGTCAGGGGGGTGACCGACGCCCTGCGGCTCGAGGTTGTGGAGGAAGCACTCCCGGCCGAGCTCAACCAAGACCTGCGCAACGCCATCCTGGCCAATCCCCTGGTACGGACGCGGTGGCCGAACGCCGACCTGTGGATCGTTTCGCTGGACTCGTTCGACAAGACGGGGCCGGAGGACGAGCCGTACTTCCGGGCCATCCTCGCCGACATGGCCGGCAGCGACGTCGCCGACGCGGTCGGGAGCCTGTGGGACATCGACTCGGTGGAGGTCATCCCCTCCGGCCGCGCCCGCATCCCGCACGACGATGAGTTCGGGTGGGCGGCGGAGGTGCTGCGGGGCGACCCCGAGCTGGCCCGCCGGATCGACGCCCGCGAGGTGGAGCTGTACCGGCCCATGCCGCCGCTGGCGAGCGTGGTGGACGCCAACGGGTCGTTCCACCGGGTCGTCGCGGTGGGGATCCGCGAGATCGGCCCGGCCGGCGACGTGCGCCACCGGCTCGTGGGCGTGCAGTCGGCCGACGGCGAGGTGGTCGAAGCGGCCCCCGTGTCGGAGGGGGAGGAGGCGGGGGTGGCCGACGGGCCGGCGGCCGCGGCCGTCGCCGTCGGCGCGGGCTCGCCCCAGGCTCGCGTGCGGGTGTGGCGCGCCGGGGAGCGGTTGTGGGACCTGGCGGTGGTGCGGCCTTCGGCGTCCTCCGGCGTGAACGGTTCGGGCGTCGAGTTGCGCAATGTCGACTACCAGGGCGTACGCGTGCTGCAGCGAGCCCACGTGCCCATCGTCACCGTCGGCTACGAGGACGGGGAGGCGGCGCGGACCTGGCTGTCCGACGAGTCTGGGTTCGAGGCCGAGGGTTCGGAGCCCGTCCCCGGGTACCGGATCGTCGAAGGCGCGGCGCCCCGGACGATTCTCGAACGGGGCCAGGGCGGCGGCGATTTCCGCGGCGTCGCGCTGTGGTTGGACGGGGAGGACCTGGTGCTCGTCAGCCAGCTCGAAGCGGGCTGGCACCGCTACGTGTGCGAGTGGCGCCTACGCGCCGACGGGACCATCCAGCCGCGGATCGGCTTCGCGGCCGTCCGCAACCCCCGAACCGCGGTGGCCCACACGCACCACGCCTACTGGCGGCTCGACTTCGACGTGTTCGAACGCGAGCAGAACCAGGTCCAGGAGCACAACGACCCCACCCTGCCCGGGCAGCTGGCCCGCTGGCACACCATCCGCTACGAGGTCCGCCGGGGGCGCGAGCCCGAGCGCCAGCGCCAGTGGCGGGTCAAGACGGTGCGCGCCCCCCACGGCTATGCCATCGTCCCCGGTCCGCACGACGGGACCGCCGACGCCTTCGGGGCGGGCGACGTCTGGGTCTTGGCCCACCACGCCGACGAGCTGGACGACGGCGAAGGGGTGACCACCGATCCGGCCCGGGCCCGTGCGCAGCTCGACCGGCTCGTCTCGGGCGAGCTGGTGGAGCGGGCCGATGTCGTCGTTTGGTACGGCGTCCACGTGCAGGGGGAGACGGGCGTGCGGGCCGGGCCCGATCTCACGCCGTTCAACTGGCGGCCGAAGGTGGAACGGGCCCCCTACGAGGTGCTGGCGCCGCCGGTGGTGCCCGAGCCCGAGGACGAGGACGACGACGAGGAAGAGGACGACGACGAGGAGGACGAGTAGCGCAGCTGCACGCCTCGCACCACGGGGCTGGCGGAAGGGTCCGCCGTCGCCAGGTGGGCGCGGTACTGCACGAAGCGGCTGACCAAGGCGGCGCCGTTGCGGTTGTCGACGTCGAGGGTCGTCCAGCCCGACCACGCCGCGTCCGGCTCGGGCGTGGCGCCGCCCCGGACCTCGACCGTCAGGGTCGCCTTGGCGGGCACGTCCACGTCGACCTCGCACGCCAGCCACCGCGCCGGCCCGCCCGCGTCCAGCACCCGCGACGTGAAGGAGCCCTCGCGCGCGTAGGGCGTCATCCGCACCCAATCGACGGTCAACGGCGCCCCACCCATGCCTCCGTTGCTGGCCAGCGGCCGCAGGTAGCCCACCATGGGCACGAGCTGGTGCACGACCTTCCTGCCGTCGATCCAGAAGTCGACGTCGAGGAGGTTCCAATCGATGCGGAACCGGTGGGGCGAGCCCAGCAGCGATCCCGGCAGGCGGTTGTCCTCGGGGATGAAGAAGTTGCTGCGGGCGTAGAGGGTGTTGCCGAACTTGGTGCTGAAGGTGATCCAGTGCAGCGACTTGAAATCCATGGCGAAGCCCACGTGCTGGTGGGGGCGCTTCTGGAAGGTGGCGACGAACTCAATGGACCGTTGCGACCCGAACACGCCCCGGTGCCCGGCGCTGGCCCCGTCGAGGCTGAGCCGGCCGTCGACCAACTGCGCCTGGCCGCCCTCCTTCCACGGCTCGACGAACCAGTCGGCCGGCATCTCGTCGCCGCTGAACTCGGCGGCCACCGTCGGCTTGAGGATCAGCTCGGCGCCCCCCGCGGTGGCGGCCAGGTGGACGCCGGCGTCGGCCGAGCCGGCGCGGAAATCGGCGACGTGCCGATCCCCGACGTGAGCCACTGAATCGCTTGCCACCGCTCGCATCCTCGCGCGCCCGGCGGCTTTCGGCGGTAGACTGCTGTTGTCTTTCATGCCCGGCATCGGCGCCGGTCCTGGTCAGAGGGTGGCGCGCGTGGGCTTTTTCGGGGTGTCGAGGAAGCATCTGGATGAGATGGAGCGCGAGGCGGCCGCCGAATTGTCCGCCGCGGTGGCCCGGGCCAAGCCGCCCACCGAGGCCGAACGCACGTGGGTGCTTCCCTCGCCCGAGGTCCCCAACCTCCGCCCCCCGCCCCCGCCGCCAGTGCGCGGCACGCGCCCGGCGGGCCCGCCCCGCCTGGTGCGCCAGGCCCGTCCCGCGCCGCCCGAGCCGGAGCTCGAGCCCGAGCCCGAGCCGTCTCGGCCGGCGGCGGCGAAACCTACGGCGAAGCCGACCCCGAAGCCGACCCCGATGGGAGGCCGCGGCCCGACGCGGGCCCGAGCCCCGGTTCCGCGCCCGTCGCCCATGGGGGCCGGACCGAGCCGGGCCACCGCGCCGCGCACGCCTCTCGCCGCCGAACGGGCGGCCGAGCCCGAGCCCGAGCCGGCGCTCGAGCCCGAGGACGCGCCGCCGACCGGGGGCATCCCCAACTGGCAGCCGCCGCCCAACCTCCGCATCCGCCGCCCGCCCCGCTGAAAGGTTCTGCTGCGGGTTCACCACCAAATAGGTGTTCAACCCGCAGGAGGACGTCCGCGGCGGCGCGGGGCGGCGAGGGGCGGGTCAGCGGCGCAACAAGATGGGCCGCTCGACGATCTCGCCCTGCACTTCCACCGCCACCTGCGGCCAGGTGGACGTGCGGGTGAGCGTCTCGGGCCCTGCGCCGTCGCCCACCAGGATCGTGTCCTCGGACTTGGCGCCGCCGATCGTCGGGTTCCAGGCCGCCGCCTGACCGGCCCGGAGGGTGTGGTGGGCGGCGGAGGACGCGAACACCTCGCGACCGGCGTAGCCGGTGAGCCCGCCCTGATGGTGCAGCCGCCACTCACCGCCGAACCCCTCCCGCTGGTACTGCTCGACGCCGCGGTCGAACACCGCGCCGAGGCCTGCCCCCGGTTCGCTCTCGGCGATGAGCCGGGCGTCGACGCGGACCGCGGCCGCGTGCCGTTCCTCCAGGTCGGGGTCGGCGGCGCCGGCGAGGTGACTGTGGAAGTGGACCATCCGGGTGAGCGACGCGTGCAGCCCGTGGCGGCGGCCGGTGAGCGACACCAGCACGGTGCGTTCGAGGCGACGGGCGGTCGGCAGCGGATGGCGGAAGACCCCGAGGCGGTTGTCGACGCCGACCAGGGCTACGACCGCCACGACGTCGCGCCGCCGGCATTCGAACTCCAACCGGGCGGCGATATCGAGCTCGCGATCACCCGGCTGGGCCGCCAGCACGGCGACCTCCACGGCCTCCGCCGCGTCGCGTCCCAGGCGCCGGTAGCGGTCCCGTTCGGGCGGGAGCAGGGTGAGGCGCAGCTCGGCCAGTTCGGGCGGCGCCACCGGCAGGCCGAGCCGACCGAGGTCGGACACCGTCCGGGCCGGGTCGCACAGCCGCTCGACGATGCGTCCCTCGCCGTCCTCCTCGGGCCACGGCCACTCCACCGGCGTGAACCCGGCCCCGGTGACCTGCTCGTCCACCAGCCGTCGCAGCTCGTTGTTGGGGGCTACGAGGTAGGCGTCCTCCCGGGTGACGAGGACGGACGCGGCGCCCGCATCCTGGGCCACGACCACGTGGTTGTCGCCGCCACCGCTGATCCAGGCGAAGCCCCCGTGGGAGCTGAGGAGCGCGGCGTCGAGGTCGCTGTGCTCCAGCCAGCCCCGCAGCGCCTCGAGCTTGGCCTGGACCTCCCGGGCCCGGTTCACGCCCCGGCGGCCAGATAGCCCTCGACCAGCTTCAGCCACACCTCGCTGACGGTCGGGAAGGCGGGGACGGCGTGGCGGAGGCGCTCGAGCGGAACCTCGCCCACGATGGCGATGGTGGCGGCGTGGAGCAGCTCGGCGATGTCCGGTCCGGTGAACGTGGCCCCCACCACCACGCCGCGGTGGCGGTCGACGATCAGCTGGCACGTGCCCGTGATGCCCTCGCCTCGAAGCGTCGTGCCGGCCACCGACTCGGTCGGGCACGCTACGACGCGGGCCTCGATGCCCTGGTCGCGGGCCTGGGCCTCGGTCAGCCCCACGGCGGCGACCTGGGGATCCGTGAAGATCACCCGCGGCATTGCCTTGTGGTCCGCCCACGCCTCGGCCGGGCGCCCCAGGATGTGGTCGGCGGCCATCCGGGCCTGGTACTTGCCCATGTGGGTCAGCAGTGATCGGCCGTTCACGTCGCCGACCGCGTACAGCCAGCCGTCGGCGATGGAGGTGGCCCGCAACTGGTCGTCGACGTCGATGTACGTCCCCGGCCGCAGGCCTACCGTCTCCAGCCCCATGTCCCACGTGTTCGGGCTCCGGCCCACGGCGACGAGCAGCTCGTCGGCGGTCACGCTCTGCCCGCTCACCAGCACCGCCGTCACCGGCCCGTCGTCGCCGTCGCGAAAGACCCGGATGGCCGTCGCATTGGTGTAGACGATGATCCCCTCGTCCATGAACGCGGACTTGACCAGGTCGCTGGCGAAGGGCTCTTCCCGGGCCAACAGGCGCTGGGCGGCCTCGACGATCGTGACCCGCGTCGAGCCGAGGCGGCGGAACGCCTGCGCCAGTTCGCACCCCACGGCGCCGCCGCCCAGCACGATCAGGCGATCCGGAATGGACTTCGCCTCCGTGGCGTCACGGTTGTCCCAGACGCGGGTCTCGGCCAGGCCCCGCACGGTCGGGGGCGCGGCGCTGGAGCCGGTGGCCACGACGACGGCCTTGCGGGCCGTCAGCCGGATCGTCGCGTCCTCGGTGTCGACCTCCACCTGGCGGGGACCGCGCAGCCGGGCGTGGCCCCGCACGAGGCCGACTTTGGCCTGCTCGAGCCACTGCACCTGGTAGCGGTCGTCCCACTCGGTCACGATGGAGTCGCGCCACGCCAGCGCCTCGGCGGCGTCGATCTTGCCGGTGAGCGCGGCGCGTGCGCCGGGCGCCCGGTGGGCCGCTTTCACCACCTCGCCCGGTCGCAGCAGCGCCTTGCTCGGCATGCAGGCCCAGTACGAGCATTCGCCACCGACGAGGTCCCGCTCGACCAGGACGGTCCGCAGCCCGCCCTCGGAGCAGCGGCCGGCCACGTTCTCACCCGCCGGCCCGCCCCCGATCACGATGACATCCGCCTCCGCGGTGCCGACATCCGCCTCCGCGGTGCCGACATCCGCCTCCGCGGTGCCGACATCCGCCTCCGCGGTGCCGACATCCGCCTCCGCGGTGGCGACATCGGCTTCCATCATGGGTTCGTCGGCCATCAGCGGAGGCTAACTGACCACCCGTGACTCAAGGTCGGTCGAAGTCCTGCCGATGGGACAGTGGTGGCGCGGCTTCACTCGGTTCGTATCGGACCGGCCTTCGAGAGTGTCCTGGCGGCGGCCCAGGGCGATTCTGCCTGGGCCTACGAGCGGCTGTGGCGGGCGTACGCCGCTCCCATCGCCTCCTACCTCCGCCTGCAAGGCGCCTACGATCCCGAGGACCTCACGTCGGAGGTGTTCCTCGGCGCCTTCCGCAGCCTCGACGGCTTCCGCGGGAACGAGGACCAGTTCCGCAGCTGGCTCTTCACCGTCGCCCACCGCCGGCTGACCGACGAGCGCCGGCGCGCCGGTGTGCGGCCCCAGTGGGCCGACAACGGGGGCGAGGTCCCGGACCCCACCGGCGGCGATGTCGAGGCCGACGTGCTGCGCCAGTTGAGCGAGGAGCGGGTCGTGAAGCTGTGCGACCGGCTCCTGCCCGCCCAGCGTGACGTGCTGCTCCTTCGCCTGGTGGCCGACCTGACCGTCGAGCAGGTCGCCGACGCGCTGGGCAAAACCACGGGGGCGGTCAAGCAACTGCAGCGCCGCGGCCTCGTGCACGTGCGGGAAATTTTGCAACGGGAGGGCGTACCCCTATGAGGCGTCCCTGCGATCAACCGGGCGAGATGCCCGAGCAGTTCCCTCCGAGCGAGGACTTCCTGGACGACGAGGCCGTCGAGGCCATCCTCGGTGGGCGGCGGCCCGCGGAGGATGGGTTGGAATCCCTCGTCACGTTTGCCGGCGACGTCCGCGCCGATGCCGACCAACCGGCGCCGAGGCCCAACGCCTCGCTGGCGGCGGTGCTGTCGGCGGGCTTCTCCACCGAAAAGGGCGACCTGCTGGTGACAGCAGCAAGCAACGTCACCGGGCCTGCGACGAAGCAGGCGGCCGGACTACCGAAGTGGAGGAAACGAAACCGCATGATCCCTCAAGGAATATTCAGTGGGATGGTGGCGAAGGTCGTCGCCGGCGCAGTCGCGGGCTTGGCGGGGGTGACGGCCGTCGGCGCGGCCGGGGCCCTTCCCGGCCCCGCCCAGAGCGCCGTGGCCAACGTCATCAACACCGTCACCCCGTTCAACCTGCCGACGGGCGACTCGTCGGTCAACATCAGCGCAGGCGCCAACCCAGGGTCCCCGGGCGCGGGCGCAGGCGTCACCGTCAACACGCCCGTGGGTCAGGTCACCGCCGGCGCCAACGGGTCGACCGCCGGCGTGGGGGCCTCGGCCGGTGGGGGGGCGACCACGCTGCCGACGACGGCGGGCGCGTCCGCCGGCGCCAATGCCGCGGCCAAGGCGAATGTGCCGACGCCCACCGTCCCGTCCCTCCCCGGGCTGTCCGGGCTCCCCGGCGCGTCGGGGCTGCCGGGCCTGAACAACCTGCCGGTCCAGATCCCCGCGTGCGTCAAGGACATCATCGACCTCAAGACGGGCCAGCCCAAGATCCCCCTCAACCAGATCTCGGCGCAGGTCATCGCCTGTGTGAGGAGCCTGATGTCGATGTCGGCGACGTCGCTGCCCACCGGTCAGCTGCCCGCCGGCCTGAACCAGTGCGTCAGCTCGATCCTGGGCATGCTCGGCTCCGTGGGCACGAACCCCGGCTCTGTCCCGAGCCTCACCGGGCTCGACCTCAGCAAGTGCGTGCCGATCGACATCACCAAGTGCATGACGTCGATCATGGGCATGGTCAGCAAGTTCATGCCGGGCGGCTTCCTCGGCTTCGGCGGCAGCGCCGGAACGAGCGGCGCCGGCGCATCCGCCACGGGCGGGCTTGGCATCCCCGGCGTGTCGGGCCTCGACCTGTCCGGCTGCGCGCCGTTCAGCCTCGACGCATGCCTCAACTCGCTGCTGAGCATGGCCGGCAACCTGCCGGGCGTGGCCACCGGCGGCATCCCGGGCCTGGGCGCCGGCGCCCTCCCGGGCAACCTCAACCTCTCCGCCTGCGTGCCGCTCGGCTCCATGAGCAGCATCCCCGGCATGAGCTGGTTGAGCGCTTTGCTTCCCCACTAACCCCACGAGGTCCCCTGGGGAACCAAACCGTTGCGGCGCCCTGGCCCCCTAGGACGCCGCAACGGCGCGTCGGGATGAGAAACCCCCAGCCGCCCTGAGCGAGGAAGGATTCGCCCCGATCCTCGCTCACCTGGTTCAGGCGTGCGATGGGAGCAGGCCGCGAGGACGGGGCGAACCTTCCGAGCCAGGGCGGCGGAGCCGCCCCTGGCGGCCCCTGACCTGCCCCGCACTACCCTCGGGCCGTGCGCGGGCTGCCGCCGATCTGCGAGCCCGACGGCCCTCCCGTCGTCATCGAAGGCCGCGTCTTCCCAGGCGACGAGAAGACCTACCTCATGCTCCCGTTCGACGTCCGGCCCGGAACCGCTCGCCTGGACGTCGAGTACGAGTGGGACGCCCTCCCGCCGGCGCCACCGCCCGACGTCCTCACCCAGACGGTGCTCGACCTGGGCCTCTGGGGCGCCCGCGGGTACCGGGCGGCGGAAGGGTTCCGGGGTTGGTCCGGAGACCGCCACCGCCACGTGTTCGTCCAGGCCGACGCAGCCCAGCGCGGCTACCGCCCCGGCCCCATCGAGCCCGGGTTGTGGCACGTTGAGCTCGGGATCGGCGCGGTCGGGCCGACGGGCGCCGCCTGGACGGTGAAGGTGCAGGCCCGGCGGGGGCCATCGGCGCCGGCGCGCGCCGCCGATCCGGTCGACGCCGCCCACGTCGCCAAGGCCGAACCGGGCTGGTACCACGGCGACTTCCACATGCACGCCTGGCACTCCCATCCGGACGGCCCGCGCCCGGAGGCCCTCGTCGGGTTTGCCCGGGCCGCCCGCCTCGACTTCCTGCCCATCACCGAGTACGTGGTCAACCACCACTGGGACGAGTGGGGCGCGGTGCAGCGCGCCAATCCCGACCTGGTGGTGTGGCCTGGCCGTGAGATCGTGACCTACCACGGGCACGTCCAGGCGCTGGGCGAAACCCCCGGGTTCGTCGAGTTCCGCCACGGGTTCGAAGACGTGACGATCCGCGACATCCAGGCCGCCGTGCGCGCCGCCGGCGCGTTGTTCGGCGTGAACCACCCCACCACCTTCCCCGGTCCGCTGTTTCGCGCCATGTGCCGTGGGTTCGCGTTCGAACTCGGCGACGAGGTCGACTGGGACGCGGTCGA
>JAHFUQ010000245.1:0-2123 GCA_023265045.1 Acidimicrobiia bacterium
TCTTCGGGCCGGCGGGCGGGAACGGTGCGGGCGGCTTCCGGCGGTCGCTCGACCAGGTGATCTCGCCGCCCGGCTTCCCCATCGACACCAGCGGCTTCGCGGGCCGGTGGGCGTTCCACGACTGCGGCGACGACTCGCTCGAGCTCGGGCCCGTCCGGGTCACGGCTCGCACGATCCGCCATCGCGGGCACGCCCTCGGCTTTCGCGTCGACCATGCCGGTGCGTCGATCGCCTACCTGTCCGACCACGGGCCCGGCGCCGAGGACCGCGGGCCGGAGGAGGACGACCTCATCCCCCAGGGCGTCCTCGACCTCGTCGGCGGCGCCGACGCCCTGTTCCACGACGCCCAGTACACCGACGAGGAGTACGTTCGCCTCCGCAGCTTCGGCCATACCACCCCGTCCTACGCGGTACGCGTCGCCGCCGCCGGCAAGGTGCGGACGTTGCACCTGTACCACCACGATCCTGCCCGCACGGATGAGGGCGTCGACGAGATGCTGGCCATCGCCCGCCGGACGGCCGCCGACCTCGGCTTCGGCGGCGAGGTGCGGGCGGCCGCCGAGGGTGACCGGTTCACGCTGGGCAATGACAGTCCCACGAGCCAAGGAGGAACGCCATGAACCTGATGGTGATCGCCGCGATCGGTCGGGAGTCCTCGACCACCAACATGCTCGGTCGTCAGATCGTCGGCATCTGCGAGGGCATCGGCTGCGACGTCGACTTCGTGACGCCGACCGCGCTGGCGCTCCCCGTGAACGATGGGACCCTGCCCCCCGACCTGCCGGCGGCAAAGGCCTGGCAGGAGCGGGTGGCCGGCGCCAAGGCGTTCATCTGGATCTCCCCCGAGTACCACAGCGGCATGACGGGCGGGATCAAGAACCTCTTCGACCACCTGGGCAAGGAGGCGTTGCGGGGCGACGTGGTCGGCCTCTGCGCCCTTGCCGGCGGCGCCATGGCGGCCCTCAACACGCTGAACGGCATGTCGATCGTCGCCCGTTCCCTCGGCGCGTGGGTTGCGCCCGACTACTGCGCCTTCAACTCCAACGAGGTCAAACAGGGTTTGGACGAGCGGGCGTGCAAGCGGCTCGAGGCGCTCTGCCAGAGCGTGGTCGACGCCAGCCGACGTCTTTCGGCGCCGTGGCCCGAGCCCGCCCAGGCCGATCTGGGCATCTGAAGCACCTCGACTACAGTCGGTGACTTCTCACTCAACTGCGATACCCACGGGAGGCGTCGACCGCATGGCGGATTCGGTGTTCGAATACTTGGCGGAGCACAACCTCCTGGCTCTCGGCACGGCCTCCAAGGCCGGCATCCCTCACGTCACACCGTGCTTCTACGCCAACGATGGCACGACGTTCTACTTCTCCACCGCCGCCGACTCGACCACCGCTCAGAACCTGGCGGAGAACCCGGTGGCCGCGCTGGCGGTGGCCGACGACCCGGGCACCGACTGGTCGGCCGCGCGCGGCGCCCAGATCGCCGGCAAGGTCACCCGGCTGGAAGGCGCCGATGCGGCGAGCGCCGCGGCCCTGTTCGCCCAGCGCTACCCGTTCCTGGGGTCGGGGCCCGAGGGCTCGCCCTTCTACCGGCTCGACCCCCACGAGGTCCACTTCCTCGACAACGCCAGCAGCGGCGACGAGGAGCACGAGGTGCTCGGCGTGCGGTGGAACCGCAGCGTCGTGCACCGGGTCTTCCGTCACCTGCGTCCCGACGAGCTCGACGAACTGTCGTCGCGCATGAGCACCGAGACGGTGCCCGCCGGGCACACCCTCATCGAAGCGGGCACCGAGGGCGACAAGTTCTTCGTGATCGTCGATGGCAAGGCCACCGCGACCAACGCCGCGGGCGAGATGCTTTCGTCCCTCGGGCCCGGGAGCTTCGCCGGCGAGATCGCCATCATGCGGGGCGGCCCCCGCACCGCGACGGTGACGGCGGACACCGATCTGACGGTCGTCTCGCTCTCGAAGGACGACTTCGAGCAGGTCCTCGACACGTCGCCCGAGCTGCGGCGCGAGTTCGAGGCCGTCACTGCCCAACGCCTGGCCCGGGGTTAGGACCCTACCCAGGCGGTCCAGCTCAGTCGTGAAGCGTTGCCGTGGCCTCAACCGGCGCCGGTTCGCAGG
>JAHFUQ010000245.1:2133-3115 GCA_023265045.1 Acidimicrobiia bacterium
AGGCGCGCCTCGACGAGCCTGCTCTCGACGGCCCGGCGCTGATCGTCGGTCGTCATGCCGACGAGGAGTTGCTCCAAGAGCGGTATTGAGCCCGCCGGGTCGTTGAGCCCGACCAGGCGCACCTGGGCGAGGAACCACCGGGCGTCGCGATCGTCGCCGTTCAGGGCGATGCTCTCCTCGAGCAGCGTCGCCCCTTCCTGGGGCCGGCCGAGAAGGGCCGTGCTCCACCCCAGGAACTTGAGGGCCTGCTGGCGCTCGGCCGCGGGTGGACCGGATGCCAGGGCGATGGCGGCGTGGCGATTGGCGTCCTCCGCGTCGCCGGCCCGCAAATAGCGCTCGACGAGGGCGAGCCGCATCGGGACGATCGTCGGATGGGCGGACACCACCTGCTCCATCTCCTCAGTGCTGACCGACGCCAGGTCGCGCCCCCCTGCCGCGACGGTCCCGGGAAGGGTCGGCGCCACGAAGGGCCGGGCCGCCAGTGCAATGGCCGGGGCGCCCACGGCGGCCAGGGCCGTCACCACCGCGGCCGCCCGGAGCGCCGGCCGCCGACGAGGGGGCCGGAGGGCGACGAGGGCGGCGGTGGCGACGAGCCACGCCAGCAGCCACAGGCTCGGCTTGGGGGCCCATGCCCACCGCCCGCCCCAGCCCTCGATGCGCACCGACCAGGCGGCCCGGACGACGACCGCGAGCGACAGCAACCCCCAGGCCGTCGCCGCCCACCGGCGCGCCCCCGGGGCCCACCCGGCCCGGGCCACCGGCAGGAAGGCGGCGGCGACGGCGACAGCGACGGCCACGGCGAGGGCGGTCGCCCCCGCGACAGCCAGCAGCCGCTGGAGCGGGCCCAGAAGGTCGGCGGGCAGGCCGGCGCCCCGCCCGTCGGCCGGCACGGGTACGGCCAGCCGGAACGGGTTGGCCACCGCGAGCAGGGCGGCGAGGAGCGCAGCCATGAGGCCGGCGACGGCCACCAGCGCGCCCATGC
>JAHFUQ010000246.1 GCA_023265045.1 Acidimicrobiia bacterium
CGCGGGTGTGGCCGTAGACGACGATGTCGCCGACGAGGTATTTGCCGGCGGGGGCGGGGCTGCCGTGCTGCTGTAGCCAGTGGACTTCGCTGCCGGTGTAGCCCCAGCCGGAGTAGTTGTAGCCGAGCGGGTCTTCGAGGTAGACCTTGGTGTGGTGCATGGCCCAGTTGAACGCGAGGGAGATGTAGCCGGAGCAGTCGTTTGCGTGCGGCTGTTCGGGCGCCACGTTGAACCCGTGGAAAACCCGGGCCTGTGTGTAGTGCCAGGCGAGCTGGTGGGCTTCGGCTCGCGTGCAGTAGTCGGCGATGGCCCGGCGGACGGCGGTCTTCTGGGTCGGGGTCAGGCTCACGGGTTGTCTCCTGTCCTTGACGGATGCCGTCGGCGGTGGCATCGTTCGTGGGTGATGAAAGACCGCTGTCTCACCGTGCTCCGCGGAGCGCTCATGGGACCGCTCATGATCGTCGGCGCCCTGGCGTTCGGCGTGATCGCCAGCTCTCTCGCGATCGCCGCTCTCGTCGGCCTCTCCGCCGCGATCCACTTCCTGCTCAGCGGCGGCAGCTAGCGGCCGGAGTGCAGCCGCGCCTGTCGGCTCACGGCCGCCGGCACTGACAGGCGGGCGGCGGGCCAGCCCATGAACCGCGCCGCGTCCGCGGGCAGCGTCTTGTCGTACATCGTCGGCTTGCCCGGCGCCCCCTTGTACTGGACGCCGAGCGCGTCCTTCAGCAGTTGCGACTCGGGGAAGCTGTCGACGACGCCGATCGGGATGTTGAGGATGCCGGCGCCGTAGTCGCGGCCGGTGAGCGCCTGCTGGAAGATGGGGTTGATGCCGGGCAGGGAGGCGACGAACTTGGCGCGGTTGCCGGACGCGACGGCGGACGCGAACGCCATCAGCGCCGGCCCCGTCTGGTACGGGTTGGACGACGTACCGAGCACGGGCACGCGGCCGTCCGCCCCGGGGCCGCCTGTGACGATCAGGCCGCGCACGAAGTCGGGCACGTCCTGTCGTTGCACGCCGAGGTCGTGCAGCGTCTCGTCGACGCCGAGAGCGCCCAGCCGCGTCAGGATCGCGACTTTGGCGGGCTGCTCGAGCGGCAGCTTCACCATCACGCCGGCGATGGCGCGGTACCAGGCCCAGAACGGGAACACGGTGCGGAGCACGTTCCGTTCGAACCCTGTCATGTGGGTGAAGTTGCCGAGGGTGGCGTTGACCTTGTCCTCGACTTGGGCGGCGATGGCGGGGTTGCGCCGTAGCGCCTCTTCGACGGCGTGCCATTTGCCCGTGTCGCCGAGTTCTTTGACGGTGGCGCGGACGGCGGGGTTGCGTCGCAGCGTGTTCTTGACGGCGGCGCGCCGCAGCGTCTGCTCGTACTTCTTGTCGAAGTTCGCGAGCACGTCGGTGGCGGCCACGAGCTTGCCTTTGGCGCCGCCGAGCACGTTGGTGGGCCGCTGGGTGCCGATGAAGGTGCCGCTCATCTGGCCGGAGAAGTGCTGTTCCATGATCTTGTCGAACTGGTCTGCCTTGTGCGGGAACATGCGCTTGAACGAGTCGAGCAGGGCGGCGGCGCCGCCGGTGTTGCTGTTGTGCATCGCGTACATGAGGGTGTTGCCGACGACGTTGTTGACGAGCCAGGCGGGCCGCAGGTTGAGGACGAGGGCGCGCCACACTCGCACCGGGTACTTGTTGAACAGGTAGATGGCGTTGTTGGTGCGGACGAACTCGCCTTTGACTTGGCGGGAGAACGCTTTCGGCACGATCAGGTAGTTGCCCTTGTCGGTCATGGCTTGCGTCCGGTCGGCGGACGTGAAGCTGCCTTCCCGCATGAACTCGCCGGGGTCGGCGCCCTGCAGGTGGTGGGCGGCCCACTGGTCGAACGCCTGCTGGGTTTGGGCGGTGTGGGGGATCCGCTCGGGCGTCTTCCCGATCGTCTGGGCGGTCTGGTCGACGGTGGCTTGGAAGGGGCGGGCGGGCCGCCGCACGTACTCCCATCCTTGCGGCAGCGTGTCGCCTGCCGGCAGCGCCTGGGCGTGCCCCATGATCCGGTTGTGCAGGTCGGTGTAGTGGGCGTATCGGACGGCGTGCAGGTAGGAGCCCGTGAGCAGCGACGGGTCTTGCACGAGCCGCCCCGTCTGGAAGAGGACGGCCTGGTTCTGTTTCGTTTCGCCGGGCAGCTTCTGGAGGGCGCCGCCGCTGCCGCCGTACCTGACTTTGACGTTCGAGGCTGCGGCCACGTCGGGCAGGTATTTCGGCTCGGGGCGGCCTGCGGCGGCGAGGTCGGTCTTCGCCTGCGCGATCATGTCGTGCACGGACGCGTATCCGGCGGCGGGCACGAGCTCGCCTGCGTCGAACTTGGCGCCCCGGGCGATCAGGGTGTGCAGCCAGGGCCGCACCTGCTTGCTGTCGCCGGAGAGAAGCGACCCGAGGATCTGCTCCTGCCTGGCGCCGACCCGGCCGATCTCGGCGTCGGCGCGCGCCATCTTCTTGGACGGCTGCGCGTACAGGGCCTGCACGTTCGGCTTCGTGATGATCTTCGCGGTCGCGGCCTGGGCGGCGTCGCCGGAGCCGTCGAGCTGGCGCACGTAGGCGGCCACGTCGGCGGGGTGCGGCAGCGTCGTGCGCAGGAACGAAGCGACTTGCTCGTCTGCGCTGAGCTTGGACGTCGCCCGCTTCAACCCTTGGGCGGCGTACTCGTTGGCGCGCGCGACCTTGCGTGCTTGGGCGCCGACTTCTCTGCCGGCGCGGGCCGCCTGCCCCACCGTCGGCGTGGTGGCCGGCAGCTTGTTCAGGGCGGCGTGCGCGTACGCCTGCGCGTAGCCGCGCAACGGCTTCGCAGCGACCGCCTTCTCCACCACTTTGCCGCTAGGTCCTGCCAGCGCAACGGTTTTCCCGGCCGTCGACTCCATCAGCCCCGCCTTCGTCAGCGCCGTAGCGCCGCCGGAAGCGACGGCGGCGATGTCGGTGATGGGGCCGAACGGGTGCTCGTACAGGCGCTGGTCCGCGATCGTGCGCCACTTGGCGGCGTCTGCCCAGTGGCCGTGCAGCTGGGCGCCGATCTGGTGGTACAGCGGCGTGTACTCGTACTTGTAGGCTTGCGCGACGGCTTTGGCTGTGCGGAC
>JAHFUQ010000323.1 GCA_023265045.1 Acidimicrobiia bacterium
CCGGCTGCAGGCCCCGAACGTCCCCACCGGTGAGTTCGCCCAGGCGCAACTCAAGGAACTAGGCGTCAACATCACCCTCGACCTGATGGACAACGTGCGGCTGACGAACTGGTACACCCAGCGGGACCTCGCGTTCGTCCTGGCGCCGCCGACGGCGTTTGTGTTCGGGCCAAACGCCTACCTCTCGCAAGTCCTGCGGTCGGATGGGCCCCGCAACGTCTCCCGCGTCAGGGACGCGGATCTCGACCGCATCATCGACGCCCAGTCGGCGGAGCTGAAGGACCAGGCCCGGCGGAAGTCGCTCCTCCTCGATGCGCAGCGGCGCATCATCGAGCTGGCGGCGATGACGCCCATGTTCACCTCGCTCGACTTCGTGGTGACCTACCCGAACGTCCACAACATCTTCGCGGGACGGACGAACGAGCCGGCCTACTACGAAGAGGTCTGGATCGACTAGCCGGCGCCGCGCAACCGCCACCACGGCTCACACGAGGGCCATCGCCGGCACTCCGGCGATGGCCCTCGTTGCGCCCGGCCGCGCGCCATCCGCCTGGCCCCCACCCCCGGTCCACTCGGCCCTAGAAGTCCGGCCGAAAAGTTGTAAAAGGTTAGGCGCTTTACCCGAAGGCCGCGACTGACTAAGCTATGCCCTGAGCTGTGTCGAAAGGCCGGCGGGCGAGGGAGGAGCGCGCGGATGCTCGGTGAACGCGGACCTCAGCGCGGCCTGTTTGAGGCCGATACCCTCTATCTCGACTTCGTCGGCCCGAACAGCTTCCACGGCTTCCTGGCGTCCCAGCGGGGCCAGCTGTTCCGGGACGAGGACTTCGCCGGCTTCTACAAGGAGAAATGGGGCCGGCGCAGCGTGCCGCCGAGCCTGCTGGCGACGGCGCTCGTCCTGCAGTGGCACGACCGAGTGTCTGACGAAGAGGCGCGCCAGCGAGCCTGCTACGACCTGCGCTGGAAGGTGGCGTTAGGCATCGGGTTGGACGAGCGGCCCTTCGCCAAGAGCACCCTGCAGGAGTTTCGCGCCCAGCTCATCGTGCACAAGGAGCAGGGCGCCCTCTTCCGGCGCAGCCTCGACCTAGCCAAGCAGCGCGGGCGCCTCCAGGGCAAGCTTCGGCTGGCGCTGGATACGACGAACATCCTGGGCCGTGGCGCGGTCAAGGATACCTACAACCTTTTGGCTGACGGCATCGTGCTGGTGCTGCGGGCGCTCGCCGGTCAGGCCGGGGTAACGGCGGATGCCTACGCTGCGCGGGCGGGCTATGGCCGTTACCGGCAAGGCCCGAGCCTCAAGGGCCAAGCGGAGATCGACTGGGACGACGCCGTCCAAAGGCAGGAGTTTCTCGCCGGCATCGTGGCGGACGCCGACCGGCTGCTGGAGGACGTGCGCGCGGCGCGCGGCCACGTGGAGCAAGACGGCGCCGGAGACCGGCGGTTAGCGGATGCGGCGGGGCTGTTGAGCCGCGTGCTCCAGCAAGACGTCGAGCGGCGCGAGGACGGCCCGGCCCTGCGCCAAGGGGTAGCCAGGGACCGCATGCCCTCGGTGCACGACCCGGAGATGCGCCACGGACGCAAGAGCAAAGCGAAGCGCTTCGATGGTCACAAAGGCCAGTTCGCGGTGGATACGGAGAGCCAGGTGATCACCGCGGTGGCGGTGCTGCCCGGCAACGCGGCGGACCGGGAGCAGGCACTCGCCGTCGTCGAGGAGAGCGAGGCGCTGACCGGCTGTGAGGTGGAGGAGACGATCGGCGATGCCGCCTACGGCGACGGCGCGACGCGTCGGCAGTTCGCCGATGCGGGGCGCACGCTTATCGCCAAAGCGCCGGCGGTGACCAACCAGGGCCGGTTCCCCAAAACCCGGTTTCCGATCGATCTCGAAGCCAAGAGCTGCACCTGCCCGGCAAGCCAGGTGAGCGATGACTTCCGGCCCGCAGCCGCGGGTGGTGGTGTCTTTCGCTTCGCCGCCGCTGTCTGTGGCGCCTGCCCGCTCCGGTCTCAGTGCGTGCGGGGAAGGGGCGGCCGCACCGTCCAGGTCCATTCCCAGGAAGGGCTGCTCCAGGAGGCGCGCGCCTTTCACAGCAGCGCCGCCTACCGGCCCTACCGTACCTTACGCCAGGTGGCGGAGCATCGCCTCGCCCGGATGGCCCAGCTCGGCCTCCGGCAAGCGCGCTACCGTGGCCTCGCCAAGACCCTCTTCCAAGCCTTCATGGTCGCCGCCGTGGCTAACCTGACTCTCCTGGTGGGGGCCGATTCGTCGCTTGCCGTCCTCAGCGCCGGCCTGATCGTCCTCCTGTGCTCCGGCACAAGGCTCCTGCCGCCTTCCTTGACGCGATCCATCGGCGCAACTCACTCCAGAGGCCACATCGGCATCCTCGCTCCCCGGTCCGCTGGCCCCTTCAAAATGCCCGCTTCTCGGCCGGGCTTCTAGGCCGCCGGGAACCGGCGGGCGCCTGCCACTCATGGCTCGACGCGCGTTGCGGTTCCCTGCCTCACCCCCGGCTGCCGCCACCCCCTTGTATCTTGCCGAGCGAGTAGAGTACGGAGGGGCGGCGGGGTGCGACAGGCCGATCCCCCTGTGGTTACGAGACCGATGGAGAGCGTGGTCGTCGCACCCCTTCCCCCTTGGAGCCCGAACAGTTGCGTGGACCCTGGAGTCCGTATCGCAAGGCAGGGCCAGAAAGGGGAGTCATGACCGAAGTCAACGTGGGGATCGACGTCAGTAAACGATGGTTGGATATCGCCGTCCGGCCAACCGGAGAGCGCTGGCGGATCGCCAACGAACCGGGGGCGATTCAAGGCTTGGTTCGCCGGCTGCAGACCCTGACCCCCGAGCGGGTAGTCCTGGAGGCGACGGGCGGCTACGAGTGGCTGGCGGTGACGGAGCTCGCGGCGGCGGGCCTGCCGGTGGTCGCCGTCAACCCGCGCCAGGTGAAGGATTTCGGCCGGGCGACGGGCCGTTTGGCCAAGACGGACCGTCTGGACGCCGCCGTGCTCGCCCACTTCGCCGAAGCGGTCCGCCCCGAACTGCGGCCGCTGCCCGATGCGGCAGCGGAGGCGTTGGGCGCGCAGGTCGCCCGCCGGCGGCAGGTCGTGGAGATGCTGAC
>JAHFUQ010000247.1:0-880 GCA_023265045.1 Acidimicrobiia bacterium
TCGGAAATGCTTGATCTGGCGCGTGCAGTCGGGTGTGATTTGCAAGCGGTGACCATCCGCGCGGCCAGGGCGCCGGCCGGCCAGGGCGCCGAGCGCTGAGGAGAGGTACCCCATGAGCCCCGATGCCAAGAAACCCGCATCCAAGAAAGCTCCGGCCAAGAAGGCGCGGGCGGTGACCCCCAAGAAGACAGCCGCGGCGGCCAAGAAGTCGGTGGCGGTGAAGGCGCCGGTCGCCCCGAAGAAGGCGCCCGCGATCAAGGCGCCCGTGAAGAAGGCGCCCGTGAAGAAGGCATCGGCGATCAAGGCCCAGCCGAAGAAGCCCATCAAGCAGGCTCCCGTCAAGAAGACGGCGCCCGCGAAGAAGGCGCCTGCCAAGAAGGCGCCCGTGAAGAAGACGGCGCCCGTGAAGAAGGCTCCGGCCAAGAAGGCTCCCGTGAAGAAGGCCCCGGCTAAGAAGGCGACGAAGGCCATCAAGGGGTAGGGCTCACAGCTTCGCCAGGAGCTTGAACCGCTCGCCGGCGGCAATGCTGGCGAGGCTTCCGTGATCGGCGGCCCGGTCCGCCATCTTCTTCCCGAAGCGCGCCACCTGGTCGGCGTCCTCCGGATCGTCGATGTCCAAGGTCGTGCGGTATTGGCTCTGGTGGCACAAGAGGGCGGTGACCTTGGCGTCGAGCCAGCCGCCGATGTCCTCCACGTGGTCGGGCTCGTCCGCCTCCCACAACAGCAGCTTCGAGGGCCGGTGGGGCGCGGCCGCCTGTTCGGGGAAGAAGTGCGGGTCGCGCGCCGCCACGATGCCGTCGACGGCCAGAAACCCCGCGGCGCGGTGGTCGGGGTGCAGCCGGTAGCGCATCCACGGATCGTGGCCGAGGACGACTTCGGG
>JAHFUQ010000247.1:890-1626 GCA_023265045.1 Acidimicrobiia bacterium
CAGTAGCAGACCTCCCAACGTTGGCGGAGGCCGGCTTCCAGCTCCCCGTCGAGCCACCCGAGGAACACGACATCGCCCGTCCCACCGAGGGCCGTCGACGCCGCTCGCTGTTCGACCTGGCGCGCCGCCACCAGCGCGGCCTGGTCCTCGTCCGGCGACCAGGAGCCCTTCGACCCGTCCGTGCAGATGAGGTGGTGGATGGCGCAGCCGGCGGCGGCCCACTTGGCGAGCGTGCCCCCACAACCGAACTCCACGTCGTCGGGATGGGCACCGATGGCCAGGGCACTCGTGGGCACGGAGAGGTCGGTGGAGACGTTCTTCATGCCGAGATCGTCGCGAAGTCCGAGGGGGTGTCGATGTCCTGCGCCAGCCCGCGCTCCCGGACGACCCGCAGCGGCAGGCCCAGGCGCAGCGCTTCGGACCCGTGGCGGGCGAACGACCCCGGCCCGTAGGAGAACGTGAATCCGGCGTCGACCGGCACGCAGACGACGTTCGTGCCGTTCGAGACGCGGTCGGGGACGAGGGTCACGCCCGGGAAGCGGGCGACCCACGCCAGCCCCGGCGCGAGCGGTAGGTCCCCGTGGGCAACGATCACCCGCCGTGCGCCGGCGTGGGCGAGTCGGGCGACACCGGCCTCGACGGCCCGGTTCAGGCCCCGTTCCGGCTCCCAGATCACCAGTGCCCGCTGCGTCCGGGCCCACGCGGCCACGTCGGTGTCGTCGCACACCGCCGTCGT
>JAHFUQ010000247.1:1636-3107 GCA_023265045.1 Acidimicrobiia bacterium
CGCCTCCAGCACGTGGGTCGCCATCGAGCGGGCCAACTCCGCCCGGGCGAACGGCGGCAGGGCGGGCGCGAGCCGCAGCTTCGCCTCCGAAAACGCCTTGACGGGCACCAGCACCGCGACCGGCCCCAGTAGCCCACGATCGGCCATCCGTGCGGAGTGTACGGGCCGCCCGCACCGGGCTCGTCCGGCCCCGTTACGGTGGCGGCATGCCGGCGCGTGTTGCGGTCCTCGGCGCGGGGTCATGGGGGACGGCGATGGCCGCCATGCTCGGGCGCAAGGTGCCAACGGCCCTGTGGGCGCGCCGGCCCGGGTTGGCGGCGGAGCTGGTCGTGCAACGGCGCAACCCCGACTACGTGACGGGGGTCGAGCTGCCGCCGTCGGTCGTGCCGACAAGTTCGGTGGTGGCGGCCGTCGACGGGGTCGAACTGGTGGTGATGGCTGTTCCGTCGCATGGCTTTCGGGACGTTCTGTCGGGCGCGGTCGGCGCCCTCCCGCCCGGCGTTCCCATCGTCAGCCTGACCAAGGGGATGGAGCAGGGGACCGACCTGCGCATGACCGAGGTCATCGCCGAGGTCGCGCCCGGCCACCTGGCGGCCGTCCTGACGGGCCCCAATCTCGTCGACGAGATCGTCATCGGCTACCCGACCGCGAGCGTGGTGGCAGCCGCCGACGACGCGCTGGCCGAGGAGCTGCAGCAGCTCTTCAACACTGACGCGTTCCGGGTGTACACGAATCCTGATGTGACCGGCTGCGAGTTGGCGGGGGCGCTCAAGAACGTCATGGCGATCGCGGCGGGAGTGGCCGATGGCATGGGGTTCGGCGACAACACCCGGGCCGCGCTGATCACCCGGGGCGTGGCCGAGCTGACCCGCCTCGGCACCGTGCTGGGCGGCCGCCCGTCGACCTTCGCGGGACTGGCCGGCATGGGCGACCTGGTAGCCACGTGCACGAGCCGGCGCAGCCGCAACCGCTACGTCGGCGAGCAGCTGGGCAAGGGGCGCACGCTGGCCGAGATCACGGGCGAGACCCGTTGGGTGGCGGAGGGCGTGCGCACGTCACTGGTCGTCGTCGACCTGGCGGCGCGCACCGGCGTCGAGACCCCAATCGCCGAGCAGGTGGTCGCCCTGCTGCACGGCGGCAAGCGGGCGGCGGACGTCGTCACCGACCTCATGAGCCGCGTGATGAAGGCCGAACTGCACGGCGCGACATCCGGCCCCTGACAGGTCGAGGCGCCGCCCGCCCGGCCGAGGCTCGGCGTCCAAACCACGCCACGCGTGGACTCGACGCCGAACGTGGGTTCAACGCCGGGCTCGGACTCGCGTTGCCCGGCCGAGGCTCGGCGTCCGAGCCACGCCACGCGTGGACTCGACGCCGAACGTGGACTCAACGCCGAGGCTGGGCCTCCCGCATGGCCCGTGCACGGGCGGCGAAATGGCCCGCATCACGGTGAGCAAGCACCGGCGGCGCGTCC
>JAHFUQ010000248.1 GCA_023265045.1 Acidimicrobiia bacterium
GTGTTCGACGCGTTGGTGGTGCAAGGGGAGGCGCCGCATGGAGAACCCGTCGTCGTAGGCCCGCAGGCCTGACCGGCGCAGGGACCGGAAGTGGTGGGAGTCGTGCACGCGACCGTTCCGCATGGGCCCTGGTTCGTGGGCGGCGGCGGGCATCGCGGTGGGCAAGCCTGGGCGACGACCGCGAGGGTGGGCGCCGCGTGGACAGGGGATGCGTCGGCACGGGCCGCGCGGAATGCGAGGTGGCCCGTGCTGACTGCGCCCAAGAGCACCAGTGCGAGGGATACGGCGGAAAAGTTGAGGCGACGCGGTCGAGTCACGTGTCGGCGGGGTGCTCGGCCGCCGGCGTCCGTTCTATGTCCTTGGCCTTCTTGGCCGCGGCGCCATTCCGCGCGGCGCGAACGAACGGGGCGACGCCGTTGAGGATCTCGGCGAGGGCTTCGTCCTGAACCGTCTCCTGCGCGATGAGGGCGTCGGCCAGGTCCTCGAGGACGGCCCGGTTGGCGGACAAGACGTGCAGCGCGTTCGCTTCCTCCTGGTCGAGGATGCGCCGCACTTCGACGTCGAGGTGCTCGAGTGTCGGTTGCGATACATCGCGGGTCAGGAGGTAGTCGCGGCCGAGGAAGACCTCGCGATGCTCGCGGAGGACCCGCACCCGTCCCAGGCGCGAGCTCATCCCGAACCGTCCCGCCATGTCCCGCGCCGTGTTCGTGGCTCGCTCGAGGTCCGATTCCGAACCGATGGACGGCTCACCGAACAGGAGCTCCTCGGCCGCGACCCCGCCCATGGCGATCGCAACCTGCGCCTCCATGTCGCTCCTCGTCGGGAGGAGCCGGTCCTCCGAGAGGAGGGCGAGGTGACCAATTCCCTTGCCGCGAGAGATCACCGAGACCTTCTCGATACGGTCGCCTCGCCCGAAGGCTGACGCAACGACGGCGTGACCCGCCTCGTGGTAGGCGATCCGGCGTTTGTCCTCGTCGCTGATGAGGATGCCCTGGCGCTTCGGCCCGGCGATGACCCGCTCGACTGCCTCCTCGAGGTGCGGTCGCTCGATGACCGACAGTCCCTCACGCACGGCGAGGAGCGCGGCCTCGTTGAGGGCGGCGGCCAGGTCGGCGCCGGAGAACCCAGGCGTACGCCGGGCCATGACCACCAGGTCGGCGTGGGCGTCGGCTAACGGCTTGTTCCTGGCGTGGAGGCGCAAAATGGCGAGCCGGCCCTTGATGTCCGGGCGGTCGACGGTGATGTGGCGATCAAATCGGCCGGGCCGGAGCAAGGCCGGATCGAGGATGTCGGGCCGGTTGGTCGCGGCCAGCACCACGACTCGGTCGGTCGGGAGGAACCCGTCCATCTGGACGAGAAGCTCGTTCAGCGTCTGCTCGCGCTCGTCGTGGCCGCCGCCCAAGCCTGCGCCCCGCTGCCGGCCGACGGCGTCGAGTTCGTCGATAAAGACGATGGCGGGCGCGGCGCGGCGCGCCTGCGCGAAGAGGTCCCGCACGCGCGCGGCGCCGACGCCGACGAGTGATTCGACGAACTCGGAACCAGAGACGGTGAAGAACGACGCCTTCGCTTCACCCGCCAACGCCCGGCCGAGCAGGGTCTTCCCGCATCCCGGCGGGCCCACGATGAGGATGCCCTTCGGGGCGAGGGCGCCCATCTTCTCGAACTTGCGCGGATCGCTGAGGAAGTCCCGCACTTCGACGAGTTCGGCGATCGCCTCCGGGAGGGCGGCGATGTTCTGGAAGCTCGGGGTGTTCCGATCGTTTTTGCCAACACGACGGTCGCCGATCTGGCTGAAGCCGCGCAGGTCGTCCCCCCCCTGGCCCTTCGAACCCGTAAACAGCAGGGCGAAGAGATCGGCGAGGATCACGAGCGGAAGCAGGAACTGAGTGACGAAGCGGACGACGCTCTTCGCGTTCTGGGCGTCGACGGCAACGGAGGCGCCCGAGTTCACGAAGCTCCGGAGGAGGTCGTTCGTGGCGGCGTCGCTGCGCGGGTACGCGGTCCAGAAGCGCTCGGTGCGACCATCGGGGCGGACCCGCAGCCCGGTGATGCGGGCGTCCTGGTCGAGGAACGTCACATCCTTGATGGTCCCGGCGCTCACCTCGCCGAGAAGCGTTCCGACGCTGAGGGTCCGGCCGGTGGAGACCGGGCGGAGGAAGACCAGTGCGCCGATGTAGGCGGCGACGAGCACAATGAGGCCGGCGACGAGTCGACCCGTCCGCCCTCGGAGATAGGCACGCGGCGATTGGCGCGGGCCCGGGCTGGGCTCGGAGGACGTCGCGCTCGTCGGCGCCACGGCCGGCGCGAGGGACGTGTCCCGCATCGACACCAGTGCCGCCGCGGCGACGGCGGCGACCAGCACCACGCCGATGCCCGCGCCCGCGGCCAGGAAGTCCGTGTTGGCCAGCAGCTTGCCGACCAGGAGGAGGAAGGCGAGCGCCGCTGCGCCCGCCTGCGCCTTGCCGATGGTCGCGGATGTCGCTGCATCACGGTCCGCGGTGGCGAAGCCGACGGTAAGCAGCACGAGGAGCAGCGTGATGATCAGCGCGCCCAGGCCAAGGCCGGCGTTCGGAGACTCGATGGCGCTGGGGGAGTTCGAGAGCCCCGAATCGCCGATGCCGACGCTGAAGCTGTGCCATGGCACGAACACCAGATCCAGCGCCAGCACGGTCCCACCGGCGATGATCCCGATCTTGGCCAGGCGGCCCTTCTCCACCGTCACGGCCGGCTCCGACGGCCGCCCGCGTAGGCGTAGGCGGGCCGGTTCTCGTCGCGGCGGCGGTTCATACACACGAAGCCAATGGCGACGGCGATCATCATGCCGCCGGCCGCAAAGGCCATGAGCATGGTCGGAGTCTGGTGGTTGGGGACCATGGCGTAGCGAGGGGCGCCCTTCTCGGCGTCACCCGACGACGGGCCGGGCACGCCCTGCGGAGCAGGGGACGGCTGGGGCGCGAGGGTCGGAGCGCCGGGGATGGGCGGCAGCGGCGGGCTGGCCGCGGCGGGCTGGGCCGCAGACGGCGCAGCCGGGGGCGCGGCGGGAACCGGCGCCGGCGGAGGAGAGGGGGACG
>JAHFUQ010000249.1 GCA_023265045.1 Acidimicrobiia bacterium
CTCCAAACGGGGTACGAGACGGCCGGCGGCACCGTCGGGTTCGAGATCTACGAGCAGGTCCGGATCGAGGACGTGGCCCGCACCGCGGCCCGCCGGGCGGCCGACCTGCTGAAGGCCCGCCCCGCGCCCAGCGGGCAGATCCCCGTCGTGCTCAAGAAGGGCGGCGGGGGCATCCTCTTCCACGAGGCGTGCGGCCACGGGCTGGAGTCCGACCTGGTGGGGCGCGACGCGTCGGTGTTCCGGGGCAAGGTCGGCGAGCGGGTCGCATCGCCCCTGGTCACCCTCGTCGACGACGGGTCCTACGTCGACGAGTGGGGCTCCTACGGCATCGACGACGAGGGCCACGCCGGCCAGCGCAACCTGCTGATCCAGGACGGCGAGCTGACCGACTACATGTGGGACTTCCTGCGGGCCCGCAAGGAGGGCCGCGAGTCCTCGGGGAACGGCCGGCGCCAGAGCTACCAGCACCTCCCGATGGTGCGGATGACGAACACCTACGTCCTCGCCGGCACCGAGGACCCGGAGGAGATCATCCGCCAGACGCCGTACGGCATCTACTGCGTGCAACTCGGCGGGGGCCAGGTCAACACGGCCACGGGCGACTTCGTGTTCGGCATGACCGAGGCGTACCTGATCGAGGACGGCGTCGTCACCGCCCCCCTGCGGGCCGCCAACCTCATCGGCAACGGGCCGGAGGTGCTGCGTTCGATCGATGCCCTCGGCAACGACTTCGAGACGTGGGCCGGCACGTGCGGCAAGGACGGCCAGAGCGTCCCGGTCTCCTCCGGCCAGCCCACGCTCCGGGTGCCGTCGATGACGGTCGGCGGCACCGGTGCCTGACTTCGGTGTGATGACACCGGCTGGGAGCGGCGACTCGGAGTTGATGGAACTGGCGGAGCAGGTCGCGGGCTGGGCCCGCGATGGTGAGCAGGTCGAGGCGTACGTGGCGCGTGGCACCCACACGTCGGTGCAGGTGTTCGACGGTGACGTTGAGTCCCTGTCGTCGGCCCAGACCGAGGGTGTCGGCATCCGGGTGATCGCCGGCCACCGCCAGGGGTTCGCCTACGCCGCCTCGCTCGACCCCGACGTCATGGCCGAAACGCTGGCCGAAGCGCGCGACAACGCCGCCTTCGGCGAGGTGGACGAGTACCTCGGCCTGGCTGAGCCCGACGGCGTCTTCGCCGCCGACTTCGACCTGTTCCGTCCCGAGCTGGCCGACTTTCCGACCGAGCGCAAGGTCGATCTCGCCCTCGACGTGGAGCGAGCAACCAAGGCCGCCGATCCGCGGATCAAGGGCGTGGAGTCGGCCGACTACGGCGACTCGATGGTCGAGGGGGCGATCGCCACGAGCCTGGGCATCCGGACCAACTCCCGGCGCACGATCTGCTCGATCTCGTCGTCGGCGCTCGCCGACGACGGCCGCGGCACCCAGACGGGCGGCGGTTACTCGGTGGCCCGCACCCCCGCCGACCTCGATGTCGAGAAGGCGGCCGGTGACGCCGCCCGCCGGGCGACGCGGCTGCTGGGCGCGGCCAAGCCGCCGACGCAGCGGCTCACGGTTTTCCTCGAACCGAACATCTGCGCCACGTTCACCGGCCTCCTCTCCCGGCTGCTGTCGGGCATGGCCGTACTGAAGGGTCGATCGTTCCTCGCCGGCAAGCTGGGCGAGCAGGTCGCGGCCTCGCTGCTGACGCTCGTCGACGACCCGACCAACCCCGACGCGTTCGGGGCCCACCGCTTCGACGGCGAAGGGCTCGCCGCCCGGCGCAACGTGCTGATCGAGAACGGCGTGGTGTGCCAGTTCATCCAGAACTCCTACACCGGCCGCCGGTCGGGTCTGGCGTCCACCGGCAACGCGGCGCGCGGCGGCTTCAAGAGCACGCCCGGCGTCGGCTGCCGGGCCCTCTCCCTCACGCCCGGCGACCTCGACCAACCGGCGCTTCTGGCGTCGATCGGCGACGGCCTGCTCATCCAGTCGGTGTCGGGCATGCACTCGGGGGTCAACGCCACGACCGGCGACTTCTCGGTCGGCGTGCAGGGCCTGATGGTGCGCAACGGCGAGATCGCGGAGCCGGTGCGGGAGGCGACCATCGCCTCGACGCTGCAGCGCATGATGAAGGACGTCGTCGCCGTGGGCGGCGACCGCGAGTGGCTGCCAGGCGGCGCCGCGGGCATGACATTGGCGATCGGAGGCATCACGCTGTCAGGCTCTTAGCTCACATGCCCGCCCAGGCCGGAATCCCAATCGTCCACGCCATCGTCCTGGGGATCGTCCAGGGCCTCACCGAGTTCTTCCCGGTGTCGTCGAGCGGGCACCTCCTGCTCGTGCCCTGGCTGTTCGGGTGGAAGGAGTTCACTGCCAACCCGGACCTCAACAAGACCTTCGACGTCGCCCTGCACCTGGGCACGTTCATCGGCGCCGCCGCCTACTTCTCGCCCGACCTGCGCCGGTTCGCCCGGGCCGGCATCTCCTCGATCCGCCGGCGCGCCATCGCGACCGACGACGAGCGCCTGGCCTGGCTGCTCCTCGCCTCGTCGCTGCCCGGGGCGGCCGTCGGCGCCGCCCTGGAGTCGCTGATCGAGGACGAGCTGGGCCGCGAATGGCTCATCGCGGCGATGCTGATCGTCTTCGGGCTCGTGCTCTCCGCCGCGGACCGGTGCCGCAGCGAGCGAACGTCGGAAGAGTTCGGCGTGCGCGACGCGGTGGCCATGGGCCTGGCCCAGGCCCTGGCCCTCGCCCCTGGCGTGTCCCGCTCGGGCGTGACGATCTCGGCCGCCCGGTGGCGAGGTTTCGACCGGGACGCGGCCACCCGCCTCTCGTTCCTGATGAGCCTGCCGATCATCGGCGGCGCGGGCGTGTACCGGGCCGTCAAGGTGCTCGCCGGCGGGGGCCTTCCGGCCGGCACGGGCGGGGCGTTCCTCGCCGGTGCGGTCACATCGGGGCTCACGGGCGCCCTCGCCGTCTGGGGCACCATCCGGATCGTGCGCAACCGGTCGTTCACCCCGTTCGTCGCCTACCGCCTGGCGGCGGGGGCGGCGGTGCTCGGCGTGCTCGCAACCAAGTTCCGCT
>JAHFUQ010000015.1 GCA_023265045.1 Acidimicrobiia bacterium
CCTGCCACGGGCCCCGATGGCGCCCGGGTCGGGGCGGGCGGACCAGCGCCCAAGCCGGCGCCGGCCGGGGTCGCCATCGCCGATGACGTCGCCGCCGAGGCGTGGGTTCCCGGGGCGCCAGCCGGGCGGGGCGGGGCCGCGACCGGGGCGGCGACCTCGCCCTCAGGGTCGCCGTCGCCGACACTGTCGCCGATATGGTCGCCGACGTCGTCCAAGGGCTGGCCGCCGGTGGTGCGCAGGCGGCCCTTGATGACCTTCAGGGGCAGGAAGTGCTCCCGCTGCTGGCGCAGGATCCAGCGCAGGCGCTCGACGTCGGTCTCGTAGAATTTGCGGTACCCCGACGGGGTGCGCTCGGGGTCGAGGAGCCCCTGGCTCTCGAGGAACCGGATCTTCGAGATGGTGACGTCCGGGAACTCCTCTTTCAACAACGAGAGGACCTCCCCGATCGACAGAAACGCCCGGTCCTCCACGGTCACTCCTGACCCTCCCCCGGTCCCGGTAGCTCGGCGCCTGAGAAGAAGACGAGCCTGAACTTGCCGATCTGCAACTCGTCGCCGTTCTCCAGCCGAGCCTCGTCGATCCGCTCCCGGTTGACGTACGTGCCGTTGAGGGAGCCGACGTCCTTCACCACGAAGGCTTCGCCGTGGCGCTGGATCTCGGCGTGGCGGCGCGACACGGTGATGTCGTCGAGGAAGATGTCGGACTCGGGTCGCCGGCCCGCCTCCGTGACGTCGGCGTCGAGGACGAACTTCGACCCTGCGTTGGGACCCCGCTTGACCACGACCATGGCCGTGGCGGACGGAAGCTCGCCCAGCGTGACCGCCAGCTCGTCGTCGGCGACCTCGCCGACGGCCTCGACCGGGACGAACGTGACCGTCGTCTCCTCCCCGCCGGCCGTCAGCACATGGCCGCACGACGAGCAGTAGCTCGCCCCCACCTCGTTGTCGTGACCGCAGTTGGCGCACTGCACGGCCGATAACGCTACTGCTCCCGCTTAGCCCAGGCGAGGAAGCCTGAACCTCTACTCAAGCTTCCTCCTGAATCAACGCCTGGTAGCCGGCGGGCGTGAGCAGGTGCTCCAGCCCGACGCCGCCCGCCGGCTCGATCACGCAGAGCCACCCTTCGCCGTACGGATCGTCGTTCAGCCGGTTGGGCGAGTCGTTCAGCTCGAGGTTGACCTCGACGATCGTGCCCGTCACGGGGGCGTAGATCTCCGACACCGACTTGGTCGACTCGACCGACCCGAACGCATCCGACTCCGTGACCTGGGCGCCCACCGCGGGCAACTCGACGAACACCACGTCGCCCAGCGCGTCCTGGGCGTAGTCGGTGATGCCGACCCTCACCCGGCCGCCCTCGAGCCGCGCCCACTCGTGGTCCTTGCTGTACCGCCGATCGTCCGGGACGTTCATGGGTCGCGACCGTAGCGGACCCGCCTCACGCGCCTCACCGGACCATCTGGCGGATCCGGCGGGCGTAGTCCTGGGCCCGCGACCTGGCCTCGGGCCCAGTAGCGGCCTCGGCCCAGACATGGGTCAAGGGCTCGGCCGGGTCGGGCAGCACCAGCGCCCAGCCGTTGTCGTGGAGGACCTTCACGCCGTCGACAAGCACCACTTCCCGGTCTTTCGTGCCCTCGACGATCAGGCGCATGACCGCCCCCTTCTCGTCCCATGGCGTCACCACCGTCTCGTGGGCGATGTGCATCCGGGGCATGGCGGCCACCAGGGTGGACAGCCGCGTCTTGGCCCGAGCGAGCAGCTCCAGCAGCTTCACCAGCGCGGCGGTGGCGTCGAGGGCGGGGAGAAAGGCGGGGAAGATGAACCCGCCGTCCTGGCTGGCGGCGAACGACACGTCGCCCGAGGCCGCGGTGTCCATCAGGTGGGTCGTCGACTGCTTGGTCCAGACGATCTCCGCGCCGTGTTCGGCGGCGGTGAGGGCGGCCGCCTGGGGGACGCTGACCGGCAGGGCGATGCGCGCGTGGTCCTCCACGGAGGCGACCAGGGTGACGAAGGCCATCAGCGCCTCGTCGTGGCTCAACATGTGGCCGGCGTCGTCCACCAGCACGATGTGCTCGCCGTCGGGGTCGATCACGGCGCCCAGGTGGGCATTGGCGCTCCGGACCAACTGCGCCACCCGCGTCGCGTGCACGACCGGGTCGAACGCGGTGGCGCCCGACGTCGACGCGTACGGGTTCACCGACAGCACGTCGGCGCCCAGCTTGGAGAGGACGTTGGGCATGAGCACCGACGTCGAGCCGTAGCCGTAGTCCAGCACCGCCTGGTACCCGACCGCGCGGATGGCCTCCACGTCCACGCTGTACATCAGCGCTGCGGAGTAGTACTCGAGGGCGCGGGGTGCGAACCCGATGTCGCCGATCTCGGCGGCGAAGGACCGGCGGAACTCCTGGCGGTAGTAGTAGCGCTCGACCTTGCGCTGGGCGGCCTCGTCGATGTCGGTTCCGTCGGCGTCGAAGAACCGCAGCACGACCGTCTGGGGATCGTCGGGGGCGAGGCGCACGGTGATCCCGCCTCGGGCCCGTTCGGTGCGCACCTGGAAGCGGGTGACGGGCACGGGCGCCATCTCCAGGTCGTCCACGTTCACGCCCACCGAGTTCAGCCCGGCGTGCACGGCCCGCTTGAGGGCCCGGGCGGCGCGGCTGGAGTCGCGCGAGGTCGTGACGGTGGCGCCCTTCTTCATGGTGGTGCCGTAGGCCATGGCGACCCGGCAGGCCAGTTCGGGCGTGATGTCGACATTGGCCAGCCCGCGGATGCCCGTGCGCCCGAACAGGCTGCGCGACCCGCGCGACTCCCACACGATGGACGAGTTGATGATCGCGCCCTGCTCGACGGCCTTGAACGGGTAAATCTTCACGCCCGGGTTCACGACCGCGTGCTCCCCCACGAAGCAATCGTCACCGAGGACCACGCCCTCCTCGCAGCGGGCGAAGGCGCGCAGATCGCACGAGCGCCCGACGATCGTGCCCCGCAGGCGCACCGCCTGGTCGAGGTAGGCGTTGTCGTGGACGACGGCGCGCTCGAGGTCGGCCTCCTTGCGGATCACGACATTGGAGCCGAGCACGGTGTAGTGGCCGAGGCGGGCGTTGGCCTCGACGCGGCAGTAGTCGCCAATGATGGCCGGGCCCTCGATCCGGGCCGCGGGGTCGACCTCGGCGCCTTCGCCGAGCCACAGGCCCTCGGCGGCGCGGAAACCGGGCAGTTCGAGCTCGACCTTGCCGCGCAGGATGTCCCGGTGCGCCCGCAGGTACGCCTCCACCGTGCCCACGTCCTCCCAGTACCCCTCGGCCACGTGGCCGCTGATGGGCTTGCCGTCGGCCAGGAGTTTGGGGAACACGTTCTCGCTGAAGTCGACGCTCTGGCCCTCAGGGATGTAGTCGAACACCTCGGGCTCGAGGACGTAGATGCCGGTGTTGACCGTGTCGCTGAAGACCTGGCCCCATGTCGGCTTCTCCAGGAACCGTTCGACGGCGCCGCCCTCGTGGGTGATGACGATCCCGAAGTCGAGCGGGTTCTCCATCGACTTGAGGGCGAGGGTGGCCATGGCGCCGCGCCGGCGGTGGAAGTCGACGACGGCAGACAAGTCGATGTCGGTCAGGACGTCGCCGGAGATGACCAGGAAGGTCTCTTTCAGCTGGGCTTGGGCGTTACGGACCGAGCCGGCGGTGCCGAGCGCCGTCTCCTCGGTGGCGTAGCCGATCTTGACCCCGAACTCCGACCCGTCCCCGAAGTACGTCCGGATCATCTGCGCGTGGAACGCCAGCGTGACCACCACGTCGTCGAACCCGTGCTTGGCCAGCAGGCGCAGGACGTGTTCCATCATGGGCCGGTTGGCGATGGGGATGAGCGGCTTGGGCTGGTTGGACGTGAGAGGCCGGAGCCGGGTGCCCTCACCACCGGCCATGATCACGGCTTTCATCCGCGTACGACCTTACGTGCTCATGTCGCGCGCGAGGCGCGGCCCTCCTCCAACGCCTTGCGGCCGATGGGCACGTACTTCACCAGCGAGTAGTAGCCGAACCCGAGGCCGATGAGGGCGACGACCAACGCGACGGCCTTGGCCGGGCCTCGCAGGGAGAACGCCTGGTCGTGGCTGAGGAGGAACAGCGGGAAGGCCACCATGTTGGCGAAGGTGGCCATCTTGCCTGCCCATGTCACGTCGATCCGCTTGGCGCCCATGGCGGCCAGGACCAACACGGCCAGCGACACGAGCACCTCGCGGGCGACGACCGGGATGGCGACCACGGCGGGGACGGCCCCGTCCACCAGGATGCAGATGACAGCGGTGCCGAGCAGCAGGCGGTCGGCGACCGGATCGAGGATCTTGCCGAGGTTCGAAACCTGGTTGAACCGGCGGGCCACCGTGCCGTCGACCCAGTCGGTCGAACCCAGGGCGGCGAGCATCACCGCCGCCCCCGCCCGGTTGTGCCGCCCGAACAGCAGCCAGACGAACACCGGAATCAGGAGGAGCCGGATCGAGGTGATGACATTCGGGACGGTCAAGAGCCGGTCCTCCCCTTCCCTCCGGCGCACGCCGGGAGTGTAGGGCTGCCCCGTCGGCGGTAGAGAACCACTGGGGAAGGAGAAGCGGTCCGAGAGGGTTGCGATAGGAGACAGACGGCGTAGACGACGAAAGCGACGCGAACCCATGCCAACCGGAAGGGGCTTGAGCGGTCGGGGGGGCGAGGAGGAGCTGGTCCGCCTGTATCTGGCTGAGATCGGCCGGCACGCGCTGCTCACCCGCGGCGAGGAGGAGCGACTCGGGCTGGCCATCCGGGCCGGGCGGGAGGCGTCCGAACGCTTGGCGGGCGCGGGCCACGACCCATCCGACGCCGAGCGCCGCAAGCTGCGGCGGGACGTCGTCAAGGGCGAGGCCGCGTCGGAGCGGTTCGTGCAGGCCAACCTGCGCCTCGTGGTCTCCGTGGCCAAGCGGTACACCCAGACGTCGGGGCTGTCCCTGCTCGACCTGGTGCAGGAAGGCAACGTGGGACTGATGCAGGCCGTCGAGCGGTTCGACGTGCGGCGGGGCTTCCGGTTCTCCACCTACGGCACGTGGTGGATCCGTCAGGCAATCTCCCGGGCCATCGCCAACAGCGGCCGGACCATCCGCCTCCCGGCCCAGGCGGGCAACCTGCACGCCCAGGTGCGCCGGGTTCAGTCCGCGTTCGAGTCGGTCCACGGGCGGTGGCCCACCAGCGACGAGGTGGCCGACGAGGTGGGCGTGCCGGCCGCCAAGGTGGAGGAGGCAATGACGTTCCCCACCGAGATGCTGTCGATCTCGCACCCGGTGGCCGCCGACTCCGACGCCGAGCTGGGCGACGTGCTCCCCGACCGCGCCCCGTCCGCGTTCGACATCGTGGCGTCGGACATGCTCCCGGCGCAGGTGAACCGCCTGCTCGAGCAGCTCAGCGAGCGGGAGCGCCGCGTCGTCTGCCTGCGCTACGGCCTCGACCGGGGCCGGGCCCGCACCCTCGACGAGGTGGGCCAGTACTTCCACCTGAGCCGGGAGCAGATCCGCCAGATCGAGCGCCGAGCCCTCGCCAAGCTCCGCCAGTCCTCCGACCGCAGCGGCGCCCGGGAGTTGCTCGCCGGCTAGGACGCCGAAGGCCCCGCGCTCGCCCCTCGCCCCTCGCCCATCGGGCTTTGAGGCAATGAGCCCCCGTTGCGGGCGGTCCGTTGCCTCGAACTCGTCAGACCGGCTCGCCGGGAGCGGCCGCCTCGATCTCGAGCACCAACTGCCGCACCGCCTCCACCGGCTCCGTGTCGGGATCTCCTTCTTCGGCCAGGTCCAGGGCCAGGCGCGCCAAGTCGGCCCAGGTCACGCCGCCCATAGCGGCGTCCAGCAGGTCGCTCGCCCGCCGGCCGTCGTGCAGCTCGACATCGGCCGCGAGCCGGAGGCGCTCGTTGAGGTCTTCCGGCATCGTGGGGGCCACCAGGACGAGGCCCGCCTCCCGGCTGCCGTGCACCGAGCCGTCGAGGGCGGCAATGGCGCCGGCGCGCAAAAACTCGAGCGGCACGTCGGCGGTGAGCGAGCACACCGCCACGACGTACGCGTGGGCACCCTCCAGCGCGACGTCGCACACGCCGTCGCCCGGGACCCCTGCGCCCCACGGTACGACGGCCGCGTCGCTCCACTCGAGCGGCGACAGCTCGTTGCCGTCGCCCAGCGCGACCTCGAGCAGCGCGGGGACCCACGCGTCGGTGTCCCACAGAGCGAGCGTGCGGAACGTGTTCCACGCCAAGCGGTCGGGCCGGCCGTCGTCGGCGATGCGGGCCAGGCGCTCGTCGTCGAGCCGCGCGTCGGCCGCGTCGATGAGCCATTCCGGCGCCGTCGCATCAGTCACAGGCGGTTCCATCCTCACCCTGTCTACGGTCACCGGTCGGTCCTACCCGTCCGGACGGGGCGGGGAACGTTCGGTGGTAGGAAGTAGGCATGAGTGACCCAAGCGACGTGCCTGAGGTGCCGGACGCCGATCGCCAGGAGCAGCACCTGCCCGCCAATCCGGTGGACGACGACGAGACGCCGCCGCGCCGGTTGACCGCCGACCCCGAAGCGCCCGAGGCCGACGCCCAGGAGCAGGCGCTGCTTGCGCCGCTGCCGGACGTCGACGAGTTCGGCTAGGGCCTACTCAGCCTTCTTGACCGGCGCCTTCTTGGCCGCCGGCTTCTTGGCCGCCGACGCGCCGCCGGCAGCCCGCGCCGGTTTCACCGTCTCGCCGTGGTCATGGACGTGGGCCTCGCCCTCGTGCTCGCGATCGAAGTCCTCATGGGGGTAGTGGCTGTGAGCCACGGCGGCGTGGTCGTGCTCGTGCTGGTGGTACGAGCTGAGGTGCTCGAAGCCCCCGGTCATCTCGCGGAAGTTGTGAGTCACGTGGTAGTGCCCGTGCGTGTGCACGACCTCCGGGTGCTCGTGCGCCTCGAAGTGCGCCTCGGCGATGTGGGCAACGTGGGCCATGCCGGGCTCCTTTCTCCGTGTGGCGATGGAAAGTGGCGCCATCGACCGAGTTCGATGTGACAGTCCGATGCGTCCCCGCCCGGACAGCTTAGGAAACACAACAGGCAGAGTTGGGGGATCGTTGAGCGCGCGTAGGGGTGGCGGTGACGTCGTCCCCCGATACTGAGGTTCGTAGGGGCAGCCGGCCACTGGGATGCGGTCCGACCCACTCCTTCGCTCTTTCCACCGCATCCCGGGCCCCCGGCTAGCGTCGCGTCGCAGTGGCGCAGATGGACGAGCACCGCCGGCGCGAGCTCATCCGGCTCGCAGGCGCGGCGGCGCTGGTGCTCGTGCTCGTGGCGTTCGTGATCGACAACCGCCACACCGTCCGGGTCGGGTTCGTCGTCACCGACCGCCGGGTCCCGCTCATCTTCGTGCTGGTCGTCACCGCGGTCCTCGGGGCCGTCATCGACCGCCTGCTGCGCTGGAAGCACCGGCGCAAGCCCGCACCGCCTGAGTGATTGTCGCGACGACCTCGTCGCCGCGCTCGAGGACGTCGTCCCACGTGAAGCGAAGGACCGTCCACCCCGCCAGCACGAGGGCGTTCTGCCGGGTGCGATCCCGCTGGAACGCTGCGCCGTCGTGCCACTCCCGCCCGTCGAGCTCGATGCAGAGTCGCTGGTCTGGATAGGCGAAATCGACGAAGTACGGCTCTCGTTCCAGGCGCACCTCGTGCTGGCGCGCCGGGTCCGCCAGCCCCGCCGCCCGTAGCAGTTGCAGGAACCGCACCTCCAACTCGCTCCCCATGGGCCTGCCCGCGCCTCGCCGGTCGAGCACCTGCCTGAGCCGGGCCGCGCCTCGACGGTAGGGCTCGAGCTGGCTTCGCAACCGGTCCGCGGTTGTGACGCCCTTGCGCAACGCCGCCTCGACGGCACGCTCCAACGCGTCGTCGCCCACGACCGTCGCCAGGTCCACGATCGTCCTCTCCACGCTCGTGACCGGAATGCCTTCCACGCTGGTGCGGTCGCCGCCGACGTCGATCTGATGGACGAGCGCGTGGAGCCGGTGCTGGCTGCCGCGGGGTACGGCGAGCTCGACGAACGTGCCCGACCAGAACCCGTGTAGCACCGCGGCCGCCCGGTGGGACACCACGGCGCCGGGCGGCGCCGCGAGCAAGGCCGCCCACAAGCGCTGGCGCCACGTATCCGCAGACGCCGGCAACGTGTAGACCCGCCGGTGCCGGGTGCGCCGCCAGGCGCCGCTCGCCAGCCGCCGATCACACCCGCGCCGGGTGCCGCCCGCCGACAGGATCTGCTCCCGGCTGAAGGCGCCGAACTGCTGGGCGGCCAGCCGAGCAGCGGCCGCGTCGATCTCTCTCATGCCACAGAGAGTACTGAAAGGGTATGACATGGGCAATTAGTCACCTGATGTACCCATAGGTGCTATCCTGTCCCTGAGTGGCCGAGGGTCAAGCACTACCTGGGGTAGTAGGCGCTTGTATACCGCCGGTACACCCGAAGTGTACGGGATCGGTACAGCGGTCAGGCGCAAACCCGCAGGTCATCGCCAATTTCCGTGTAAACAACCTTTCCCACGCGTGTAGTGCTTTTCACGACAGTCGCGGGTACAGTTTTGTCAACTGAGTTGAACAAGCCAGTTGGCAGGAACGTGGTACCCGGGGCGGCGAAAGACGTTGTCCCGTCTCTGACGAGAGGGAAGGTGAGCGACAGTGGGTGAATCCCGGCGGCGTAAGTCGCGCGCGCTCACTGCGGCCCAGCGCGAGGAACGCTTCACTACGGGCGGTCGGTCGTTCGACGATGCGCTCAAGGTCGTCCTCAAGGGCGGTCCCGATTCGTCGCACGAGCACCAGGCGGACGACAAGCGGGAGGCGGACAAGTGAGCGACGCCGCGTGGGACCTTCCCCCACAGGACGACGAGCACACACAGGAGCGACGCGAGTGGCTCGGGGCGTTGCGGCTTGCGGTTGAGGACGGTTCCGTGTGGCGCACTCCACCGGTTGAAGACCAGCTACGCGAACACATAGATCGGCTTGGCCTGAACCCCTAGTAGGTAGTCTTCTAGCGAGTGACACCGAGATACTGGCTGGTTGAGTCGCGGGGCGCGTATAACCGGTGGGTCGCTTGGGACCATCCGGAGCTGCACGAAGAGGCCGACATGGTCGCTTGGCTTCTGGATCGCCAGAAATTCGGACCGCCGGACATACACTCCCACACGCCAGACGGGTTATTGAGAGTGGCGCTGGGGCCGAGCGACGAACGTATAGAGCATGCCGTAGTTCTGTCTCCACTTGGCTGGACCAGGCCGCCGTATGGGCTGATCGCTATCCTCAAAATCATCACTGCCAAGCGTTACAACGACTCGTAGGTCAACCGACGACCGGCGGTCTGGCTGACCAACTGCTCCATGCGAGCGGTGTCGCTCATCTTCCGAGTGCTGTAGCGGAAATCGAACTCGGCCAAGTAGCGGGGAAGGTGCGTCCGGCTGACACGGTGGTGCGTGCCGTCAATGGACCGCTTGAGCTGGCCGAAGTAGTTCTCAGCCTGGTTCGTTGAGATGTCGCCGCGCACGAACTCGAAGCGGTGGTGGTCGACCGTGTGGTGGTTCTTGAACTCGGTGCCCAACAGGTTGTACCAGCTCCCCTTGTCGGTGTGCAGGATGGACGCCGACACTTGGACTTCCTCCCGGATTGCCGCTTCCAAGATCGGCCCTTCGACGTTGGCGACCACTCGCGAGCGCACTTCGCCTGTGCGCTTGTTGACCAGTGAAAGGACGGCGGTCTTGTCTGGCTGATGGCCTGCGAGGCCCTTGGACGAGTTGGGCCGCTTGCGCCCCTGCTGGTGCTGGTTCTTCTTCTTCCCGCCGATGTAGGTCTCATCGGCAACGATGGTGCCGACCATCGGCGCAGCCAGCTCGCCGCGCTTCATGGCTTCGCGAATGCGCATCATCATGAACCAGGCGGTCTTGTTCGTAACGCCAAGGGTGCGGTGAATCTCGAAAGCCGCAACGCCGTTCTTGCTTGCGGACATCATGTAGAGCGCCAACAGCCACTTCGATAGCGGAACCTGCGAACGCTCAAAGATGGTGCCGACGAGAACCGAGAAAGGCTTACGGCAATCGGCGCACTTCCATAGACGGCGGTAGGAGACCTTGCCGGTGCTGGTGGTCCGGTGCCCGTTCTTGGGCTGGATGAAGTAGGCGGTTCCGATGACGCCGCAGTGGGGGCAAACCGGACCGTTCGGCCAGCGCATTTCCTCTAGACATTCCCACGCCGCGGATTCGTCCGAAAACCGCTTTACGATAACCGAGATGTTCAGCTTCTCCATATAGTCATTGTAGGTGGGGGGTATGACAGTCAACCTGGACGCACGCGCTATTGCCGCGCTCATCCATTGGCGTCGTGCTAGCCTTCCTAGTGCTCTAGGAAGTGCAAGGAAGCCGGGGAGGGGAGTCTCCCCGGCGTTCCTCTCGCTCAGGTTTCCCAGGTCCGGGATTAAGAGTCCCGTGGCAGACCCCTGTAGTGAGAGGCGTGCCGACCATCCTGAGCGTTCCGGGCAGCAGCTACCTGCCCGGAGTCTGTGCGAGGTCCGGCGCGTCGCTGCCGTTCTCGCTTGGTCCTGACCCGTTAACGGCATCGAACACTTGCGCCTCGTCTGTTGACAACTTGTGTGTCACAGAATCTGACGCAACGGGTCCGTAGTGACCAGGCCGAGTGCGGACGATCCGACCATCCTGCGACGTTCGGCTGAGCGCGCTTCGGACGGTGTTCAGAGGATCGACCACGCCAAGGTCGCGGCCTTGGCGCTCGAACTCCGCCAATACCTCGTGACAATCCCAGTCACGACCGCCGCCGTTGTTGATCAGGTCGACTACCAGCATCTTCACGCCCTGGCCCTTGGGGGCGCGACGACGTGGAGAACCATCAGCCGGCGCGGTTGGTCGCTCGGTGCGCTCGGTGCGCTCGGTGCCTCGGGTCCGCTCAACCTCAGCGATGGCCCGGTCCCAGGAAGCAACGACCTCAGTCGCCGCAACGACGACCTCAGCAGCGTCGGCCCGATGCTTCCGCATCTCGGCGAGGATTCGATCGACTGTCACGCCGATCAGACTACAGGGTACGGCGCGCCGCGTAGCGCATTAGGCGCTCCGTATGACGCATCCCGGCACAGTTCGCAAGGCGCGTCCTGAGGACCAGGACAGTTCGCCCTATTCCTGACTAGTTCGCTCCGGTTCGCACTGGTTCGCCCTAGTTCGTTCGGTTTCGTCCGTTCCCTACCTATGGCAGGAATGGGTACGCCAGATGACTAATCACCATGACATGAACACTTCGAGGCAGATAGCCCCCGTTTAGCGGGGCTATCTGCCTCAAAAGCTGGCGCTGACAAGGTTCGAGCCGCGAAGATCTCGGAATGGCGAGGTATCGGATGGGCGAAGCGGCCGCGGTGCTGGGGGTCAGCGTCGACACGTTGCGGCGGTGGATGGACGCCGGGAAGGCCCCAGGGCTTCGCACCGCGGGCGGCCAGCGGGTCATCGACGGCCCTGCCTTGGCCCAGCTGGCCATCGCCATGGCCCCGCCCCACCCGCCCCACCCGCCCGGCGAAGGCCTGCCGGCGCGCAGCGCCCGCAACCGCCTGTTAGGGGTGGTGACCAAGGTCACTCGCGATCGGGTCATGGCCCAGGTGGAGATGCACGTGGGCGCCCACCGGATCGTGTCGCTGATGACCCGGGAGGCGGCCGACGAGCTCGGCCTCTCGCCGGGCGTGGTGGCCGTCGCCTCGATCAAGTCGACGTCGGTGGTCGTCGAGCGACCGGCATGAGAAAGGCGCTCGCCTGCCTCGCGCTGGTGGCGCTGGTCGCGTGCAGCCGCGCCTCGCCGACGCCCTCATCGACCTCGCAGCCGGGCTCGCAACCCAACCCGACCGAGGCGCTGGGCGGGTCGATCACCGTGCTGGCCGCCTCGTCGCTGACCGACGCGTTCAACGAGATGGGCCGCCAGTTCCAGGCCGCGCATCCGGGGATCGCCATCAGCTTCAGCTTCGGGGCCTCGTCGACGCTCGCCCAGCAGCTCAACGCGGGCGCCCCGGCCGACGTCCTGGCCACCGCCGACGAGCCCACCATGCAGGTCGCCGTCACCGGCGGCAGCGTGACCACGCCCACCGTGTTCGCCCACAACCGCCTCTCCATCCTCGTGGCCAAGGGCAACCCCAACAACGTCCGCACCCTGGCCGACCTGGCCCGCCCCGGCCTGATCGTTGTGCTGTGCGCGGCCGAGGTCCCATGCGGGCGGTTCGGCCGGCAGGCGCTCGACAAGGCGGGCGTGAAGGTGACGCCCAAGTCCCTCGAGGCCAACGTGCGGGGGGTCGTGTCGAAGGTCACCCTCGGCGAGGCCGACGCCGGGATCGTCTACGTCACCGACGTCCGGGTGGCGGGCAGCACCGCCGAAGGGGTCAGCATCCCGAACGAGCAGAACGTCCTCGCCACCTACCCGATCGCCACCGTGAAGACGGCGAAGAACGCCCGGCTGGCCGAAGCCTTCGTGGCCTATGTGCGTTCGCCGGACGGCCGGCAGATCCTGGCGAAAGCCGGTTTCGAGGCTTGAGCACGTCCCGATCGGTCCCGATCGGCGCCGTCGCCCTCGCCTCGGTCGCCGCCCTCTTCTTCGTGCTGCCCCTGGCCGGGCTGGTGTGGAAGGCGCCGTGGAGCGCGCTCGCCCATGAGCTCAACGACCACGAGGTCCGCCAGGCGCTCGCCCTCTCGCTCGTCTGCTCCCTGTGGGCCACAGCGCTGTCAATGGTGGTCGGCGTCCCCCTGGCGTGGGTCCTGGCCCGCGCCGAGTTCCCGGGCCGCCGGATCCTGCGCGCCCTCACCACGCTGCCGATGGTGCTGCCGCCCGTCGTCGGCGGCGTCGCCCTGTTGCTGGCCTTCGGTCGCCGGGGCCTGGTCGGGCAGTGGCTGGATCAGTGGTTCGGCATCCGGCTGACCTTCACCACGGCGGGGGCGGTCCTGGCCGAGGCGTTCGTGGCCATGCCGTTCCTCGTCCTGACCGCGGAAGCGGGGTTCCGGTCCGCCGACCAGCGCTACGAGGACGCGGCCCGGACCCTCGGGGCGCGGCCGTGGACCGTCTTCCGCCGCGTCACCCTCCCGCTCGTGGCGCCCTCCCTCGCCGCCGGCGCGGTCCTGGCCTGGGCCCGCGCCCTGGGTGAGTTCGGCGCCACGATCACCTTCGCCGGGAACTTCCCAGGCACGACCCAGACCACCCCCCTCAGGGTGTACGCACTGCTCGAATCCCGGCCGCCGGCAGCCATCGCCCTCAGCCTGGTGCTGCTCGCCGTGTCGCTGGCCGTCCTGGTCGGGCTCCGGCGGCGATGGTTGGGGACGGCTGGGTGACGGGCGCAGTGACGGCCGGGCGGCTCCACGCGACCGTCGCCCTCACCCGCGGCGAGCTCGACCTCGACATCACCCTCGACCTTCCCCTCGGCGCCACGGTCGCCCTGCTCGGGCCCAACGGGGCGGGCAAGACGACCCTCTTGCGCGCCCTCGCCGGGCTCCAACCCCTGCGCGCCGGCCGGGTGACCCTGGGCCACCAGGTGCTGGAGGACACGGCCGCCGGCGTCCGGCTGGGGCCCGAGGAGCGGCCGATCGGGGTCCTGTTTCAGGACTACCTCCTGTTCCCGCACCTGTCCGCCCTCGAGAACGTGGCCTTCGGGCTGCGGTGCCGGGGCGTGCCCAAGGCCGACGCCCGCCGCCGGGCGCAGGCGTGGCTCGACCGCGTCGGCCTCGGCGACCGGGCGGGCGACCGGCCCGAGGCGCTGTCCGGCGGGCAGCAGCAGCGGGTGGCGCTCGCCCGGGCCCTGGCCACCGACCCCCACCTTCTCCTGCTCGACGAGCCCCTCTCCGCGCTCGACGCGAGCACCCGGGTCGAGGTCCGGCGCGAGCTCCGCCGCCACCTGGCCTCGTTCCCCGGGGTCCGCCTGCTGGTCACCCACGACCCGCTCGAGGCGATGGTCCTGTCCGACGAGCTCGTCGTGCTGGAGCACGGCCGCGTCGTCCAGGCGGGAACGCCGGCGGAGGTGAGCGCCCGCCCCCGGTCCCGCTACGTCGCCGAACTGGTGGGCGTCAACCTGTACCGCGGCGACGGCGCCGGTGACCGGGTGGTCGTCGCCAGCGGGGCGTCGTTGCAAGCGCCGGGCGCCGTCGCCGGGGACGTCTTCGCCCTCGTGCATCCCCGCGCCGTCTCCCTGCACCGCCGCCAGCCCGAGGGCACGCCCCGCAACGTGTGGAAAGGCGTCGCCGAGAGCCTCGACCAGGAGGGCGAGCGCATCCGGGTGCGCGTCGGGGGCGACATCCCGATCGTCGCCGAGGTCAGCCCCGCGGCGGTCGCCGAACTGGGGCTGGCCGACGGCGGCGAGGTGTGGGTCTCGGTCAAGGCGGCCGAGGTCCAGGTCTACCCTGCGTGAATCTCACGATTCGACGCGCAGGCTTCCGGGTTTGACGCCCGAGCGGGCATCGGCGACGAGGCGGCCCGCGCCGTCGCGGCGGCGGTCGCCGCCCTGGCCGCCCTGGCCGGTGACGGGACCGTCATCGAGATCGGCGCCGGCACCGGGGAGATCGGCGCCCACCTGGGCGCCGCGGTCGAGCGCTATGTCGGGCTGGACGTCTCCTGGCCCATGCTCGAGGTCTTCGCTGGGCGCCGCACCGCCGGCGGCCTTGTGCAGGCCGACGCCAGCCGGGCCTGGCCGCTCCGGCCCGGCGCGGCCGGCCTCGTGTTCGCGGCTCGCGCCGCCCACCTGCTCGATCGCCGCCACCTCGTCACTGAGCTGACGCGCGCCCTGCGTCCGGGGGGGCTGGTCGTGCTGGGCCGGGTCCAGCGCCAGCCCGACGGCCTGCGCGCCCGGCTGCGGGACCACCGCCGCACGCTCCTCGCCCAGCAGGGGGTCGACCCTGGCGGTGACGGCGCCCAGCGGGGGCAGAAGCTGCTCGACGACCTCGTCGGCCTCGGCGGGGAGCGGCTGCCCACCGCCACCGCGGCATGCTGGACGGTCGAGACCGACCCCGCCCAGGTCATCGCCAACTGGCGCACCGGCGGGCGCCCCACGCCCGCCGCCGTCCTGGACAAGGTGGCGGACTGCGCCCCGCCACAACCCGAAACCGAAGAGGAGAGGTACGCACTCGATGCCGTCCGTATTCCCTGAGGACTCCGTCCTCACCGAGCTGGGCAAGGCGCTCGTAGGTGGTTCCCTGACTGATGACGCCCTCCTGGCCGAGACGACCCGCCTCCCCACGATGCGGATCCTGCCCGACGCCAACGTCATCAAGATCGGCGGGCAGAGCTTCATCGACCGGGGCCGGGCGGCCGTCCTCCCGCTCCTCGACGAGCTCATCGAGAACCTCCCCGACCACAAGATGATCATCGGCACCGGCGCCGGCACCCGGGCGCGCCACGCCTACAGCGTCGGCCTCGACCTCGGCATGCCGACGGGGGTCCTCAGCGTGCTGGGCACCTTCGTCAGCATGCAGAACGCCCGGATGATCCACTACCTGCTGGCCCGCCACGGGATCCCGTTCATCGAACCGGCCCAGTTCCCCCAACTGCCGCTGTACCTGTCGGAACGCCAGGCGTGCGTGTTCTTCGGCATGCCGCCGTACACGTTCTGGCAGCCCAACCCCGCCGTTGGCCGCATCCCGCCCCACCGCACCGACACCGGCGCCTACCTGATCAGCGAGGTGTTCGGGGCCCGGTCGATGATCTTCGTGAAGGACGAGGACGGGCTGTACACGGCCGACCCCAAGAAGGACCCGTCGGCCACCTTCATCCCCGAGGCGACGGTCGCCGAGATCGAGGCGATGGACCTGGCCGACGTGGTCGTAGAGCGCAGCGTGCTGGAGCTCATGCGCCACGCCCAGTCGAGCAAGCGCATCCAGGTCATCAACGGGCTCGTGCCCGGCAACCTCACCCGGGCCCTCAACGGCGAGCACGTGGGGACGGTGATCACCTCATGAGCAACTCGACGGCGCCGCCGGACGATGTCCTCGCCGATGGCCGCCACCACGTCCGCTCCCTCCTCATGCGGGAAAGCCTGCTCGACAAGGATGTGATGTCCGCCACCGACAACGAGACGCCCGTGGTGCGCATGTTGCCCAGCGCCCATGTGGTCAAGGTCGGCGCCAGCTCGATCGTGGACGGCGGGCGGGCCACGACCTACCCGCTCATCGAGGCCATCGGCCAGGCCCTCCAACGCCACAAGCTGATCCTGTCCACCGGCGGCGGCGCCCGTTCCCGCCACGTGTTCTCCATCGGCATCGACCTCGGCCTGCCGTCGGGGGTGCTCGCCCAACTCGCCATCGCCGACGCCCTGGGCAACGCCCACATGCTGGGCGCCCTGCTGGCGCCGTACGGCGTGGTCGCCATTCCCCCCGAGATCTTCGGCCACCTCCTGCCGCTGTTCCTCACCGCCGCGCCGGGCGTGATCTTCAACGGGGACCCGCCCTTCTCGTTGTGGGAGCACCCACCTCAAATCGGCAAGATCCCGCCCCACCGCAGCGACGCCGGCTCCTACCTCATCGGCGAGTGCTTCGGGTGCGCCACGGTCACCCTCGTCAAGGACGTCGACGGCCTGTACGACAAGGACCCCAAGGCGCATCCCGACGCCCGGTTCATCCCGGAGGTCACCGTCGCCGAGCTACGGGCGCTCGACCTGCCGACCCTGCCCTTCGACCGGGTGCTCATCGACCTGCTGGCGGTGGCCCGCCAGGTCACGCAGGTGCAGGTCATCAACGGCCTGAAGCCCGACCTGCTCGCGGGCGCGCTGGCCGGCGAGCAGGTCGGCACCATCATCCGCAAGGACTGATCGCGCGCTATTCGTCGTGGGGCCCAGGCGGCAGCGGCGTGGACGGGTCGCCGACCTCGCAGTTGAAGACCTGGTTGGTCCCGGCGCCGCCGAAGCAGGTGTCCGTCGTGCCGCCGCCGCCGGCGCCGGGCGGGGGCGGCCCTTCGAACTGGTTGTCCCCGTTCAAGGTGTCGTCCCCCGCGCCCCCGAGCAGGGTGTCGCTGCCGAAGTTGCCGGCCAGGAAGTCGTTGCCGTCATCGCCCGACAGCAGGTCGTTCCCCGGCCCGCCGACGACGAAGTCGTCCCCCGGCCCGCCAAAGGCGCGGTCGTTGCCGCCGTTGCCGATCAGCGCGTCGTCGCCGTCCCCCCCGATGAGCAGGTCGGCGCCGCCGCTGCCGAACAGGACGTCGTTGCCGGGCCCGCCGATCATGGTGTCGTTGCCGCCCGTGGCCGAGAAGGGCGGATAGGGTCCGTCGTCCACCAGGACGTCGTCACCGGTGCCCCCGTCCATCCGGTCGCCGCCGCCCCGCCCGCAGATGACGTCGTTCCCTCCGAGCCCGAGGATCGTGTCGGGGCCGGGGCTGCCGACGATCACGTCGTCACCCGGCGTCCCCATGATGAATCCCGCGCCGACGATCGTCGCCGTGAGCGGCGGCGCCTCCGGGTCGCCCTCGCAGGTCTCTTCCTCCTGAGCGCCGGCGACCGTCGCGTGCCACGCCAACGGCCCGAAGAGCAACAGAGAAGCAAAGACCGCGGATGCAAGTTTTCTCATGCCCCGCACCCTACCCAGGCCGGGCGTCCGCTAACTGGCGCCCACCGGGCGCTGGTCGAGATCCTCGGCGAAGTGGCACGCCGAGCGGACCGGGCCGACGGGGCGCAGGCGGGGGTCCTCAGTCATGCACTGCGGGCCCTTGTGCGGGCAGCGCGGGTGGAAGGCGCAGCCGGTCGGGACGCTCAGCATCGACGGCGGCGCGCCCTCGATGGGCGTGAGCGCCGCCTGGCCCTGCTCGTTCACCTTCGGGAGCGACGCCAGCAGGCCCCGCGTGTACGGGTGCCGCGGGTTGCGGTAGATGTCCGCCACCCGGCCTTGTTCGACGATGCGCCCGGCGTAGAGCACCGACATCTCCTCGGCGAGCCCGGCCACGACGCCGAGGTCGTGGGTGATCAGCACGACCGCCACCCCCTTGTCCCGGCGGAGGTCCCGGAGCAGGTCGAGGATCTGGGCCTGGATGGTGACGTCGAGGGCGGTGGTCGGCTCGTCGGCGATGAGCACGTCGGGGTCGTTGGCCATGGCCATGGCGATCATCGCCCGCTGGCACATGCCCCCCGAGAACTGGTGCGGGTAGTCGTCGGCGCGCCGCTCGGGCTCGGGGATCCCGACCCGCCGGAGCAGCTCGACCGCCCGGGTGCGGGCGGCCGACCGGCTGACCTCGGAGTGGTGCACCCGCACCGCCTCGGCCACCTGGTTGCCGATGGTGAACACGGGGTTGAGGGACGTCACCGGGTCCTGGAAGATCATGGCCAGCTTCGACCCGCGCAGCTTGCGCAGCTCGCGCCCGGGCAGCCCGAGCAGCTCCCGCCCCCGGAACCGCACCGATCCGGTGACGGTCGCGTTGCGCGGCAGCAGCCCAAGCACCGCCAGCATCGTGACCGTCTTCCCGCAGCCGGACTCCCCCACCACGCCCATGACCGAACCCTCGGCGACGGTCATGTCGACGCCGCGGACGGCGTGCACCTTGCCCGCTTCGGTGCGGAAGGTCACGTTGAGGTCCTTGACTTCGAGGACGGGCGCCATGGCGGCGGTCAGCCTACGGCGAACCCAGAATCTTCGGCGATCACTCGCGTTCGGCGCCGGACTAGTGAAAAGATAGGCATATAGCAGTCCGGGGATCGTTCAGGGGGGGAAACATGCAGGGCGAGTCTGTTCACGCGTGGCGCGTTTTCGGGTGGCGGCTCAGCGAAAGAGGAGCGGCGCGGCGACGCCTGGTCAGCGTGGTCAGCATGCTGGTCATCGCCACCCTCGCGGTGGGGTGCAGCAAGGACAAGTCCACGTCGGCCAACTCGAACTCGCAAAAGATCCGCTCCGCCGAGGAGCAGTACAAGACGAAGAACGGCGTGTACGGCACCCAGGAGGAGCTCGTCTCGGGCGGGTTCCTCCAGGCCGCGCTCCCTGAGACCGACGTGATCCTGACCCCCGACAAGGAGGGGAAGGCCAAGGGCGCGTTCACGGTCGCCACCGGGACGGTCAACATCGGGGCCAACGCCGACCAGTGGATCACCAGCGACAGCGGGTCGGGGCCGGGCTACTCGTCCAGCGCCTACACCTACCCGCTCAACTCCAACCTGAACGAGCCCTTGGTCATCATGGGCTCGGACTTCAGCCTCCAGCCCGGCCTGGCCCTGAGCTGGGAGGCGATCCCGGTCGGCACCAACCGCAACACGGTCAAGGGCATGGGCACGACGCCCGCGGCGCTGCCCACCACCCCCACGCCCTACCCCACCTGCGGCGGCGCCCAGGACCGTCCCTTCTGCAACGACACGTGGCGGTTCCACCTCCGCCAGGGGGTCACCTTCCACAACGGGCAGAAGTTCGACGCCGACGACGTCATCTGGACGTGGCGTGACCGCCAGCCCTACAGCGGTTCCCCGTCCGACGGCGAGAACACCCTGGCCTTCACCCTGGCCCTGCCCGGCGCCGCCGCCGGTTGCGCCACCAACCTGACGCTCTGCGGATTCGACAGCGTCGAGAAGATCGACGACTACACCGTCGACTTCACCCCCCGCATCGCCAACCTGCGCTTCCCCGAGCAGGTGCTGCACCCCAAGGGCGCCATCGTCCAGGTGCTGCGCGACGCCTCCGGCAAGCCCATGCCCTCGCCGGACAACATGCAGACGCCGAACCTGTCCAGCCCCCGCAACCAGGGCCGTCACCTCGACGGCAGCACCGCCGGCATCGTCGAGGGCGCCCAGGTGTTCGGCAAGGCCCCCCTGGCCGCCGTCCCCCTGGTCACCGGGCACCCTGAGGGCACCGGCCCCTTCAAGCAGGTGAGCTACAACCCGACCACACCCCAGGGCGGCGGCACCGCTGCCTTCGTGGCGAACACCTCCTACTGGGGCGCCCCAGCCGCCCAGGTCCACGCCATGAACTACACGTTCGTCGCCGACCCGGCCGTGCGCACCGCCGGCCTCCAGGCGGGCACCTACGACTTCATCCTGGACATCAACCCCCTCGACACCGAGGCGGTCAAGGCGAACGGCAAGTCGGTCGTGAGCGCCCCGTACGGGCAGAACTCGCTGATCTACGTCAACAAGGTCGTGAAGATCTCGCCTGAGAAACCCGACCTCACCATGGTGGGCCCATCCACCCCCGGCAACTACACCTTCAACATCGGCACCGATCCCAAGGTCCGCCAGGCTCTCTCGCTCTCCATCGACCGCGCCGCGGTGGTGGCCGCCGTGTACGGCGGCAACGCCCAGCCGGGGCGCTGGATGTCGCCGCCGGGCGTCCTCGGCCCGTACCAAGACATGGTGCCGCCGCTGAAGACCGACGCCGCCCAGGCCAAGGACATCCTCGACGCCGACGGCTGGACCTGCGGCAACGGGAACCCCGGCGCCAAGACGGCCTGCGGCGCCAACGAGACCCGCACGTGGCACGGCGACGCCCGCTTTACGGCGGGGCGTGAGCTGAAGCTGTACATGATCGGCATCTCGCTGGTGCCCCAGGCCGGCTACGACCTGCTGCAGGCGCAGGCCAAGACTGTGGGCATCAACCTGATCACCCAGCGTGGCGCGTGTGACGGGGCCGTCACCTGCACCGACGGCACCGTGGGCCGCGGCCAGATGTACAACAGCTCGATGTGGGACCTCGACCTCGAGCTCCCGAACCAGAACGACGCCAACGCTTCCTTCCTGCCGGTGCTGCGCCAGGCCTGTTCGAGCGCCACGAACTTCCGCTTCGCCCCGGCCGACGGCACGAACGCCATCGGTCCCCCGGTGAACGACGTGGCGACCGGCGTCGTCGGCCGCAACAACGGCGGCGGGGTGTTCCCGTACGGCAACACCCCGTGCAGCACCCAGAGCGATGAAACGCACACGCCGGCCAAGCTCGGCCCCATGGACACCCAGTGGGTGCCGGCGTCCCTCAACGCCAAGGTGCCGGCCGACAACCAGAAGGCGGCCGCGAGCATGATGGCGATCCTGATCAACCAGGACCAGACCAACATCGTGATCCCCGTCGTCGGCCAGTACCGGCTCTACGGGATGTCCAGCAAGGTCAAGCTGGGTGACGCCCACCCGTCCCAGACCAGCCAGCGCTGGGTCAGCCTGACGAAGTCACAGCCCCAGTAAGTCCCATCTCGTGCGGGGCACGGGCCGCTACGCGGCCAGCCGGCTGGCGTTCGCGGTACCGACCCTGTTCGGCCTTTCGTTCCTCAGCTTCATCTTGGGCTCGGCCTCGGGCGATCCCTCCAGCAAGCTCGCCTCGGTGGGCTTGCCGCCCGAGATCCTGCCCACGCCCGAGCAGATCGACGCCGTCCGCCACCGGCTCGGCTTCGACCAGCCCCTGCTCGTGCAGTACTGGAGATGGCTGCGCAAGGCCCTACACGGCGACCTGGGCAAGTCCCTCCTGACCGGGCGCGGCGTGGGTGACGCCATACGCGCCGCTGTCCCGTCCACCGTCGAGCTGGCCCTGGTGGCGGTGGCGTTCATCGTCATCCTGTCCGTGCCCCTCGCCCTCCTCGGCGCCCGGCTGCGGGGCCGCTGGCTCCAGCAGATCCTGCGCGTGATCGAGCTGTCGGGCGCGTCGGTGCCGGGGTTCTTCCTCGCCTATCTGCTCATCTACGTCTTCGCGGTGAAGCTCCACCTGTTCCCGGTCGTGGGCCAGAGCGGCTGGAAGAGCATCATCCTCCCGGGCTTGACCCTCGCCGCCCTGCCCACCGCCTTGGTGGCGCGCCTGCTCCAGAGCTCGCTGGTCGAGGTGATGCGGGAGGACTATGTCCGCACGGCCCGCAGCAAGGGGCTGACCGACCTGCGCATCTTTGTCCGCCATGCCCTGCGCAACGCCACGTTGCCCGTCCTGACGGTGTTGGGCCACATCCTGGGCCAACTGGTCGAGGGGGCGGTGGTCACCGAGCTGATCTTCGGGCGATCGGGGATCGGCAACCTCACCCTGCAGTCGGCCGGTTCGTCCGACTACCCGATGATGCAGGGCGTGGTCCTGTTCGCGGGCGTCGTCGTCATCGGCTTCAACCTGGCCGTGGACCTGCTGTACCCCCTCATCGACGTGCGGGTCCGCCTGGGGGCCCGCACTTGAAAGCCCCGCGCAAGGAACGCCAGGGCGGGGCCCCGTTCCGGAAGTTCCTCCGGGAGCCGGCCGCGGTCATCGGCGCCGTGCTGCTGATCGTGGTGACGGTCCCGCTCTACCTGGCGTCCTGGCTCGCCCCCGACGATCCCTACGTCGTGGACGTCCCCCACCGCCTGGCCCACTTCAGCTGGCGCCACCCCCTCGGCACCGACGGCCTCGGGCGGGACCTGTTCTCCCGCATGCTCTACGGCGGCCGCAAGTCGGTGCTGCTCACGCTGGCGGTCACCGTCCTCATCACCGTCGTCGGCGTCTTCTTCGGCATCCTCGCCGGCATGCGCGGTGGGCTCATCGACCGCTTGGTCGTGCAGCTGGTCGACATCGTGCAGTCCGTGCCCATCGTCATCGTGTCGATGGTGACGATCGTCCTGCTTGGTGTGGGAACCACCAAGCTGGTGTTCGTGATCGCCGTCGTGGGGTGGACCCGGCACACTCGCGTCGTGCGAGCGGCCACGCTGTCGCTGCGGGAGCGGGAGTTCATCGAGTCGTGCCGCGCCCTTGGCGCGTCGCGCCTGCGGATCGCCCTACGGCACATCGTCCCCAACATCGTCCGCCCCGTGGTCGTGCTCAGCACCCTCGACGTCGGCCGCATCCTGCTGGTCATCTCGACGCTGTCGTTCCTCGGTTTCGGCGCCCGCCCGCCCGCACCGGAGTGGGGCTCGATGCTGGCGGACGCCCGCCGCTACTTCTTCGTGGCCCCGAGGCTGTTGATCATCCCCGGCGTGGCGATCTTCCTGGTTGCCCTGGCCGCCAACCTGCTCGGGGAAGGCCTGCGCGACGCCTTCGAGTCGAGGACGGGGATGAACAAGTGACTACCGTGCCTTCGGCGGGGACTGCGGCAGGCGAGCCCCTCCTCGCCGTCGAGGACCTCCGGGTGCAGTTCCACACCGACGACGGCGTCGTGAAGGCGGCCGATGGGGTGTCGTTCTCGGTGTGGCCGAACGAGGTGGTGGGGATCGTCGGCGAGTCCGGATCGGGCAAGACGGTCAGCGCCCTCTCCGTACTGCGCCTGCTCCCGCCGACGGCGACCGTCACAGGGACGGTGCGCTTCGGGGGGCGCAACCTGCTGGCCGCCTCACGCCAGGAGCTGCGGGCCATCCGCGGCGACCGCATCGCCCTCATCTTTCAGGACGCGCTCACGGCCTTGAACCCCCTGCACCGGGTCGGTCACCAGATCGCGGAGATGATCCGCATCCACCACGACGAGACGTCTTGGAAGGACGCCAACCAGCGGGCCGTTGAGCTGCTGGGGCTCGTCGGGATTCCCACACCCGCGGCCCGGGCGCGCCAGTTCCCGTATGAGTTCTCGGGTGGCATGCGCCAGCGGGCGATGATCGCCATGGCCATGGCCAACGACCCCGACGTGCTCATCGCCGACGAACCGACGACCGCGCTCGACGTCACCATCCAGGCGCAGGTGCTGGAGCTCCTGAAGGACGTGCGTCGCCGCACCAACTCCGCCTTGGTGCTCATCACCCACGATTTCGGCGTGGTCGCGGGGGTCGCCGACCGCGTCGTGGTGATGTACGCGGGCAAGGTCGTCGAATCGGGAACCGTCGACCAGGTGCTGCTGCACCCGGCCCACCCCTACACCAAGGGCCTGCTGGACTCGATGCCTCGCCTCGAAGAGGAGAACCAACGCCTGCTGCGGATCCCGGGCCAGCCGCCTTCGCTCATCGACGTCCCCCCGGGTTGCGCCTTCCACCCCCGCTGCCCGTTCGCCCGGACGCCCGGGCCGTGCGCCACCGCTGTTCCCGAGCTGCGCTCAGTCCAGGATTCCAACGGGCAGGTCGCCGCCTGCCACTTCACGGGCGAGCTGGCCGACGTCCCGGTCCAGGCCGGCGACGTTCAGGCCGGCGCGGGAGCCGGCGCATGACAGACGTGACCGCCGTGCCGGCCACGACGGCGACCGAGCCGCTCCTCCAGGTCGAGGGCCTGGTGAAGCACTTTTCTGCGCGCCGCGGCCTGCTCGGGCTGCGCTCGAAGCAGGTGCACGCCGTGTGCAACGTGTCCTTCAATGTCGCCAAGGGCGAGACACTCGGCATCGTCGGCGAGTCGGGATGCGGGAAGTCCACGACGGCCCGCATGCTCCTCGGCCTCATCCCGGCCACGTCGGGGACCATCCGTTTCGGCGAAATCGACGTCCTCAAGGCCCGCCCCCGGGCGCTGCGAGCGCTGCGCCGCCGGGTCCAGATCGTGTTCCAGGACCCGTACGCGTCGCTCGACCCCCAAATGACCGTCGGCGCCAGCATCGCCGAGCCGATGCGCATCCATCACACCTACCGGAAGGCGGGCATGGCCCGGGTGCGCGAGCTGATGAGCATGGTCGAGCTCGACCCGGACAGCGCGGCGCGCTACCCCCACCAGTTCTCGGGGGGGCAGCGCCAGCGCATCGGCATCGCCCGGGCGTTGGCCCTGGAGCCCGAGCTCCTCGTGCTCGACGAGCCCATTTCGTCTCTCGACGTGTCCATCCAGGCAGGGATCATCAACCTCCTGGCCGACCTGCAAGGACGCCTCGGCGTGGCGTACGTCTTCATCGCCCACGACCTCTCGGTGATCCGCCACCTGTCCCAGAACGTCGTCGTCATGTACCTGGGCAAGATCGTGGAGACCGGCGCCCGCAAGGACGTCTTCGGCCGCCCTTCCCACCCGTACACGCAGGCCCTGCTCTCCGCCTTGCCGTCGGTCAACCCCGTCACCGAGCGGACACGAACGCGCATCGTGCTTCCCGGCGACGTGCCCAGCCCGCTCGACCCCCCCTCCGGCTGCCGGTTCCGCACCCGTTGCTGGAAGGCCCAGGACATCTGTGCGGCCGAAGAGCCAGCGCTCACCGACCGGGGCCAGGGCCACCCCGTGGCGTGCCACTTCCCTGGACCGGCCGCGGGCGCCGCTGTTTAGCGCCTACCCCGCCTGCTCCGCGAGCCGGGACAGCGCGCCCTGGGGGCCGACGACGATGAGCAGGTCGTTCGCCTTGAGGACCGTCTCCGCCCGGGGCGGCACCAGCAGCTGGCCGTCGGGGCTGCGCACGGCCAGGATCATCACGCCCTCGTAGGGCGCGCAGGCCCCTCGCACCGATGCGTCCACAAGCGGTGAGCGGTTCGAGACGACGAGCTCCTCGATGCGCAACTCCGGGGCGACGCTGACCATGTCGACGAACTCCAGCATGGCCGGGCGCAGCGCCAGCGCCGCCATGCGGGCCCCGCTCAGCCGGTAGGGCGAGACCACCCGGTCGCTGCCGGCCCGCTGGAGGGCCTCCACCGACTCCGGGCTCGACGCCCGGGCGATGATGAACAGGTCGGGGTTGCGGGCCCGGGCCAGCAGGGTGATGTAGACGTTGGTGGCGTCGGAGTCGACGGCGCACAACAGGCCCTTGGCCCGGGCGATGCCCGCCCGTTCGAGCACCTCCTCGCGCGTCGGGTCGTCGATGATGAACGGGACGCCCGCGGCCGCCAGCTCGTCCTCCTTCGACGCGTCGACCTCGACGACGACCACCTCGGCGCCCTCGGCGGTCAGGTCGGCCACCGCCGAGCGCCCCACCCGCCCGAACGCGCAGACGATGTAGTGGTCTCGCAGCCCGTCGATGCGCTGGCGCATGCTCCTCCTCAGGAACGACCGGCCAAGCTGGCCGCTGGCGACCAGGCTCGTCAAGACGGCCAGCAGGCTGAAGAGGGCCACCACGCCGATCACGATCAGCGACAGCGTGAAGACCCGCCCGCCCGTGCCGAGCGGCTTGATCTCGCCGAACCCCACGGTCGTGAGGGTGGTGACCGTCATGTACAGGGCGTCGACGAAGCCGAACCCCTCGAGGACCATGAACCCGGCGGTCCCGTAGACCAGGGTGAACGCCAGCAACGCAACCGGCAGCCGTACCGGCGACGCCAGCAGCCGACTCCGCGCCGAGCGTTTCGCCCCCATCCGGGGAACCTAATGCGCTAGCTGGCGACGTGCAGGAGGCCGCCGAGCCGGGAGACGAGGGCGTCGAGGTCGAGGGTCTTGTCGAGCATGCCCAGGGTCTGGCGCAGGTCGGCGGCGGTCACGACGTCGTGGTCGACGGCGGTCAGCAGCACGATCCCGGCGCCCGGAGCGGCGGCGCGAATGCCCTGCATCGCCTGCAGGCCCCCCATCACCGGCATCATGACGTCGAGCACCACCAGGTCGGGCTGGTGCCGGCCGGCGGCGGCGATGGCCTCGCGGCCGTCCGACGCCTCGGCCACCACCGTGAAGTGGCCGTCCAGCTCCATCGCCAGGCGGATGGCGGCCCGCAGCTCGGGTCGGTCGTCGACCAGCAGGGTGCGAACGGGGCGCTGCAGGCCGAACCCCCCTCGCGCCAAGCCGGCCACGCCGAGGAACGTGGGCGCCGGGGTGAGCCAGGCGTCGACGTCCTTGAACGACGTCGGCCGCCGCCAGTTGAAGCCCTGGGCCAGGTCGCAGCCGAGCACGGTCAGCCGCTCGAGCTGCTCCATGGTCTCGACCCCTTCGCCCACCGCTTCCAGCCCCAGCGCGTGGGCCAGCCCGATGACGCTCGTCACGATGGCCGTGTCCTGGGCGTCCTGGCCGAGACCAGCCACGAAGGACCGGTCGATCTTGAGCTGGTCGACGGGGAACCGGCGCAGGTAGGACAGCGACGAGTAGCCGGTGCCGAAGTCGTCGATGGCGAGGCGCAGCCCGAGCGCCTTTAGCTCGTGCAACTTCTGGATGCAGGCCTCGGTGTCGTGCAGCGTGGCGCTCTCGGTGATCTCCAGCGTCAGCAGCTTGGGGTCGAAGCCCGACTCCGCCAGCGCGACCTCGACCTCATTGAGCAGGCCGGGGTGCTGGAGCTGGCGGGTCGACACGTTGACGCTGATGCCGAACATGGTCCGCTCGGGGTGCGACCGTTGCAGGCGCCGTCCCTCGCGGCACGCCTGGCGCAGGGTCCACGCCCCGATGGGCACGATCAGCCCCGACTCCTCGGCGACGGCGATGAACTCGGTGGGCGAGAGCACGCCCCGCTTGGGGTGCCGCCACCGCAGCACCGCCTCGAAACCCACCACCTCGCCGGTGCGCAGCTCGATCAGCGGTTGGTAGTAGGCCTCCATCTCGTCACACTGCACGGCCCACTGCAGCTCGCTCTTGATCGTGACCCGGTCGAGGGCGGCGATGCGCATGGCGGGCTCGAACACCTCGTAGCGACCCTTGCCCCTGGCCTTGGCGACGTACATGGCGGCGTCGGCCTGGCTCAGCAACTCGTCGGCGCGGTTCGCCGTCGGCCCCTCTCCGACGCCCTCGCCGGTGGTCGCCGCGGCCGGCCAGCCCGCGGTGAGGGCGATGCCCACGCTGGTGCGGGCGTGGACCTGGTGGCCGTCGAGGTCGAACGCCGGCGCCATGGCCGCCAGCACCCGCTCGGCGGCGCGCCGGGCGGCCTCATCGGTGGCGCCGTCGAGCAGCACGGCGAACTCGTCGCCCCCCAGGCGCGCCACCGTGTCCTGGGGGCGGACACAGGTCAGCAGGCGGCGGGCCACGTCTTTCAGGAGGTTGTCGCCCGCGGCGTGGCCGAGGGAGTCGTTGATCCCCTTGAAGTCGTCGAGGTCGAGGAAGACCACCGCGACGGGCGCGCCCTTCCGGCGGGCGAGGCAGTGCTCGATGCGTTCGGAGAACAGGCCCCGGTTGGCCAGCCCGGTGAGGGTGTCGTGCAGGGCGCGGTCCCGCAGTTCGTGCTCCAGCGCCTTGCGCTCACTGACGTCCCGGCTGTTCAGCACCAGGCCCCGCACGCTGGAGTCCCCGAAGAGGTCGTTGAGGGCGGTCTCGACCACCCGCCACGAGCCGTCCTGGTGGCGCAGGCGGCACTCGACGAGGGACCGTTGGCCCGTCCCGTCCAAGGCCGCGCCGACTGTCTCCGCGTCGTCGGGGTGCACCCACTCGCCGAACGGCCGCCCGACCAGCACGTCGGGCTCGAACCCGAAGACGCGCCGTACCGACGAGCTCTGGTAGGTCACGACGCCGTCGTGGTCCACGATCGTGATGACGTCGCTCGAGTTCTGGGCCAGTGAGCGGAACCTCGCCTCGGTGCCCGCCACGTGCTCAAGGGCGGCGCCCGCCAGCGTGGCGATGAAGGCAGCCATTTTGATCTCGTCGCGGCTGAACAGGTCGCCGATCTGGCCGTGCACAACCGAGAAGCAGGCCAGCGGCTGGTCCTCGCAGAAGATCGGCGCGCACAGCCCCGAGCGCAGGCCGAGCAGCACGGCGCTGTCGCCCGGGTCGACGGAATCGCCGTCGCCGTTTTCGCTCGTGACCACCGGGGCCCGCGCTTCGAGGGCCCGCCGCACGAGCGTCCGGCTCACGGGCGACTCCCCGGAGGCGTCGAGCATGGTGATGTGGCAGTGCTCGCCCCGCAGGAGGGTCAACGCCGCGTCGCTCACGGCCGCGTACACCGCTTCCGCCGACGGGGCCGATGCGATGCGGCGACCGACGGCGAGCAGCGTCTCAAACCGGTCGGCGAGCGAGAGCGAATCCGGCTCCGTCCCGTCGGCGCCGTCGTTGTCGCCGGACGGGAGCATGGCCCGGATGTCGGCGTCGGCCTGCTCGCGCTGTTCGGTCGCGCCGGGCCAGCCCATGGCCTCGCCGACGCGCCCCCACGCCTGGCGGGTGAGGGCGTGCTCGTAGCGCGCCTCCTGGCGATCGGCTTCGGCCAGGCTGGCGGCGAACAGCCGCCGCGCCCGACGGGCGCGGCCCCGGAGGGCGCACACGAGGCCCTGCTCACGCAGCGCGTGGGGCCGGTTGTTCTTGTAGTCGGTGGCCGTCGCGCGCGCCCGGCGGGCGATCTCCGCGGCCCGGCGGACGTGGGCGCGCCGGCGCAGGGACCGGTACGGAGGCGCCAGCTCAGCGCGCATCCGCAGCGCCGTCGCCAGCCAGGGCAGCACCGGGGCGACGTACTCCTGGCGCAGCCCGGCGCGCCGCACGATCCGGTTGGCATCGCCGAACATCTCGATGGCGGCGTCGACCTTGCCCTCGGCCAGCAGGCGGACACCCTCCGCCACCCGCACCTCGGTTGCGGTGTGGGCGTCCTCGGTCTTGGTCGCCAGCTGGGCGGCGATCAGCTCGGCCGGCGCCTGGCCGCCCGAGGCCCGGGACCACGAGCTGAGCGAGATCCCGGCGGCGGCCTGGTCGCCGATGTCGACGGCCGCGGCGTGCAGCGTGCGGGCCGATTCGGTGGCGCGCCGGAGGTCGCCCAGCCGGTAGTAGGCGAGGGCGATGTGCCAGCGGGCGGTGTTGACCTCCCAGCGGTCGCCCGTCCGGTCGAGCAGGCGCACCCCCTCCTCGCACTTCTCGATGCACTCCCGGTAGCGGGACGAGGCGTACAGGACCGTCCCGTAGAAGTTCAGGGACTGGCCCTGGCCCCAGACGTCGCCGCGTTCCCGCCGGATGGCGAACGAGCGTTGGGCGTACTTGATGCCCCGCTTGCACCACGGGACCATGGTCATCACCGGCGCGTGCTCGGAATATGCCTGGGCCAGCTCGGCCGTGGGCGGGTACCGCTCGGCCAGGTTCATCTCCCGGAGGTGGGCCCAACCGCACGAGATCTTGCCGGAGTGGAACCAGTAGACGTAGGCCAGCCGGCTGTAGATCCGGATGGCGAGCAGTTCCTCGTCAGCGCCGTCGAGGGCGCGCCGGCCCGTGAACAGCCGCGGCAGCGCGGAGTGGGCGGCTTGCACCACCAGCTCCTTGAGCAGCAGCACCAGGAAGCCGATCGTGCGGCGCGGCACCCGCCGCCCGAGCTGGCGCAGCGAGCTTTCGAGCCGCCAGCGGGCCAGGCGCTGATCGCCCCGCTTGAAGGCGATGTCGCCCAGCTTGCCCTCGATGGCGGCCCGGCCGGCGCCGGGGCGGACGAGGGCCATGGCCAGCTCGAGGTAGTTCGTCGCTTCCTCGTACTCCCCCTGCAGGGTGAGGACATCGCCCAGCCCCTCGTAGACGCGCACCTGGGTCGCGGCGTCGGGCGCCTTGGCCCGCTCCGCGATCCGGTAATGCGCCACCGCCACTTCCAGGGCGTGGCGGCCGCGCGCCTGCTCGGCGGCGCGCAGGGCGTAGGGCAGGGCGCGGTCGCTGCGGCCGCCGGCGTCGAAGTGGTAGGCGAGGTCGTACGGGCGGTCGACCTTGGTGGCCTCCAGGCGGAGGGCGGCCCGGAGGTGCAGGGCCCTTCGGTCCGAGGGCGTGAGCCGGTCCAGCAGCGCCTCACGGAGCTTGTCGTGGCGGAACGAGCACCGGCTGGCCTGCTCGTCCACCCAGAGGATGCGTCGCCGGACCGCCTCCTTGAACGAGGTGGCGGCCGAATCGGCGCCTTGATCGGTGAGCTCCACGGCCAGGGCGAGGTCGAACGTCTTGCCCAGCACGGCACCCACCGACAGGAGCGCCAACGCCGGCTCGGACAGCAGTTCCAGGCGTTGGACGAGGAACAGCGCGGCGCGGCGCGACGTCTGCGCGTTGGCCAGGAGCTCGTCGTTCACGAGCCAGCCGTCCTCCGTGTCGACGAGCGCGCCCGACTCCACCAGTCCCCGGAGCACCGCCGTCGCCATGAACGGGCTGCCTTCCGACAGTTGGCTCACGACATCGACCGCGGCGGCGGGCAGCGGACCGGCCATGGACTCGGCCAGGCTGCGCACGTCCTCCACGGACAGCGGCGCCAGTTCGACGCGCACCGCGCTCGGGACGGCCCGCAGCGGGTGTTCGGCGTCGACCTCCTCGGAACGGAAGGCGCCGATGACCAGCACGTGGCCGCCGGCCTGCTCGGACCAGCGGGCGAGGAGCTTGAGCCCGAGGCCGTTCGCCCACTGGCAGTCGTCGAGGATGACGACCGCGGGCCGGGCCTCGTCCCCGAGCGCTTCGAGGAGGGCGACGAGGGCATCCACGCTGCGGATCTCGCCGTAGGCGGCCGGCCCGGTGTCGCCTGCTCCTCCCGGCGCCAGCACCTCGGCCAGGGCGGGCAGCGCGGCCGCGGCCGCGTCGACCCGGTCGCCCAGGCGCTCCCGGAGCACATCGGCCAGGCGCGGGTCCTCGGCGCATGCGGCCACGATGCCCCCGGCAACCCCTTCGAGCAGCTGGAAGGGGCGCTCAGCCGCCTGGTCGACGCCCTGGCCCCGGAGTACCCATGTGTCCGAGCGGATGCGGTCCTCCAGCTCGTCGAGCATGCGGGTCTTGCCACCGCCTGAATCGGCCTCCACGAAGGCGAGGAGTCCCCGTCCGGCGCGTGCCTCGTCGACCAGCGCCGCCAGCGCCGTGAGGTCGGCGCTGCGGCCGACGAAGGCGGGCTCGGTGAGCGCCTGGCGACGGTCGTGCAGGCCGATGACGACGGCGGGGTCGGCCACGCCGCGAGCCCGCCCGGCCACCACCGCGTCGAGGTCGGCGAGCACGGCGGCGGCCGACTGGTAGCGCTCGTCGGGATCCTTGCGCAGCAGGCGCTGGACGGCGGAGTCCACGGAGCGGGGCACGTCCGCCCGGATGCTCCGCAGGGGCGCGGCAGAGGCGCTCAAATGCTGGCGCAGGACCTCGCCCACGTCCTGTCCCTCGAACGGCGGCCGCCCGGCGAGGCACTCGAACAGCAGCACGCCGACGGCGTAGAGGTCGGCTCGCTCGTCCACCACCGCGCCGGCCATGGCGCCGGTCGCTTCGGGCGCGAGGTAGCGCACCGTGCCGACCGGCTCGTCGCGGATCGACGGGTCAAGCCGGGCGCTGCGGGCGAAGCCGAAGTCGATCAGGACGGCCCGGGCGATGGGCTCCTCGTTCCCGACGATCACGTTGGCGGGCTTGACGTCGCGGTGGAGGACGTCGCCGTCGTGAGCGAGCTGGAGGGCGCGCAACACGTCGATGCCGACGCGCAGGGCGGACGCCACCGACAGCTGGCCGCCAGCCGCGAGGCGCTCCTGCAGGGTGACGCCCGCGACGTAGGGCTGGACCAGGTAGAGGACGTCCTGCTCCCGGCCGAGGGCGACCAGGGGGCGGAAGTCGGCGGTCTCCAGCCGGCGCAGGATGAGCGCCTCGTGGGCGACCCGCATCCGCACCGCGGGGGAGACCGCCGGCGCGTCGACCGTCTTGATCACGATGTCGTCGCCCGTCTCCTGGTCGACGCCGCGGTAGGTGGTGACCCCTTGCCCGCTCTTCAGGACGTCGCGACACTGGAACCGCCCCCCCAAGAGGGGCACGTTCGGCGTGGTGTGCATCGACACTGCGGACAAGCGGGCCCCCTCGACGGCTCACCTTCAATGATCGGCAGGTCAGGGGCACTACTGGAATAGGGCATACGGCCCACCGGGTGGCGCCGCCCCAAGGCAGAGTCGACCCCGAGGCGGTATCACTGGAGCGGTGAAGTGGTGCCCGGTGTGCAGGAAGGGCTGGCCCGACGCCTGGTCGGTCTGCGGGGACTGCATCGCCGGGTTGGTCGAGGACCCGGACGCCACGGTCGCGTGCCCGCACTGCCATCGGGACTGGCCGGCTCGGATGCAGTCCTGCCCGGACTGCCTCGGCGAGCTGCGGCCCGATCCCGACGCCGCGGCGCGGGCGTACGCAGCCGTGCTCGCCGTCGGGGGCCACCTCCCGCGCCCGGCTGACCGCCCGCCGTTCGCGCTGGGCCCGGCGTGCGCCCTGCTGCGCACCGCGCCCAGGTCGTCGCTTCTCTACATCGGCCCGGACGAGCTGCTGGAGGCGACGGTGGACAGCCGGGGCCACGCCGCGGTCGCGCCCATGCGCTGCCACGACCTCGACGGCGCCCCGCTGTTCGACCTCACCCGGTACGAGGCGGCGGACGCGGCCCTCGTCGCGGTCGACTCCGCGGGCGCCCCCTTGGCGACGTTCCTGCGCCGCGGAGGCGACCTGGACGTCCGCGACGAGACGAGCGCGCCTGTGGCCCGCATGCGCCGTGTGCGCGGCGGGTACGCGCTGGACGAGACGGGAGGCGAGGAGCTGGCGTCGGTCCTGGTCAGCGACATCGGGCTCGGCGAGGACCCCCACCGCGTGGTCGACGACCAGTGGTCCCTCGATCCCCGGGGCGAGCTTCCCCTTCGCCCGCTGGGCGCCGTCGCCCTCCTGCTGGCGGGCAAGGCCCTGCTCGGCCGGGCCCGCCCGGCGCCCGCACCTGTTACTCCCAAAACTGTTACTTGATTTAATGTAACAGTCGGCGTAGGGTCACCCCCGTGGCTGCGGAGATGACCGTGGACGAACTGGCCCGCCGGGCCGAGACGACCACTCGCAACGTGCGCAACTACCAAACCCAGGGGCTGCTCCCGCCTCCCACCATGGTGGGGCGCACCGGCTATTACGACGAGGGCCACCTCGGCCGCCTGCGGCTGATTGCCCAACTCCAGGGCCAGGGCTTCTCGCTCGCCGGCATCGCCAAGCTGCTCGAGGCGTGGGAGCGGGGCCGGAGCCTGGCCGACCTGCTGGGATTCGAGGAAGCGCTGACCGCCCCGTGGACGACCGAAAAGGCCGAGTTCATGGCGCCCCAGGCGTTGCTCGAGTTGTTCCCGGAGGCGGTGGAGGACCCCGCGCTCGCCATCCGGGCCATAGAGCTGGGCCTGATCGTGCCCCAGGAGGACGGGTTCCTCGTCCCCAGCCCCAGCCTGCTCCGCACCGGCGCGGAGCTGGCGGCCGTGGGCGTGCCCCTCGCCGCCACCCAGGACGCCCTGGCCGCCCTGCGCGACGACATGAACCGGGTGGCGGCCCGGCTCGTCGGTATGTTCGAGCGCTACATCTGGAAGCCCTACGTCGAGGCGGGCATGCCCGCCGAACGCCTCCCCGAGATCACCGACGCCCTCCGACGCATGCGGCCGCTCGCGGCCATCTCGGTCCATGCCGTGCTCGCCCAGGCCATGCAACGGGCGACCGCGGCTTCAACCGCAGCCTCGGCGGTGGCCAACGCCGCCAATGCCGCCGAGCGCGGATCCGCATCAACCGTGCAAGAGGTGAGCTGATGCTCCTGAACTACACACCCACGTGGACCGAGTGGATGTACGTCTTCGCCCCCTTCCAGATCTACCTGATCATCGTCGCCGTCCTGGTCGTCTACGGCGAGCACTACGACGAGCGCAACTTCGTCCGCCAGTTCTTCAAGCGCATCTCGTACTCGCTGGAGCGGGCCACGGGGTACCCGGGCTGGTCGATGGCCGGCGCCCTCACCGGCCTGCTCATGTTGGGCACGGCCGCCATCGGCCTGTACTGGGACATCGGCTTCCACGTCGACTTCGGCCGGGACAAGCGCCTGCTGACGCCGTCGCACACCATGATCGTGCTGGGCCTGGGAGGCATCGCCTTCGCCGGCCTGATCGCGGTGATCTTCGCCTCGATCGACAAGGCCGACGTCGACCTGCGCATCGGTCCCATCCACATCCCATGGACGGCGATCGGCCTGGGCTTCTTCGGCATCGGCGGCATCGCCGCCTTCCCGTTCGACGCCATGTGGCACGACGCCTACGGCGTGGACGTCACCCTCTGGAGCCCCTCCCACCTGCAGCTCCTCGCCGGCGGCGGCCTCGCCACCATCATGTTGTGGCTGATGGTGCGGGAGGGGAGCTCCAGCCGCCAGCCGTCGCGCATGCTCGGGCGGGTGATCGAAGTCACGATCTTCGGCGCCATCCTCACCGGCCTCACCATCTACCAGGGCGAGTTCGACTTCGGCGTCCCTCAGTTCCAGGTCGTCTACCTGCCCATCCTCATCGCCGCCGCCGGCGCCCTGGCGCTTGTGCTGGCCCGCCTCGCCCTCGGCCCGTGGGGCGCGGTCAAGACGGTGCTCGCCTACGTCATCATCCGGGGCGTCATCGGGCTGCTGACGGTCGGTCCGTTCAACGAGACGTTCCCCCGCTTCCCGCTCTACCTGGCGGCGGCCCTCCTGGTCGAAGGGGTCGCCTACCTGGTCGGCACCCAGAACCGGTTGCTGTTCGCGGCGGCCGCCGGGGCCGCCGTCGGCACCGTCGGCACGCTGGTGGACGTGCTCTGGTTCGGCGCCATCAGCGACCTCACCTCGACCGGGAACGGCATCCCGAAAGCCGCGCTCCTGTCGCTTGTCGCGGGAGTGGCAGCCGCCACGCTGGGCGCCGCGCTGGCCCGACCGGTGCCCGACGGCGGCCACCGGCTCCCGGCGGTGGCGGCGCTCGCGGGCGGCCTGGTGCTGGCCGTGACCGTGGCCTATCCCCTCCCCCGCCACGTGGGCAACGTGGCCGCCGACATCCGCCTGCGGACGCCCGACGCCGCCGCGTCGATCGTCGAGGTCGACCTCACCCCGGCGAACGCGGCCAAGTCGGCCACGGCCTTCGGCGTCGTCTCGTGGCAGGGCGGCGGGCGCATCGCCTCGGCCTTCAAGGAAGTGGCGCCGGGCAAGTACGTGTCGGAGAAGGCCCTGCCCATCACGGGCCGGTGGAAGACGATGATCGGCCTCCAGCGCGACGACGAGGTCATGGCCGCCCCGGTGTACTTCCCGAAGGACCCGGAGATCTTCGACAACGGCTTCCCCGCCGTGCCCGCTCGCCACGAGCACTTCGCCAAGAACACCAAGTACCTGCTCCGCGAGCAGAAGACGGGCGGCGCCTTCGCCGCCAACGCCGCCTACACCGGCGTCTCTGTCGTCGTGCTCGGATTCCTCGCCCTCTACGTCCTCTGCGCCGTCAAGGTGACGCCCACGGACGAGCACGTGGAGGACTACCGCCCGCCGACGCCCTGGTTGCCCTCGCCGCCCGCCCACGGCAACGGCAACGGCAACGGCCACGCGCGCCAGCCCGTCGGCGCCAGTTGGAGCTGGGGCGACCCCCCCAGGCGCTGACGCACTTTCCGCCGCTGACCGGGTCAACCGTCGGGCCCGGTCGGCGGCACTCCCACCGAGGTGCGGCGCGGGCGCTCCTCCCGCATGTCCGCCAACATCAGCAGTCGCGTGGGCGACGAGTCGTCGAACTCGAGTCGCTTTACCAGGTGGACGATCGTGCCCTGCTCCGGCTCGGACACGAAGCGCACCTGGTCCATGAGGGCGCACATGAGGGCAACGCCCCGGCCGCTCTCGGCGTCGGCGCCGGCCATCTCCCGTTTGAGCGAGGCGTGATCGAAGCCGCGCCCGACATCGGTCACCCGGATGTCGCAGGTTTCCGGCCCGATGGCGATGGAGACGTCGTAGACGTCGCCCGGGCCGGAGTGGGTGAGCACGTTGGCGCACGCCTCAGCCAATGCCAGCTCGACGTCGTCGGCCACCCGGTCGACGACCCCGAGCTCATCGAGGGCGTGGTGGGTGAGGTGCCGCACGACCGCGACGGAGAGCCGATCTTGTGGCAGCTGCAGCGTCAGCGCGACCCAGGCGCCCCTCGTGGGCTCACCCACCAGCGGCCACCAGTCCATGACCATCCTCTACCCATCCAGCCACGCGCCACCCCCGGGTTCGACCGAGGTCGTACCGTTCCCCGCCCAGCTCGCCACCTACCGCCTGCCGCGGCGGCGCCGAACTTCACGCACCCCCCGCCTGCCGCGGTCCGACCCAGGTCGTACTGTCTGTCCCCATGAGGACGGCGCCGCTCGTGGATTGGGACGCGGCGCAGGCAGCCGTGGCCGCGACCGCCGGCCGCGTCTCGGCGATGGTGCGGTCGGTCACCCACCCCGACGCTCCGGCGGTGGGGACGTGGACCGTCGCCGAGGTCACCGTCCATCTCTCCCACTCCCTCGACGCCATCACGGCCATGGCCAAGGGCGGCGGCGGCCTCCTCGACGACGTCTGGGGGCTGGCGAACCTCACCGCCGCGCTCGTGGCGAGCGAGGAGGAGCGAGACCTCGGCAAGCTGGCGGATCGGATTGCAGCGTCCGCCCGCGCCCTGCTCGACGTGGTGGGACGGGCCGGAGGAGACGAGGGGCGGGCGTGGATCGTGCAGGGCGTCGAGTTCAACCTTTCCTCGCTGCTGTGCCACGCCCTCAACGAGCTGGTCGTGCACGGCCGCGACATCGCCCTGGCCGACGGCCAGAAGTGGACGATCCCCCGCTCCGAGGCCGCCCTGGTCGTGGACGGCTTCCTCGTGGCGTCCCTGGGCGGCCTGGGCCGGGCCATGGTCGACCAGGACAAGGCCCGCGGCGTCACGGCGACCTACGACATCAAAGTCCGGGGCGGCGGGCGGGCTTCGTGGCGCTTCGACAACGGCGACCTGTCGGTGACCCCCGGGCCTCCCACCGGCCGGGTCGACTGCCACCTCTCGGTCGACCCCGAGGCCTTCCTACTCGTGGCCTGGGGCCGGCTGCGCCAGGGGGGTCCGATCGCCAAGGGGCAGCTCCTGGCCTGGGGCCGCAAGCCGTGGCTCGGCCTCAAGCTCCGGAGCATGGTCAGGAACCCCTGACCCTGCGCCGGCGCCCGCCGGACCGGCGGCGACGCTGGCCACGCCGGTCTCCTCCTCGTACCACCTGGGGTGATGGCGCCGGGCCCATGCCCGGGTGACCCATCCCTCCCGCATCCCGCGGCGTGCCTCGCCGTCCTTCATGGCCATGCGCAAGTGCCCGAGCAGGACGACGGCGAAGGTGATGGCGAGCCAGTCGTGCACGAACGTGGCCCCGGTGCGCCAGTCCACGGGGAAGAACCGGAACCAGTGCATGATCGACCCGGTCATGAACATCACGGCGATGACACCCAGGGTGAAGGCGGCGTTCAGCTTCTGGCCGGGGTGGAACTTGCCATGACGAACCTGCTTTTCCCGGCCGAGGGACCGCAGCCACCGCCGGTCGCCGGCGTCGAAGCGGCTGAGCCGCCGGAGGTCGGCGACCAGCGCCGCCCGCCCGCGGCCGAGCCGGGCCACCAGCAACGGCAGTGGCAGGAGCAGGCCGGCCACGACATGCAGCAGCCGCACCAGCTCGCGCCGCCCGACGAGGGCCGACAGCTGACCGACGTAGAGCACCGCGCCGGTGGCGATGAGGACGCTGAACAGCCCGGCGTTCACCCAGTGCAGCATCCGCTCGGTGTCGTCGAAGCGCGCCAGCCGGGCCCGCTCCGGCACCCCTTCGCTCATGCGCGCCGGCGCCGCTTCAGATGGGCTTGTCATCGCGGCGGTTCGACTTCCCCACCCAGCCGTCGGTGTCGTAGCCGCGCACCTCCCAGTAGCCGATCCCGGGATCGCCCTCGGTCACCTCGATCTTGCCCAGCCACTTGCACGACTTGTAGCCGTACATCGGCGCGACGTACATGCGCACGGGCCCGCCGTGGGCGCGCGACACCGGTCGCCCGTCCATCTCGTAGGCGACGATCACGTCGGCGCGCTGGGCCTGTTTCATGGTGAGCGTCTCGGTGTACACGCCGTCGAAGGAGATGAACCGCACGCCTTGGGCCGTGCTGCTCGCGCCCGCCCGGTCCAGCACGTCGGAGAGCCGGACGCCCGTCCACTTCACGTCGTGGACCCGCCAGCCCGTCACGCACTGGAAGTCCTTCGTCATCCTCACCGCGGGCATGGCCCTTACCTCGTCGAGGGTGAGGACGAGGGGGCTCGACACGGCGCCGTCGACCGTCAGGCGGTAGTTCGTGGCCGCCATATTGGGTAGCTCGTTGGTGACGGTGTAGATGCGGAACCGGCCGACCGGGAACAGCGACAGGAAGCCGGCGCCGTCCTTCGACGCGATGGGCCCGATCACCCGCTCGAGGAGGTCGGCGGCCTTGGCGCCGTACAGCACGCCCGCGACGCCGACCCCGAGCATCCCCAGCACGACCCGCCGGCCTACGGCGGTCTCCGTGGCCTCCTTGGCCTCCTTGGCCTCCTTGGCCTCCTTGGCCTCCTGAACCGACCCCACGCCCCGAATCGTACGACGGCGCTTGGCCGTACCCTGGTCAGTTCATACGATCGTAAGCTCGGGCGTGGTCGCGTGAGGCGCGGACCACCGGTCCTTTCGAACAATTCCGATCGACAAGCGAGCAGTTCGGTAGGGTACGGCCGCGTGGATTTCGGTGTGACCGCCATGGGCCTCGTCGTCGGCATGGTCGTGGGCCTCACGGGCATGGGCGGCGGCGCGCTCATGACGCCCCTGCTCGTGCTCCTCTTCAAGATCCAACCCCTGGCGGCCGTGTCCAGCGACCTGGTGGCGGCCGTCGTGATGAAGCCGGTGGGCGGGGGCGTCCACCTCAAGCGGGGAACGGTCAACCTCCAGATGGTCAAGTGGCTGGCCTTCGGTTCGGTGCCGTCCGCCTTCCTCGGCGTGCTCGTCCTCCGGGCCCTGGGCGACAGCGACGCCATCCAACACCGGCTCAAGCTCCTCCTCGGGGTCGCCCTGCTCGTGGCCGCGACGGCGATGGTCGTCAAGGCCGTCGTGGAGAGGGGTCGCGTCGCCTCGTCCGACCCGGTGGTGGTGAAGCCCCTTCCCACCCTCGCCATCGGCGTGGCCGGCGGGTTGATCGTCGGGATGACGTCGGTCGGATCGGGGTCCCTCATGATCGTGCTCCTGCTCGCCCTGTACCCGCAGTTGACGGCGCGCCAGCTGGTCGGAACCGACCTCGTGCAGGCCGTTCCGCTCGTCATGTCCGCCGCCGCCGGCCACCTGCTGTTCGGCGACTTCGTGTTCGGGCTGACGGCGTCGCTGCTCCTCGGCAGCGTGCCGGGGGTCTACATCGGCGCCCGGGTGTCGTCTCGCGCCAACGACCGGATCATCCGCCCCATCCTCGTGACGGTCCTGGCCGCGTCGGCGTTGAAGTTGCTGGGCGTGCCCACCGAGGTCGTCGGCGGGCTGCTCATGGGCGCCATCCTGGCCGGCGGTGTCGCCGCGGCCACGTGGCTGCGCCGGCGCACCCCGCAGATCCAGGTCGACACCGCCTGATCGGGAGCGGCGATGCGCCACAATCAGCGGGTGCGCATCTCCGCCAAGGTCGACTACGCCGTGCGGGCCCTGGTGGAGCTGGCCGCCGCGGGGGCAGGGCCGGTCAAAGGGGACGTGATCGCGGCGCGCCAGGGCGTGCCCGCCAACTTCCTCGAGAACATTCTCAGCGACCTGCGCCGGGCGGGGATCGTCGCCAGCCAGCGCGGCTCGGTCGGGGGTTACTGGCTCGCTGCGCCCGCCGAGACGGTCACCATCGCCGACGTGATCCGCACCGTCGAAGGCCCGCTGGCGGACGTGCGTGGCGAGGCGCTGGAAGACCTCGACTACCCCGGCCCCGCCGAGGCGCTCCAGGCCGTCTGGGTCGCCACCCGCGCCAGCCTGAGGACCGTGCTCGAGGAGGTCACCATCGCCGACGTGGCGTCCGGCCACCTCCCCCCGGTGGTCGGCGAGATGACCAAGCTGGCCGGCGCCTGGGAACGGCGGCCGGGCCGGGCCTAGCCCGCAACCAGGCGGAGGACGCTGAACGACACGCCGCCGGCGATCAGGAACACCCCGAACGCGCGCTGGAGCGTCGAGCCGTGCACCTGCCGGGCGAGGCGGGTCCCCACCGGGCTGGCGGGCACCGCGCCCACGGCGAAAAGGCCGGCGACGCCCCAGTCGACGTGACCCACGGCCCAGTGCGTGGCGAGCGTCGGCACGGCTAGGACGGTCACGACCACCAGGCTGGTGCCGACCGCCTGGCGGACGCGCAGCCCGAACGTGAGCGTGTACAACGGCACGAGCAGGAAGCCGCCGCTGTTCGCCAGCAAGCCGGTGACGAAGCCCACCAGGCTCGACGCGCCAACGAGGAGCGGGCGGTTCAAGCGCCGGAGCTCGCCCGCCCGGCGTGCGGCCTCGCCGACCGGGAACAGCAGGCGGGCGCCGACGGCCGCCAACGCCACGCCCGACCCGACCAGCAACCACCGGCCACCCACGCTGTCGGACAGCAAGCCCCCGGCGACGGCGGCAGGCGCGGCGCCGACGAGCGACCAGGTGGCGGCACGGGGGCGGGCGTCGCCGGCGCGGAGGTACGAGAACGCGGCCAGCGCCGCGGCGGGAATCGTCGCCGGGAGCGGAGACGCGACCGCGGCCACGGCGCGCACCCCCAGCACCGACAGTAACGGCGTCGCCACCGACGATCCGCCCACGCCGAAAAACCCGATCAGAAGGCCAATGCCCAGGCCGGCGGCGACGACGACGATGGGCGGCGGCATCGTCGCCCATCCTGCTATGCCCCGATGATTACGCCGCGCACCGTCGCAACCGGAACGGTGACCAAGGTGCCGGACTGACCAGGGAGGGCCCGGCCTGGCGCCGGGCCCTCTCCCCCGAACGGCTCCTAGGCGCGAGCGATGTATTCGCCGCTGCGCGTGTCCACGACGATCTGATCGCCGGCGTTCACGAACAGCGGCACCCGCACCGTCTTGCCCGTCTCGAGCGTTGCCGGCTTGGTGGCGCCCGAGACCCGGTCGCCCTGGACGCCGGGCTCGGTCTCGTCGATCTTCAGCGTCACCGACGCGGGGAGGTCGACGCCCACTATTTCGCTGTCGTGAACCCTGATCGTCGCCGTCATCTGGGGAACGAGGTAGTCCGCGGCTGTCCCAAGTGTCTGGCGCGGCACCTCGGTCTGTTCATACGAACGAGTGTCCATGAAAACGTAGTTTTCGCCGTCGATGTACACCAGTTCCATGTCGTTTTGCTCGATCACGGCCTGTTCGAGACGCTCGCCGGCGCGGTAGGTGCGCTCCAGCACGGCCCCCGTCCGCACGCTCTTGAGCTTCGTCCGCACGAACGCCTGCCCCTTGCCGGGATTGACGTGAGCGAACTCCACGACCGTGAAAAGGCCGTCAGGAAGCTTCAGGGCGATCCCGTTCTTGAAGTCTGAGGTTGCGATCTGAGCCATGGCAGACGAAGACGTTAGCAGGGGCGCCCTCTGGCTCTTGCGGTCAGGGCGCCTTGGTAACGTCTGGGCTGCGTGGAGATGGTCTTCGGGAAGCACTCGGTCCGGGCGGTCTTCCAGGCTCGCCCGTCCGCCGTCCGGCGCACGATCATCATGGACGGACCGTCCCGCTACCTCAGTGAGTTCGTCGACCTTTCCAATCGCGCCGGCGTGCGCCCCGAGACTCTCGGCCGCGACCAGTTCCTCCGGTTGGGGCGATTCACCGAGGACGACAAGCACCAGGGGATATTCGTCCTCACCGAGCCACGCGAGATCTTTGATGAGCACGACCTGGGACGGCTGGAACACGCTTCTATCGTCCTCGCCCTTGACCAGGTTTCGAACCCACAGAACTTCGGGACAGTTCTGCGCAATGCGGCTTTCTTCGGCGTCGACGCCGTGCTGTGGATGAAGAACCGTTCGGTCGACCTCTCCCCCACCGTCTCGCGTGTGGCCGTCGGGGGCAGCGAGTTGGTGGGCCTGTTCCGGGTGACGAACCTGGCCCGCAGCCTCGACACGCTCAAGAAGCTTGGCTTCTGGGTCTACGGCCTCGACGAGCGGGGCGAGAGGACGCTTGCGCAGACCGATTTCGGGAAGAAGGCCGTCCTCGTCGTCGGCGCCGAGGGCGAGGGCCTCCGCCAGCGCACGAAGGCGACCTGCGACGAGCTCGTCCGCATCCCCGGTGGGCGCCCGGGCGTCGAAAGCCTGAACGCCGGAGTGGCCACCGGCGTGGCCCTGGCCGAGCTGACCCGTTCCCCCGCGCCGCACGCGGGGTAGGGGAACGTCCCGCCTTTACGGCCGCAGGCCAGCGGGTCAGTTGGCAGGGAACAGGCCGTAGCGAGTTCTTGCGTGGTAACTGCTCGGGAGCCTCGGCTCGCCCCACCCTGACGCCACGCGCACGGTTGCCTACGGACAGTTCACGTTGACGCCATTCGTGCAAAAGTCGCTCAGGGAGCCGCCGTCGTTCTGGTTCGTGCCCGTGCCGCCGTCCAGGTAGTCAAAGCCGGGGCCGCCGAACAAGACGTCGTCGCCGGGGCCGCCCTCGAGCCGGTCGTTGCCGTCGTCGCCGGAAAGTCCGTCGTTGCCGGAACCGCCGATCAACAAGTCGTTGCCGAGGCCGCCGCAGATCGTGTCGTTGCCGTCGCCGCCGTCGAGGCGATCGTTGCCCGCTCCGCCGAAGATCAGGTCGTCGCCCCCCAGGCCGTTGATGCTGTCGTTGCCGTCGAGCCCGAAGATGGCGTCGTCGCCGGGCGTGCCCATGAGGGCGGCGTCGGAGCCACTGGTGCCCACGACCACGTTGTAGCCCGGTGGGACGCTCGCCGGCGTAGGCGGCGCGGCGCAGATCAGGGTGCTGGGGCACGCGGGGAACCGGAACGATGCGATCTGGGTGCGGAAGCTCCCCGCCGCGGTGGCGTACTCGCCCGTGAACCAGAAGGTGCAGTCATCGACAGGGTCGACCGACATCTGGCTGTAGTCGCCCCACCGGTTGCTCGTCGTCTGGGACCCCGTGCCGTTCACGATGACGGCCTCGGTCTGCGGCAGCGTTCCGACCGGATCGGACGCAAGGCGCCCGGCGTAGCGCAGCGAGGGGAAGACCGAGCCGCTGGACACGCTGTAGCCGAGGGCCATGTCGCCCCGCTTGTCCATCGCCATGCTGCCCATGAAGCGGTGGCTTGCGTCCGGCGAGTGGTCTCCCTGCTGGAAGATCGACCACCCGGCGCCCGTGTTGCGCAGCTCGTACCACCGGATCCCGGCGTGGTCGGCGCCGTCGACGTCGACCGTCTGGTTGACAACCATCGCCTGGTACGTCCCGAAGTTCCGGTACTGCAAGCGCCACATAGGTCGGTTGGCGAGGGTGTCGATCCCCACCGCCGTACCGGGCTGGGGAATGCAGTTGCGGCTGAACCCGCACATGTTGGAGTCGAAGGCGTTGGGGGTCAGCGTGTTGCCCAACGTGAACGTCGAGTTTCCGGGCACGCCCCAGTCGACGTGGAAGTTGTACACCTCGAGCCGGTCAGCGCCTCCATTCACGGCGCCGTCGACCGTGCGGGTGAAGGGGTTCGGCGCCCCGGCGGGCGGCGCCGCCGTGCCGTCCCAGTCGGCGGGCAGGATCCGGGTCTGGCGGCCGCCGGTCAGCGCGTCGATCTCGAACCGCTGCATCGTCGCCGGGTTCCCGTTGACCATCTGGCCCCGGTCGAAGGCGTAGGCGCCGAGGACGCTGTCCTCAAAGGTCGACATGTAGTAGGCGTCCGGCCACACCCCGATCTTCGGGTAGTCGGGGAAGTTGGTGGTGGCGAACTCGTACAGGAAGTAGGCGCCCGTCGGATCGGCGGTCTGGGCCACGGCGATGCACTCCGAGAAGGGAGGGAGGGGGTTGCCCATGGCATCGCGCCCGTTGGAGGCGAACTGGGTGAGCACGAACCGATCAGCCAGTTGGTCGTAGACCACGATCGGGTCGCCGAGGTTGCTCGGCTCGCACAGGCCTCCCTGGCCGGTCCAGAGCGTATTGATGTTGCTCGGGCCGGCGAGCACGGCGCCCTGCTTGTTGTAGATGGTAAAGCGGGTGTTCACCATCTGGACATAGTGGTTGGGGCCCACGTCGCCGGTGGGGTCGGGAGGGTTGCCGCCGGTCGTCCCTAGGAAGCTCGTCGTGGGCAGGGGCGCGGGGGCGTCAAAGAGCTGGGCAGCCTGCGCGGCGCGTTGCGAGCCGGCGCTGGGCGCGGGGCTGCCAACGGGGGGCGACACCGCTCCCGCCTCGGGGTGGGCGGCGGTATCGGCGGTCGCAGTGGGCAGGGAGGCGGCCGGTGGCGAGAGCTTCGGCTTCACCGCGGCCGACACCTGCGCGGGCGCCGAGGCCGCGCCCGCAGCCGGAACAAAGGCGCGGGCGACCGTCGCGACCGGCGTCGACGTTGCGATCAGCGGCAACCCACTCACGATCAGCGCCGCAAACCACGCAAACGGCTTTCGAGCCCTCATGCCACGCCTCCCCGGCCAACCGACGCCCGTCCTCTTGTTTGGCCCAGAGCAGATCGTAGCCAGATCGCTCCCCGGGAGCGGCGTTGCCGCCTATCCCGAAGGGCAGACCGGCTGCGTGGCGCTGACGCCCTCCGGGTGCGGCTGGGTGTCGGCCGGGGCGGTCGGCAGCGAGTCCGCCCGAGGGGAGGCGCCGGCCACCACGGGCGCCGAGACGGATGCGCCGCCCAGCGCGGCGCAGGAGCTCCTCGGCGCCGGTGGTGTTTGCGTCTGGGGTTGGACGGCAGGCACGGTGGTCGCTGCGGCCGCGGCCGCAGCCGGCGCGGGAGCGGCGGTGGTCACGGTCGATCCCGCGGGCGCGGGCGGTATCGCCCGGACATCCGTCATCTCAGGAACCTCCGCCGGGATGCTCGGCGGCCCCTCGACGGTCGTCGCGCCGTCCGACCGGATGTCGACCGGCCGCGGGGACCTGCCGCCCGTTGGGCTAATAAGAGAGAGCGCGGCAGTAAACCCGGCGAGGGCCGTGGCGACTGCGAGCAAGACGTTGCGGGAGGGTCGCCGCTCACCGTGGTTTGCCTCGCGTGCGGGATGAGAAGCGGTGAGGAGCTCACCGGGCATGGAAACGCCCATACATCCACGGTACCCCCGCGGCGCGGGCTCGACCGGCTCCAGCGTCCGGCACGACGTCGTCGCGGGACTCGGGTCCGGTGGGATACAGCGCCCGAACGGCGCCGACCGCCAGCGCCGCGCCCACCAGTTGGGCGATGACGTAGGGCAGGACCGACCCCGGCGCGATCCCGGCGAACGTGTCCGACAGCGTGCGGGCGACGGTCACGGCCGGGTTGGCGAAGCTGGTCGAGGACGTGAAGAGGTACGCGCCGCCGATGTACGCGCCGACCGCGAACGGCAGGACCGACCGGCGGGAGGTGCGAACGAGGCAGAAGACGACCAGCAGCAGTCCGAAGGTGGCGACAACCTCGCTCAACCAGAGGGCGCCCGAGCGGCGCGCCGTCGTCGATACGTCGATCAACGGCAACCCGAACATGGCGTTGGCCACCACTGCGCCCAACGAGCCGCCGACGAGCTGAGCGCCGATGTAGGCGGCCGCCTCGGACGTTCGCAGACCCCCGAACACGCGGACGGCGAGGGTCACCGCCGGGTTCAACTGCGCCCCGGACACGCGACCCAGCGCGAGCATGATCGCGGTGAGCGCCGCGGCGGTGGCAACCGCGTTCTCCAAGAGTTGCAGACCTACGTCGCCGGGTGACAGCCGGGAGGCGGCAATGCCCGATCCGACGACCGCGGCCACGAGCAGCGCCGTTCCAAGCCCTTCGGCGAAGGCTCGCCGACCGAGGCCCACTGCTCAGCAGCAGGGCGCCGCGGCGGCCGTGACGTTGCCGTCGTCGTCCACCGCCGCGCAGCAGGCGGCGCCGGTCTCGGGGTCGACCGTGCGCAGTTGGCCCCCCGGCATCTCGATGTCCTCCAGCACGGTGTAGATCTCCCACGGCTCGCCCGAGGGTCCGTCCACCCACACTTTGTCCTGACGGGCAAAGCAGCACGACACGCCGTCCTCCACTGCGGTGGCCAGGCCCTCGCCGGCGAGGCGGGCCTGCGCGGCGCTGACCAGTTCGGTGCTCTCGACCTCGACGCCGAGGTGGTTGATGGTGCCGCCTTTGCCGGGCTGCTCGAACAGCACGAGCTTCAGCGGCGGCTCGGCGACGGCGAAGTTGGCGTAACCCTCTCGGCGCTTGGTCGGCTCGGTGGCGAACAGTTTCGAGTAGAAGTCGACCGCCGCCTCCAAGTCGTCCACGTTCAAGGCCAGCTGGACCCTCGACATATCGTCCTCCATTGATAGACTGTGGTCGATACATTGACAGTGAACCCTATCCATCGATGGTTGTCAATGGAGGAATTATGGCGACGAAGTCCAAGCCGCTGGTGGCGAGGATCACCGACGAGTGCTGCCCGGCGGTCCTCTCGTCGCCGCTCTCCGAAGAGCGCTCCGCCGCCCTCGCTCGCGACTTCGCCGTGCTCGCCGACCCCGTGCGGTTGCGCCTCCTGAGCCTTCTCGCGTCAGCGCCGTCGGGCGAGGCCTGCGTGTGCGAGCTGGTCGAGCCCCTGGACCGGTCGCAGCCGACGGTTTCCCATCACCTGAAGATCCTCGTCGACGCCGGCCTCATCGTCGGCGACAAGCGCGGCCGTTGGGTCTGGTACCGGCCGGTCCCCGATCGCCTGAACGATCTCCGCCGCGCGCTGGCCTGATGCCTCGACTCAAACTGCTCAAGCGGGCCGCCTTCTCGTGGGCTGTCCCGGCGATCATCCCGTCAGGGTGGAAGGATTCGCCCGGGTGGGCCGTAGGTCGGCCCGACACGAGTCGAAAGCGCGAAAAGCTCCTTCATACGATGCAGCCGTCCGCTTCGGCGGCGGAGCGGGAGGCGGTGAGGGCGACGTTGCGGATGCCGCCCCCCGGGCACACGAGCCCTCCAGTGGCACTGGCGAGCGGTCGTCGCATTCGCGGCGCATCGGTCGTCGGCTTGATGGAAGGCTTGTCCGAGATGGCTCGCCGGCTCTTCGGGAAGTGACGATGATGCTCCGCCGGTCAGCCGCGGCGCTGCCCTCGTCCGCCGTGATCGCCCTGGCCCTGGTCGCATGCGGGGGATCCGGCGGCGAGTCGGGAGACGCCCCTCCTCCCCCCGCCGTACAGCACCATGCGATCGACGTCGCCGGCCTCAAGCGCCTCTACCGGCTGTACATCCCCCTGTCCCTGGACCGCGGCCGACCGGCGCCCCTCGTCCTGGTGCTCGGCGGGGTGGGGAACTCGGCCGAGAGCATGGTCGGCGCAACGGAGTTCGACACGACGGCCGCAACCGGAGGGTTCATCGTCGCCTACCCCGACGGCGTCAACGAGACGTGGAACGCGGGCTACTGCTGCCTCGGCCGGGCGACGAGCGGGCCCGACGACGTGGCGTTCCTGGGAGCGGTGATCGACGACGTGGCCGCCCACAACAACGTGGACCCGGCGCGGGTGTACGCCACCGGCGTGTCGGCGGGAGGGATGATGGCCTACCGCCTCGGCTGCGAGCTGTCCGATCGCATCGCGGGTGTCGGCTCAGTGGCGGGGGCGATGATCCTCGAAGACTGCCACCCCTCGACGCCCGTCTCCGTCGTCGAAATCCACGGCACCGCCGATCAGCTCGTCCCCTACGAGGGCGGGCGCACGGCCGGAGGGGCCTCCAAGCCGTCGCCCCCCACGCTGGCCGTGGTCGAGCGGTGGGCCGAGTTGGACCATTGCCCGAGCGCACCCGTGACTCAGGCTGAGGGTCCGGTGAAGACCAAGACCTGGAGTCCGTGTTCGAAGGGGACCGCCGTCCAACTTGTGATCGTCGAAGGCGGAGGCCATACCTGGTTTGCTCCCGGTCTGGGCGCGGTGAGCGGCGCCGTCGATGCCACCAACCTGATCTGGGACTTCTTGAAGGACCGCCGCCTGCCTCGATGATTCGGTGCCCACGGCGACCGGGCCGGCGCGCTCGTTCGTTCCCGAGCAGCAAGGTGGGCGAAGTCGTACAATCGGCCCTCGGGGGGAGGAGCTGTGGCTCGGAAACTGGTTCGTTGCTTGGTAGCGGCTTGGCTTGTGGGCGCCGGAGCGATCGTCAGCGCCGTCCCGGCGGGCGCGGAGTTCACCGAGAACAAGATCGGCTGTAGCGGCAGCGCGACGATCACCGACGGCGCCAAGACCTACCGGGTATCCGCCGACCAGAAAGAGGCCAAGGTCCCCCGCAAGGGCACGGCCGAGTGGCAGGGAGCGATCGCAACGACCACCCACAACCACAAGGGAGAGGTTCGCCTGTCGGTTGCGTTCTGGGACATCACCGTCGGCAGTTGGGGCCCCAGCCCGAACGCCGCCAACGAGAAGTCCAGGAGCGGCACGAAGAAGATCCCGTCCGCCCTGGAGCAACTACCAGCAGGCAAGTACAAGCTCAGCGGATTCCATCAGGGCGACGAGGGACGCTGCGCGGGCAAGATCACCGTCGAGGTCGAGGGCTCGATCCTCAACATCCCGGGCATTGTCAGCCTCGCCGGCACCGTCCTGACCGGCGCGGGCTTGGCCGTGGCGGGCAAGGCAAAGAACTAGCGGTGAGGGGCCGGCCCATCCTCGGCGCCGTCTCGGGCCTGTTCCTGGGCCTGTTCGTTGCGTTCGACCTGCTCATGTTCGGGGTCATCGCTTCGGACAGCCCGCTCTTCGTGCTGCTCCCGGTCGCCCTGCTGGCGGTCGGGATCGTCCTCGGCGCGGCGGCGCCCCTCGGCCGGCGCCGGGGACCGTGAGCCGCCAGGCGGCCCTGACGGCGTTCCTCTAGCCACAGCTCCAGTCTCGCCTTGTGTGGACATGTCGGCGAACGCCGAGTCGCCGATCGGGCGGCCCGGCGGCGGCGGATGACCGTAGGCTCCGCCGATGTTGCGTCCTGAAAACTGGACCAGACCAGCGGGTGCGAGTCCCGCCCGGGTAATCGCCGGAGAGCCCGGTAGCAGGCCCCGGTCCGTCGCCGAGAGGCGGCGGGCTGAGCGGGGCGT
>JAHFUQ010000112.1 GCA_023265045.1 Acidimicrobiia bacterium
GGCACGATCATGCCGTCGATCACGGCCGGCTCGTAGTCGATCCCGAGCATCTTGGGGACGGAGAACCCGTAGACGTCGGCGTCGAGGATGGCGACCTCGTGGCCCAGCTTGGACAGCGCGACCGCCAGGTTGACGCTCACCGAGGACTTGCCCACCCCGCCCTTGCCCGAGGACAGCCCGAGGATGCGGGTCTTCGACGCCGGGTCGGAGAAGGGCATCGGGGCCTTGTCCGTGGGGGCCGGCCGGCCGGAGACCCCGGAGACCTTGGTGCGGACGGCGGCTCGCTCTTCGTCGGTCATGACGGTGAGGTCGACGTCGACGCGCGTGACGCCCGGCAGGGGGCGCACGGCGTCCGTGACCCGCCGGGTGATCTCGGTGCGCAACGGGCAGCCCTCGACCGTGAGCGCGACCGTCACGGCGACCGACCCGTTGTCGATGCGCACGTCGCGCACCATGTCGAGCTCGACGATGCTGACGTGCAGCTCCGGGTCCTGCACCGGCCTGAGGGCTTGGATTACGTCGTCGCGCGTGGTCAACGGATTTCTCCTACGTCGATAGGTAGAATACTGGCGTGGACCAGGGACTCCTGCCGCTCAGCCCCGAGGAGTTCGCGGCGGGGGTCGCCGCCGCCACCGCCGCCTTCGGCGACCCGACGCGGCGGGAGATCTACCTGTTCGTGCGCGACGCGTCGACGGGAGTCACCGCCGGCGAGGTGGCCGAGCGTTTCGAACTGCACCCCAACGTGGCCCGCCACCACCTCGACAAGCTGGCCGCGGGCGGGTACATCGACGTGCAGGTCGAGCGCAACGAGCACCCCGGCGCGGGGCGGCCGTCCAAGCGCTACCGGGCCTCGGCCAAGCCGACGGGCCTCGAGTTCCCCGCCCGCCGGGACGACCTGCTGATCACCCTGCTGGTGCGGGCCTTGCGAGTGCTGACTCCGGCCCAGGCGGAGGAGATGGCCGAGCAGGTCGGGCTCGAGTACGGCCGGTCGCTGGCCCAGTCGATGGCCCCGGGCGAAGGCCATCGCTCGTTCAAGGTGGCGCTGCACGCCGTCGCCGACGCCCTCACCGCGCACGGCTTCGCCGCCCACGCCGAGCCACGCGGAGGTTCGCTGGCGATCATCGCCGAGCAGTGCCCGTTCGGCGAGGCGGCCGTCCAGCATCCGGTGATCTGCGCCGTCGACCGGGGCATCATCAAGGGGATGCTGGAAACGCTCTACGGGGACACGGTCCCCGAGACGTCCGAGTCTCGCCCGCAGGGCGACCTCATCTGCGTCACCGTCGTGTAAGCGCTCGGCCAGCACGTCTCCGGCGTCGAAGGCACCTTCGGCGTCGAAACGACCGTTGGCGGCGCTTCGGACGCCGCAAAGCTCGACCGGCGGGCGGAATCGGCGGGGTGAGGCAACCTATGGCGTGCGCCACTACCTGGACCACGCGTCGACGTCCCCGGCGCGGCCGGAAGTGGTCGAGGCCATGCTCCCGTGGCTCGGGGCGGCGGCCGACCCGGGCCGGGTGCACACCGAGGGCCACTGGGCCCGGGCGGCGGTCGAGACGGCGCGAGAACAGGTGGCGGCGCTCGTGGGGGCGCGGGGGCGCGAGGTCGTCTTCACCAGCGGCGCCACCGAGGCCATCGCAACGGCGGTATGGGGCGCGGCCGCGCGGGGACCGCACCAGGTGGTGACCGCCGTCGAGCACTCGGCGGTGAGGGAGGCGGCGGGGCGGACGAGCGAGGTCACGGTGGTGGAGTGCGACGGGGTGGGCCGGGTGTCGCCGGCGGACGTGGCGGCCGCGGTGCGGCCGGGCGAGACGGCGGTGGTCCACGTGCAGTGGGGGAACCACGAGGTGGCGACGCTGCAACCCGTGGCCGACGTGGTGCGAGCCTGCCGGGAGCGGGCGCCGGACGTGCTGGTGCACGTCGACGCCGCCGCGGCCGTCGGGCACGTGCCGGTTTCGTTCACCGCCGTCGGCGCCGACCTGCTGTCGGTGTCATCCCACAAGTTCGGCGGACCGCAAGGGGTCGGCGCGCTGGTCGTGCGGCGCGGGCTGCGCCTGCGGCCGTTGCTGGTGGGCGGCGAGCAGGAGCGCGGCCGGCGCGCCGGGGCCGAGAACGTGGCCGGCATTGTCGGGTTTGGGGCCGCCGCCGCGCTCGGGGTGGAGGAAGCGACGCCCCGGCGGCTGACCGACGCCGCCCTCGCGGCCGACCTCGGCGTCGAGGGCGTCGTCGCCTACGGGGACACCGAGGCACGGCTGCCCCACATCCTGTGCCTTGGGGTGCCCGGCGTTGAAGCGGAAGCGGTGCTGCTCGGCCTCGACCAAGCCGGGATCGCCGTCCACTCGGGCAGCGCCTGCTCGTCCGAGTCGCTGGAGCCGTCGCCCGTCCTGGAGGCCATGGGCGTCGACGCCCAGCGGTCCCTGCGGGTCTCGGTGGGCTGGTCGACCACCGAAGCCGATGTCGAGGCGTTCAGCCGCGCCCTGGCCGCGGTCGTGGCCCGGTTGCGGGCCTTGGCCGGCTGATCCAACGCCCCGCCTGGGCGCCCCTCAGCCGTGGGCGGGCCGCGGCGGGAGGTCCCCCGCGAGCGCCTGGCGCTTCGCCTCCACCCGGCTGATGTCGACCATCCGGGCCAGGCCCTCACGGAAGAAGTGCTCGGACCGCTCGTAGGCGTGGACGCCTGCCGCACCCTCACTGGTTCGCCAAAGGTGAACTGCCCGGTCACGAGATGAGGGCCGCCTCCTCGACGTCGATCATCCGGCCCGACCAGCCAGGCGCGCCTGGCTGGCGCGGCCGCGGCGAGGCACCCGCTGGCGATCCGCGACTCACGGCTGGTCGACGCGTGGTCGAGCGCCAGTCCGGAGATAGGGCCAGGCCCTCCCGCCGGGCTCGGGTCTCGACGATTTGTCGCAACAGTTGCCATGGGGACATCGCGCCCGCGCTCGGCCAGCGGGCGCCCGCCCGTCTGGCGAGTCCGGGCGCCAGATCGCCCTACCGGACGGAAAACCAATCTGCGGATTTTAACTTGCGTCTTCCGAACACTTGTTCTACAATTATCAGGCTTCCCCGAGCACATTCCGAGGGGAAATGCTGTGCCCGAATTCGACGAATGCACCGATGACGACCTAGTCGAAGCGATCGACCGTTTGCACGACGTGGTGTGCGCGGCGCAGCGGCGGCTGCTCGCGGCGGCAGCCGAGTACCACCGGCGGCTTGCGTGGAAGCAGGACGGCGCCACGTCAATGGGCGCCTGGTTGGCGTACCGGCTCGGAGTGTCGTACCGCACCGGCGCCGAGTGGGCTCGGGTTGGCACGAAGCTTATGGGCCTACCCGCTCTGGCAGAAGCGTTCGAAGAGGGCGCCCTGTCGTTCGATCAGATCGCGCCCCTCACGCGGCTGGCGTCGCTCGAGACCGACGAGGCGCTAACCCAGGAGGCGATCGGATGGTCTGCGGCCCAGTGCGCGGCCGCCGCCCGCCACGCCCGGTCGGTGTCCGAGGAAGAGTCGGCGGACGCCAACGCCCAGCGCTCGCTGAAGTGGCGGTGGGATTTCGACGCTCGCATGCTGCACCTTCGCGGCAAGTTGCCCGACGAGGCGGGGGCGACGGTGGCGGCCGCGCTGGAGCGCATCGCTGATGCAGCCAAGCCGGATCCGCTGACGGGGCTGTTCGACTCGTACGAGCACCGGGGCGCCGACGCCCTCGTCGAGCTGGCGTCGTCCTACCTGGGCGCGCAGGCGGCGCCCGACCGCGCCTCGGTCGTCATCGTGGCCGAGGCTTCAGCCGTGGCCGGCGAGGGCGGCGTCATCACCATCGACGGGGGGCCGCCGATCGGCGTCGAGGCCCTGTGGCGACAGCTGTGCGACGCCCGGGTGGAGATTGTTGGCCCCAACGGCGTGGGCCGCGCCCAGCGCACGCCCCCCGCCTGGCTGTGCCGCAAGATCCGCCGTCGCGACGGCGGCTGCCGGTTCCCAGCCTGCGAGCGCCGGCGGTGGGGCCACGTGCACCACCTCCAACATTGGGTACGCGGCGGGCCTACGGATATGGACAATCTGGTGTGGCTGTGCCCCCACCATCATCGCCTCGTTCACGAGGGCGGATGGAGAGTCGAAGGCGACCCCGGCGGCACACTGATATTCGTCCGCCCCGACGGCCGGAAGCTAGTGAGGGATCGCGCCGGGCCGACGGCATTCGGCTAGTGGCGCAGTGTCCACCAGGTAAGGCGGTCGCTGCGCCGCAGGCCGCGAGAAAGACGCCGAGCCACAACCGGCCGGCGCCGAAGGCGGCGACTCCCGTGAGCAGCAGCAGGACGCTCAGGACCACGGCTCGAAGGCACCGGCGCCAGAAGTCGAAGTCCATCGTCACGGGTCGAGGTCGCGCGCCAGGAGGTCCTTGAACGCGGACGCCGCGTTGCGGGTGAGCCGGCCCGGCGCGGCGGGCAGGGCCACGCCGTCGACGAGGCGGATGGGCTGGACGTCGCGCGTGCTGGAGGTGAGGAAGGCCTCGTCGGCCTCGGCCAGGGCCGTCAGGGGAACGGCCAGCTCATCCGCGCCGGTCAGGTCGATGACCAGGTCGCGCGTGACGCCGGGGAGGCACCCGGCCGACAAGGGCGGCGTGAACAGGCGCCCGCCGGCGGCGAGGAACACGTTGGTCGACGTCCCCTCGCAGAGGTTCCCGGCCGTGTTCCCGAGGACCGCCTCGCCCGCGCCGCGCTCGGCGGCGTAGGCCATGGCCACGATGTTCTCGCCGTGGGAGATGGCCTTGACTCCCACCAGGGCGCCCCGCTCGTTGCGCGGCCATGGCGCGATGACGACGTCGGCCACCGCCGGCCAGGCGGTCAACGGGCCGACGGACACCAGGACGGTCTCGGCGGTGACCGTGATGCGAAGCCGGCCGTCGACCACCCCGTTGGCGGCGATGACCTCGGCCACGGCCAGGCGGACGTCAGGCAGCGGCAACCCGAGCCGGGCCGCCGAAGCCGCCAGCCGCTCCAGGTGCCGCGTCAGGGCGAACGGCGTCGAGCGCAGCACCTTGAGCGCCTCGAACACGCCCGCGCCGGTGAGGAAGCCGGCGTCGACGGGCGAGTACGGGACCAGCTCGCCGTTGAGCCAGACCGTCACCCGATCTAGGCCACGGCCGTGCGGGCCGCGGCCGCCACCGCCAGGAGCCGCCGGGCCTTCAGCTCGGTCTCGTCCCACTCGCCCTCGGGGGTGGAGTCCCAGGTGACCCCGCCCCCCACGCCGAGGTGCAGGCGGCCGTCCTCGACCCAGAACGTGCGGATGGCCACGTTCAGGTCGCCCTCCTGGCGGTCGGCGTCCACCCACCCCACGGCGCCGCAGTACACCGAGCGCGGCGCCGGTTCGAGCCGGCGGATCCACTCCAGCGCCGCCCGCTTGGGCGCGCCCGTGACCGACCCGGGCGGGAAGGTGGCCGCCAGGAGCTCCGGCCACCCCACACCGGCGCGCAACCGCCCCGATACGGTCGAGACCAGGTGAAACAGCCCCGGATGGGCCTCGACCGCGCACAGCGCGTCGACCGCTACCGAGCCGTACTCGCACACCCGGCCGAGGTCGTTGCGGACCAAGTCGACGATCATCACGTTCTCGGCCCGGTCCTTGGCCGAGGCGGCCAGCGCCGGCGCCGACGCCCCCGTGCCCTTGATCGGCTGCGACCGCACGACCGGCCCCGACCGCGACAGGAAGCGCTCGGGCGAGGCCGAGGCGACCTGCACGCCCACCGACGGCAGGGACACGAGCGCGGCGTGGGGCGCGGGGTGGGCGGCCAGCAGGGACCGCCCGAAGAGGCCGAAGTCGAAGCCCGCGGGCAGCGGCGCCGAGAGCCGGCGGCAGAGGTTCACCTGGTAGACGTCGCCCGCCGCGATCGCCTCCCGCACCTCGGCCACGCCCGCCATGAACGCCTCCCGAGACACGTTCGACGTCCAGCCGGGCACCGGCTGGGGCCGCCAATGAGGCGCCGGCGCCGGCCGCCACCGCGCGAAACGGGCGCACACCGGCGGTCCGTCGAAGGGCAGCACGACCACCCACCGGCCCCGCCCGTCGAGCGCCGCGAGATCGTCGGTGACCTCCTCGAGCCCCTCGGCCACCTGCCCGCCGACGACGGCGACGGCGACGGCGACGTCCATGGACGAGAGCCTACGGCCGCGCCCGAAGCCGTGTTTTGGGTACGACTAGCCTTGAACCATGTCCGCACCGGCCGACGTCGTGGTGTTCAACCCGCGCCCGCGGCCACCACAGCGCGCTGGAAGGCGCCCGAAGTGGGTCACCCGCGTCTTCCAAGCGCTGATCGGTCTGCTGGTCCTGGCCGTCGTGGCGACGGGGGTCGGGTACGTCTACCTTCGGGTGCAGCTCGGCAAGATCAAGCGGGTCACGATCCCCACCCTGGCCGAGGACGTGCCCGGCAACGTGATGAACGTGCTGCTGGTGGGCTCCGACAGCCGCAGCAACGTCACCGGCGACCTGGTCGACGCCACCGGCAAGGACAAAGAAGGCGACCGCTCGGGCCTCAGCGACACCATGATGGTCCTGCACATCGACCCCAAGACCGAGCAGGCCGCGATCCTGTCCATCCCCCGCGACCTGTACGTCCAGATCCCCGGGGAGAAGGGGCGGGACCGCATCAACTCGGCCTTCGCGGTGGGCGGCCCGTCGCTGCTGATCCAGACGATCCAGGACGTCCTCGGCATCCAGATCAACCACTATGCCGAGGTCGACTTCGAGGGGTTCAAGAACATCGTCGACACCGTCGGGGGCCTCAACGTGTACCTGGCCGCCCCGGCCCGGGACAAGATGACCGGGCTCGACCAGCCCGAGGCGGGGTGCGTCAAGCTCGACGGCTTCCAGGCCCTGGCCTACGTGCGCAGCCGTTACTACGAGTCCCTGGAGGCGGGCCGCTGGGTGTCCGACCCGACCTCGGACATCGGCCGCATCAGCCGCCAGCAGGACTTCATCCGCCGCATGATGAAGAAGGCCGTCTCGCAGGGCCTGACCAACCCGCTCACGCTCAACCGCCTCATCGGGATCGGGGTCAACAACCTGACCATCGACGGCACCATGTCGACCAAGGACATGGTCACCGTGGCGCGGCGGTTCCGGTCGCTCGACCCCAACAAGGTCGACATGCAGACACTGCCCACCACCGACTACGTCACCCCCGGCGGCGCCTACGTCCTCCTGCTGAACGAGAACGCCGCCCAGCCCCTCATCGACCACATCAACGGCAAGCCCGCGCCCGAGCCCCCCAAGCTCCAGCCCGCCGAGGTGCAGGTGCGCGTGCTCAACGGCAACGGGGTGGCCGGCGCCGCGTCGAGGGCGGGGCTGGCGCTGACCAACGCCGGCTTCGCGGTCCAGGGCACCGGCGAGGCCGACTCCTTCGCCTACCAGCGCACGGTCGTCCAGTACGGGCCGCAGGGGTTGCCCAAGGCCCAACTCCTGCAGAACTACCTGAGCGCCGGGGCTGACCTCGTGCCGAACAACACCCTGGGCACCGCCGACGTCGCCCTCATCGTCGGGGCCGACTTCACCGGCGTGCGCGACAGCCCCACGGCTGCGGTGCCCGCCCCGGCGACCACGGGCGTGCCCCAGAGCCCGGCGCCCGACAACAAGGGCTCGACCCAGCCCGCGTGCTGACACGGGCGCCATGAAGGCGATCATCCCGGCCGGCGGGGCGGGGACCCGGCTGCGCCCGATCACCCACACCAGCGCCAAGCAGCTGGTGCCGGTGGCCAACAAGCCGATCCTGTTCTACGGGCTCGAAGCGATCGCCGCCGCGGGGATCGTCGACGTGGGCATGATCGTGGGCGACACCGCCGAGGAGATCCGGGCCGCGGTGGGCGACGGCGAGCGGTGGGGCGTGCGGGTCACCTACCTCCCCCAGGACGCGCCGCGGGGCCTGGCCCACTGCGTGCTCATCGCCGGCGAGTTCCTGGGCGACGACGACTTCGTGATGTACCTGGGCGACAACCTCCTGGGCGAGGGCGTGAGCGAGTTCGTGCGGCTGTTCGCGGAGGAGAAGGCCGCGGCCCGCATCCTGCTCGCCCAGGTGCCCGACCCGCAGCACTTCGGGGTGGCGGAGCTGGACGGCGACGGCCGCGTCGTCCGCCTGGTCGAGAAGCCGAAGTCGCCGCCGTCGGACCTGGCCCTCGTCGGCGTCTACCTGTTCGACCGGACGATCCACGAGGCGGTGCGGGCCATCCGCCCGTCGTGGCGCGACGAGCTGGAGATCACCGACGCCATCCAGTGGCTCATCGACCAGGGCCATCCGGTGCGCAGCCAGGTCGTCACCGGCTACTGGAAGGACACCGGCCAGGTCGACGCCCTGCTGGAGGGGAACCGCCTCGTGCTGGAGTCGGTCGAGGCCGCGGTCGAGGGCAAGGTCGACGACGAGTCGCGGCTGATCGGGCGGGTCGTCGTGCAGCCCGGGGCCGAGGTGGTGCGCTCGACGATCCGCGGCCCGGCCATCGTGGGCGAGGGCACGCGCATCGTGGACAGCTTCATCGGGCCGTTCACGTCGATCTACTACGGGTGCGAGATCGTGCGGTCGGCGATCGAGCACACCATCGTGCTGGAGCAGAGCCGCATCGTCGACATCCCTCGCATCGAGGACTCGCTCATCGGCAAGCAGGTCGAGGTGTGCTGCACGCGCTCCAAGCCCCAGGCGCACCGGCTGGTGCTGGGCGACCACTCCCGGGTCGACCTGGTCTGAGCCCGCCATGAACCTGCTGGTCACCGGCGGCGCCGGGTTCATCGGGTCGAACTTCGCCCGCTACTGGTCCGGCGCCCATCCTGGCGACCGGGTGATCGCCTACGACCTGCTCACCTACGCCGGCAGCCGGTCGAACCTCGACCCCGCGACGACGCTGGTCGAGGCAGACGTGTGCGACGCGGCGGCCGCCGAGGCCGCCCTGCGCGACCACGCCGTCGACGTGATCGTGCACTTCGCGGCCGAGTCCCACAACAGCCTGGCCGTGCTCGACCCTGCCCGCTTCTTCCGCACCAACGTGGTCGGCACCCAGACGATGCTCGAGGCGGCCCGGGCGGTGGGCGTCGAGCGGTTCCACCACGTCTCGACGTGCGAGGTGTACGGCGACCTGGCGCTCGACGCCGGCCCCGAGGAGGCGTTCACGGAGACGTCGCCCTACCGGCCCCGCACGCCGTACAACGCGTCCAAGGCGGGGGCCGACCACGCCGTGCGCGCCTACGCGGAGACCTACGGGCTGCCCGTCACTATCACCAACTGCTCGAACAACTACGGCCCGTACCAGTTCCCCGAGAAGGTCATCCCCCTGTTCGTCGCCCAAGCGCTCGACGACCAGCCCCTGCCCCTGTACGAGTCGGTACGGAACCGGCGGGAGTGGCTGCACGTGCTCGACCACTGCCGGGCCATCGAGGCGGTGCTGGAGCGAGGGCGCGTGGGCGAGACGTACCACGTGGGCAGCGGGCTGGAGCGGGACATCGAACAGATCGCCGACCTCGTGCTGGACGCGCTGGGCAAGCCGGCCTCCTTGAAGACCATCGTGCCCGACCGGCCCGGCCACGACCGCCGCTACCTCCTCGACTGCACCAAGATCCGTGACGAGCTGGGGTGGGAACCGCAGATCGACTTCGAGGACGGGCTGGCGGGCACGGTCGCCTGGTACGCCCACCGGCGGGACTGGTGGGAGCCGTTGAAGGGCCGGGCGCCAGTGGTGGAGACCAACTGGAAATGAGCAAAGTGCTGGTCACCGGTGCGGGCGGGCAGCTCGGGCGCGAGCTGATGGACGCCTTCGGCCCGGCGGGCGCGGTCGGGCTCGACCACGCCGCCCTCGACGTGGCCGACCGGGAGCACGTCCTGCAGGCGGTCGGCGCGGTGCGGCCCACGACCATCGTCCACGCCGCGGCGTGGACCGACGTCGACGGCTGCCAGCTCGATCCCGACCGGGCCTACCAGGTCAACGCCCTGGGAACCCGCCACGTGGCCGAGGCGGCGCGGCTGGTGGGGGCGCGTGTCGTCTACATCTCCACCGACTACGTCTTCGACGGGATGGCCAACCGCCCCTACAACGAGTGGGACGCCCCCAACCCGCTGTCGGTCTACGGTCACTCCAAGCTGGGCGGGGAAGCGGAGCTGAGCGGCGAGGACACGGTGGTGCGCACGTCCTGGGTGTGCGGCCGGCACGGGCGGAACTTCGCCAAGACCGTCCTCGGGCGGGCGCGGGCGGGCGAAGCGCTGCGGGTGGTGGACGACCAGTACGGCTGCCCCACCTTCGCCGACGACCTGGCGGCCATGGTCCGCCGCCTGGCCGTCGCCCGCCTGCCGGGCGTTTACCACGTCACCAACCAGGGCGTCACGAACTGGTACGGCTTCGCCTGCGACATCGTCGCCGCCGCCGGCCTCGACCCGGCCCAGGTCACGCCCATCTGCAGCGGCGAGCTCGACCCGCCCCGCCCCGCGCCCCGCCCCCACTACGCCGTGCTCGACAACGCCGCCCTGCGCCTCTCGGGCGTGCCGCTCCTGCCCGACTACCACGAATCCCTGGAGCGGCTCGTGGAGGCCTCTTCACGCTCGGGTCCACACGGACCCTGAGGTGTACCGGCGCAGGCCGAGGGTGAACGTGCCCCACGCCGCGACGGCGAAGGCGGCGGCGACCGCAGCCAGCCCCGCCGCCTGGCCCACGTCGAAGTCGCCGACGAGGCGGGACGGGACGGTCGACACGAAGGCGGCCGGGACCACCGTGTAGAGCAAGATCTTGGCCGCGCCGGCGAAGACGTCCGCCGGGTAGGCGCCGAGCAGGAGCATGGCGTGGAAGCCGAGCTCGCCGCCCTCGTTTCGGCCGAGGAAGAAGGCAAGCGAACCGGTCAGCACCAGGAACGAGGTCATCAGCGTCGACGCGCAGGCGACGCCGAAAACGAAAGCCCCCGTGCGCGCAGGGGTGGGCGAGCACAGCAACACGAACAACACCGGGCCGAAGAGCAGGTCGCCGACGTTGACCGCCTCGATCCGGCGCAGCAGCACATGGCCCAGCGGCGGGACGGGAAGGGCGAGCACGGCGTCGAGTTGTCCGTCGACGGCCATCCTGCCGATCTGGCGGGCGTTGGCCAGCACGCCGAGGGCGATCCCCGCCGAGGTCGTGATCACGGCGAGCAGGATCATGATCGTGTCGCCGTCCCATCCCCGCACGTCGCCGACGCGCCTGAAGAACAGGACCCAGAAGACGACCCAGACGATGTCGTTGACGCCCATGACCGTGGCCTGGGCGACCAGGGCGGCCCGATTGGCGCGCACCTCGGCCGCCGCCGCCCGGAACGTGGCCGCCAGCGCGGTCGCCGTCCGCCTCATCCGCCGACCACCTGGAGCCGGCGCTCCCCGGCCCGGAACAGGGCGACCGCCACCGCCGTGAGCACGACGAGCCAGCCCACCTGCTGCACGACGAGGAACGGTTCGACATGGCCGGCCGCCAGCCGGGCGGGCGCGTAGGACATGGCGCGGAAGGGCAGCACGGCGGTGATCCGCCGCAGCCAGCCCGGCAGGGCTTCCGGCGGGATGAGCATCCCGCCCAGGATGAAGACGAGCTTCTGGTACAGGAACCAGGCCGAGCCCGCGTCGCGCAGCCAGAACGCGGCGGCGGCGAAGGCGTGCTGGGCCACGACGTTGCAGGTCACGGCCAGCGCCGCGCTGGGCGCGGCCCAGGCCAGCGCCGCCGGCCGCGGCGGGCCGCCGGCGGTCAGCGCC
>JAHFUQ010000250.1 GCA_023265045.1 Acidimicrobiia bacterium
CCGAAGCTTCCTCGACGAGCACGCGGCGCTGCTGTTGACCGACGAGGCCGAGGCGAGAATGGCGCAGCTGGCCTTGGACAACCCCGAGCAGCCGGACGTGCTGGTGCACCAGGGGCTCCTCGCACTGTGCCGGCTGGATGGCGCCGACAAGGCCTTCGCGTTGCTCGACGACCTCGACCGGCTGCGGAGGCTGGCGACCAGTCCTCACTTGCGGGACAAGCCGTTGCGCCTGGTGGCGCTGGGGCGGTTGTTGGCCGGGCTCTTCCCAGAGGACGCGGCCGCGCAGGTGACACTGGCCGTGAGTGCGCTCCGGGTCGACGAGCGGGCGGAAGCAGAACAGGCGGTCGTGCGGGCCCAGGCGGTGGGGGGCGGCGCGACCGTGGCGGCGCAATTGAGCGATGTCGCCGACCTCGAGCCCGACCTCGCGCCCGGGCTGTTCCACCTGCGGTCGCTCCTGGGCTGAGTTGTCCCTAGCGCGGTACGCCGAAGGATTCTGGCCGCTCGCCGCCGGGTCTTTGCAGGCACACGACCTCCGAGGCGGAACGTGGCCCGCCGCCGTGCTCTTCTCCGCCATGTGCTCTGAATCCTGTTCCTGCTCGTTGTGGTCGCCGCGTTTATTGAAAACCGCCTGGCACAGTCCCCGGAAAATGGCAAAACGCCGTGCCCGAATTCACCGACTGCACCGACGACGAGCTGGTCGAGGCGATCGACCAGTTGCACGACGTCGTGTGCGCCGCGCAGCGCCGGTTACTGGCGGCCGCGGCCGAGTACGACCGGCGCAGGGCTTGGCGACAGGATGGGGCCACATCGATGGGTGCGTGGTTGGCGTACCGGCTCGGCGTAGCCAACCGAGCCGGCGCCGAGTGGGCAAGGGTGGGGACGGCGCTCGAGTCCCTGCCCGCGCTCGCCGGCGCCCTCGAGGAAGGCCTGCTGTCGCTCGACCAGGTGGCGCCGCTGACAACGCTGGCCACGCCGGAGAACGAGGAGGCGCTGGCCGACGAGGCCATCGGCTGGTCGGCGGCCCAGTGCGCGGCGGCCGCGCGCCACGCCCGGCCCGTCAGCCCGGATGAGGCGGCCGACGCCCACGCCCGGCGGTCGCTGCGCTGGTGGTGGGACCTCGACCGGCGCATGCTGCAGCTGCGCGGCCAGCCCGACGAGATGGGGGCGACGGTCGCCACGGCGCTGGAGAAGATCGTCGATGGCTAGAAGCCCAACCTCGAGACCGGCGTGTTCGACTCCTACGACCATCGGGGCGCTCACGCCCTCGTAGAGCTCGCGTCGTCGTACCTCGGCGCGCAGGCCTCGCCCGACCGGGCCACGGTCGTGATCGTGGCCGAGGCGTCGGCCGTGACCGGCGAGGGCGGCGTCGTCACCATCGACGGCGGGCCGCCGATCGGCGTCGAGGCCCTGTGGCGCCAGCTCTGCGACGCGCGGGTCGAGCTGGTCGGCCCCGACGGGGTGGCGAGGGCCCGCCGCAATCCCCCCGCCTGGCTGTGCCGCAAGATCCGCCGCCGGGACGGCGGCTGCCGCTTCCCGAGCTGCGAGCGCCGGCGCTGGGGCGACGTCCATCACGTCTCCCATTGGGTCAACGGCGGCCCAACGGATATGGGCAATCTGGTGTGGCTTTGCCCGCACCATCACCGCCTCGTCCACGAGGGCAGATGGAGGGTCGAGGGCGACCCGAACGACGACCTGATATTCGTCCGCCCTGACGGGCGGCCGTTGGCGCGCGGGTCTCCGCTACCGTCGAGCGGTGGCTGAGGACGGGGTCCTGGTCGAGGCGGCGGGGCGCGAGCTGACGATCACCCACCCCGACAAAGTGTTCTTCGAGGACCGAGGTGACACCAAGCTCGACCTGGTCCGGTTCTACCAATCGGTCGAGGAACCGCTCATGCGGGCCATGGGCGGCCGGCCGGTGCTGCTGCAGCGGTTCCCCAACGGCGCGGGCGGGTCGTCGTTCTTCCAAAAGCGGGTGCCGGAGAACAAGCCGGAGTGGCTTCAGACGGCGGTCGTGAGCACGCCCAACGGCACTACGTCCAACGCCCTCGTGGCCGCCGACCTGGCCCACGTGCTGTGGGCCGTGAACATGGCGTGTCTGGGCTTCCACGTGTGGCCGTCGCAGGCGGACGACATCGAGCACGCCGACGAGCTGCGCATCGACCTCGACCCCACGCCGGGCGTCACCTTCACCATGGTGCAGGAGGCGGCCCACGAGGTGCACAACCTGTTCGAGGAGCTCGGCGTCGCCGGGATGCCCAAGACCACCGGCAACCGCGGCATCCACATCTACGTCCGGGCGTTGCCGGGGCAGCGGACGTCGTACGAAGTGCGGGCTGCGGCAGTGGCGACGGCCCGGGAGCTGGAGCGTCGCCGCCCCGACCTCATCACCGCGGCGTGGTGGAAAGAGGAGCGGGGAGCCCGCGTGTTCGTGGACTTCAACCAGAACGCGCCCCACAAGACCGTCTTCGGGGCATGGTCGGTGCGGGCCCGGCCGGGCGCCCAGGTGTCGACCCCCTTCGCGTGGGACGAGCTGGACGCCATCGTCCCCGACGAGCTGACCATCGCCACGGTTCCCGCTCGCTTCACCGCCAAGGGCGACGCGTGGGCGACGATGACGCCGCAGTCACTCGATCCCCTGCTCGAGCTGAACGAGCGCGACCGCGAGGCCGGCCTGCCCGACGCTCCCTGGCCGCCCGTCTACCCCAAGATGCCAGGCGAGTTGCCCCGCGTCGCCCCCAGCCGGGCCAAGAAGACCTAAGCGATCGAGCCCAGCTCCTCGGCCGCGGCCAACCACCGTTCCTCCGTTTCGGCGAGCCGGGTCTCGGCCGCCGCCAGCTGCGCGGCCAGCCGGGCGACAGCCGTGTAGTCACCGCCGCCCGCCAGCTCGGCCGCCAACCGGTCCCGTTCCGCACAGGCGGCCTCGACCTCCCGTTCGGCCAGCGCGACCAGCCGCCGCAGGGTGCTCGGGGACCGGACCTTCTTGGCCACAGCCGGGGGCGCCGCCGGCGCAGGCGCGCGTGGCGCGGGGGCGGCGG
>JAHFUQ010000251.1 GCA_023265045.1 Acidimicrobiia bacterium
CCGAGTCTGGCGAGCCATGCGTCAGGCTGCACGGGCGAGCGGGTGCGGGCGGCGGCGATCCACCACGCCGGCGACCCGGGCGCAGACGGCGAACGTAGGAGCCGACGCGGTTGCTGCGGCGCCTGCCCCCCGAGCGCATAGCGGACGACCTCGCCCCTGCGACCTTCGAGACCAGCGGCACCGGCCATCGCTGCGTTGCGCCCGTCGGGGTGCAGGCGGAGGAGCGCAGCGACGAGGTCGTAGCTGTCGGGCTCCGGATGGCGTTCCAGTCGATCGACCAGGGTTATCGGGGCCAGCCAGCCCACGGGGTCGTCGGGGGTCGCCAGCAGCAGCTGTGGCGGGCGCACACCACGCAGGATCTCCTCGACGACCACGAGCCGCCTGACCAGAAACGCCACCGCGTGGGTCGGCGCCGGCGGAGCGGGATCCAGGTGCACGCCATCGGCGGCGAGCACGAGGCGCGCCACCTGCCCGCTCAGCCAGAGCGTGGTCACACCCTCGCGCGAGCCTCGCCGCAGAACGGCGAGAGCACGCTTGCTCAGCGACTGGAGCCGTGCCGTCGGTCCGAGCCGAGCGAGCCCGGCCAGCACCAGCTCCAGTTCGATGGGATCGCCGTCATCCTCGAGCAGGGCGGCGACACGCTCGACGAGGTCCTCGTCTCCCGAGACCGGAGCGAGCGGCCGGGCCTCCGGCGCCGCCGCCGCCGGCGCTGTGCCGCGCTCCCCGGGGTCCGCCGGGCGTCCGAGCACGTCCGCCCGCACACTGGGCTCCAGGACGGCCTCGGCGGAGGCCAGCCGTTCCGCACCGCCGAGTGCGGTGAGAAGGGTGGCGGCGGCCCGCTGGACGTCGGCGTGGGGGTGAGCGAGTGCCGCAGCGGCCACGTCGGCCGCAGGCGCCCCGAGAGCCGGAGCGCGCTTGGCGATGGCCTGGGCAAGTCGGACCGCGCCCAGCGCAGTCCCCTTCGGCGCCGCGACAACTGCAGCCGTCAGCGCCGGCAACGTCTCCGCATCGTCGAGCAGACCCGCCTTGTCCACCTGGCGGAGCTTTGACACCGAGAAGGTGACGGTCGCGCCAATCATGCTTCGCAGCAGCGAGCGCAGCTGCCCCTGATGGCCGGCGATCTCATCGACTGTCGGCTCCAGAGCGTCGTACAGGCGCCCGTACCACCCGGCGCGATAGGCGCTGAAGTCACGGTTCAGGGCGGCCAGGCAGCTGGTGAGCACCCGTTCGCGTGGAAGGGTGCCATCCCCGGTCAGCTCCACGAAGGCGGCCCGCCAGCCGGCGCCGTCGGTGCTGTATTTGTCGACGTTGGCCAGGCTCACCTCGCCACCGCCCTCTACCTCGAACATCCGCCAGACGACCCGGTCCCGCAGCTCGGGATCGTCGCGCATGGTTGCAGCCCGTATTGGCGAGGAGCGTCCGCCGATGCCCCCGACGGCGGCCAGGACGTAGGTGTCGTCCGGTTCCAGTTGCGCGAGTCCCAGACGCTCCATCGCCCGGATGCTGGCGAACATCGAGTCGTGGGACCAACGAGTGGCCAGCATCTGGAGTCGGTCCCGCACCAGCGCGGCCAGCCACGGTGGGGGGCGCGTGGTCGGCGTCGCCGGCTGCACGCCGTTGCCCGCAGCTTCCAACGCCTCCAGCACGGCCCGCCACACCGCGAGGTCCCGTTCCCACCGCCGCTCGTAGACGCCGCGCCGCGCCTGCTCGCCCCACTCGGTGATCAGCCCGCAGACGGTTGCCGCATCCATGCTCCTACAGTCGCATCCCGACGTACCCTTGTGAGGGTGGCTGCCGGCGTGGAGCAGGTCTACCGCTACACAGTGCCCTCATCGGTGGGTGTGCTCGACGGCCGGGCCGATGTCCGCCTGTCCACCAGCGGCGGGCAGACGGCAAGGGGTCTTGTCGAGCATCCGAGGTTTTTCGACGGCTTCCTCGGCCATGCGGAGCAGACCGCCGACGCCCTGCTCGCCGTCGCTCGCGTGGCCAGGACCAGGTACTACGTACCGCCGGGCATGTTGGCGGCCGTCCTCCGGGCGGCCGACCCGGTGGTGACGAGCAACGGCGACCGGCTGCGATTCGAGAGCTTCTCGGCCTGCTGTGGCGTCTATGCCCGCCTCGACGTTCTCCCCGGAGCCCTCGACGGCCCTGCGCTCGACGCCGGCACGACGAACGTCGACTTCAACCCCCCGATGCGGGAGGCGCTCGCCGGCATCGCCGGTCTCGACCCGCTGCACATGAGCGTGGGTCAGGACGTCACCGTCACGACGCTCGACGCCAATGTCACCGAGAAGAAGGTCCCGTTGCCCGAGCGGTGGGTGAAGGGATTTGCCGAGGTCCAGGTTGTGGCCGCCACGATGTCGCCGGCATTTGAGATCCCGGTCGTCGAAGCACGTCGCTTCATCCGCTCCCTGCCGAGTGCCCCCGGCACCCGTACGTCTCTACTGTGGGCGGTTCCCGCGGGGCGTGGCCTGCGCCTAACCGGGCGCGGCGGGCCCGGAACCGTCGGCCTGGCCGGACCCGAGCGTCTTCGTGTACTGGAGCCGCTCCTCCGTTTCGGAAATACCCTGCGGGCCTACACCGCCGACTGGACCGACGGCCCGTCGGGGAGCCTGTGGGAGCTCGACCTCGAGGACGCCCGCCTCCTCGTCACGCTCAGCCCCGAGGTAAGCCGTGGTTTCTCGGGCGAAGGCGGTGTGCTGCGGGACCTCGCCGACCCCCACGCAGCTAAGGACAGCGAGCTCATCTCCGCACTTCTCGCCTATGAGCCCAGGCTCGACGTCCCGCTGCTGGCCCAGCGATCGGGTCTGAGCGACGCCCGGGTCCGGCGTGCCCTCGGTCGACTCGGCGCCGCCGGACGGGTCGGATTCGACGCTCACGACGGCGCCTACTTCCATCGCGAGCTGCCGTACGACCCGGTGGTGCTCGATGCCATGCACCCGCGGCTTCGGGACGCACGGACACTTGTCGACCAGGGCGCCGTACGGTTCGAGGGGTCGGTGGCCCACGTACGGAGTGGCGACGTCGACT
>JAHFUQ010000016.1 GCA_023265045.1 Acidimicrobiia bacterium
CATCGTCTGACCGCCGCCGAAGGGCGCGCGGCCTGAGCTGACGGCCGCCTCGCCCTTCGCTCGAGCCGAGACGGTCGGCGCTCAGACGCCGGCGGAGGCGAGCCCCGAGACGGTTGCGCCGGCCACGGCCTTCCGCAGGTAGAAGAACCAGGTGGTCGCCGCGAAGACAACGTAGGAAACGAGGAAGACCCAGAGGGCGGGCACCGACCAATCGGCATGGGCGGCTGCGACGGCCACTTTCTGGGCCGCGGTCGGCGCCGCCTTCACGAGCGCCGAAACGTTGAGGCTCGCCTGCCGGAGCACGACCTGGATCAGGAAGCCGCCAAAGGCGCCGATGGCGCCGGCGATGCCGATGACGGCGGCGGCGCGGCGCCGGGCGTCAACGACGTTCGCGTCCGGCACCAGCCCCTTCGCTTCGGCGTCGCGGCGGCCGAGGGCGGCGAAGATGGACGGGATCATCTTGTACGTCGAGCCGTTGCCCATGCCCGCCAGCAGAAAGACGACCATGTACGACCCGAAGAACAGCGGGAAGTTCCGGCCCTGCACACCGACGATGGCGGCACCGGTCGCCAACGCCATGCCGACGAAGACCGCGAGGGTGACCCGGCTGCCGCCCCCGACTTTGTCCGAAAGCCAGCCACCGAACGGGCGGGCGACCGAGCCGATCAGGGCGCCCACGAAGCTGAGCCCGGCCAGGTACGTCGCGATGAACGGGTGTCCGGCCAGGAACTCGGGGAACGTGTTCTTGATCACCAGCGGCAGCGCGAACGAGAAGCCGATGAACGAGCCGAACGTCCCGATGTAGAGGAAGGACATGATCCACGTCTGGCCGCTGCGCAGCGCGGTGACGTACGACCGCTTGTCCGCCTTGGCCTGGGTAAGGCTGTCCATGTACCGCCACGCCAGGATCGCGGCGGCCGCGATCAGCGGCAGCCACATCAGCCCCGCGTAGGCCATGTGGACGTGATGCTTGGGCAGCTTCACGGCCGCAGCCGGGACGCCGACGATGATCGCGAGTGGTACGAACAGCTGGGCGACGGCTACGCCGAGGTTGCCGCCGGCCGCGTTCATCCCGAGCGCAAACCCCTTCCTCCGCTCGGGGTAGAAGAACGAGATGTTGAACATCGACGAGGAGAAGTTGCCGCCGCCGAGCCCCGCGGTGGCTGCGCACAGCAGGAGCACCCACAGCTGCGTGGTGTGGCTCTGCCCCGCGAGCCAGCCGCTGGGCACGAGGATCGCGAGCAGCAGCGTGGGGATGAACAGAAGCGATGCGCTGATCGCCGTCCAGGTCCGGCCGCCGAACCGGGGGACTGCGAACGTGTAGGGGATGCGCAGGAACGAGCCCACCAGGTTGGGCACCGCCGTCAGCATGAACATCTCGGAGACCGAAAGGTTGATGTTGATGTTCGCCAGGTTGATGACGACGATTGTCCAAAGGACCCAGACGCTGAAACCAAGGTGTTCGGCGAAGATCGACACCAAGAGGTTCTTGCGGGCGATCTTCTTTCCCGTCGATTCCCAGAAGGCCGGGTTCTCGGGCTCCCAATGCTCGATCCACCCCCCTCGCCGCGCGAGCTTCGCGTCTCCGTCCGACACCTGCGGCAACATTGCTCTGTCAGCAGCTGTGCTCATGTCGAAAACGTAGGAAGCGCTCATGTCTGAACGGTTTGGGGGGCGTGTCGTCTGTGTGACGGATCCCTCACATCGGACGGGAGCCCCTGTGAGGCGGCGCGCCGCGGAACGAACCCTCAGATGCTCTCCAACGCCTCGAGCGGGCCGGGCGGGCCCTGGCGGATGTACCACTCGTAGCCATACACCCCGGCGAACTCCTCGATGGGCAGGCGCAGGGCCGAGGCGGTCTCGGGGATCTGGCTCGCGTGCGCGGCCATGGCGGCCCGCTTCACGTCGAGTTGCGCCCTCACGTCGACGGTTGTCGACACCAGCACGGTCGGCACGCCCACGCCGGAGGCCGCGATCCCCAGCGACGCCGCGCCCGCCGCCAGCGCCTGGCCGGCCTCCGAGACCAAGTGGGTCTCGACGAAGTGCAGGTACTCGCGGTCGACGGTCACCTCATACACCGTTTGCACCTCCGCCCGTCGAGCCGCCTCTACGCCGACGCGGTGGACCTTGACGTGGTCGGGGTGCCCGTAGATCCCGTGCTCGTCGTACACCACCAAGGCGCTGGCCCGCTCCTCGCGAAGCAGGCTGGCGAGATGGGTCGCGACGGTGTCGGTGTCCGCCGACCAGAAGGCGCCTGGCGCGGTGTTGGCAGGATCGCCCAGCATGCCGGAGTCCTCGTAGCCCAAGAACTCGAGGCGGGCGGCTCCGAGCAGGGCGGCGGCTTCCGCCGTCTCGTCCCGACGGTGCGCGGCCAGCGATCCGGCGGCCTCCGAGGAGGCGAGGGCCACCCCGCGTTCCCCCTGGGTCGCCACCACCAGCACGACCCGCGTTCCCGCGGCAGCCAGCCGGGCCATGGTCCCGCCCGTGAAGATCGCTTCGTCGTCGGGGTGGGCGTGGAGGAACACGACCGCGCTCCCTCCGTCGGGCACGGCTAGTTCCCGGTCAACGTGCACAAGCACAGCGGGTGGCCGGCGGGATCGGCGAACGTCGCTCCGCCGCCCCTACGGCTCGGCCGAGGGAGGCGTCGAGCGCCCAGGACCTCGGCGCGCGCAACGGCCGCGTCCCGGTCGGCGAAGTGCAGGTCGAGGTGGATCTGCTCGGGAACCGCCGGGTCGGGCCACGTCGTCGGCACGAACCCGTCGAGGTCTCGAAAACTCACCCCTATAGGCGAACCGAGCAGCCGTTCGAAGAACGTCGCCATCGCGCTCGTCTCACCGACGGGGCAGTCGAACACAACCTCGTCGATGGCTGAGGCGGCGCCGCCTCCGTCGCGCACGCATACCGGATGCCCAAAGGGATCTGCGAGCACGACGCGTTCGTCCCCGTGCTCGATGACGGACGCGCCCGCGGCTAAGGCCCCCTCAACCGCGGGCGCCAGCGCAGGCACGCGCACGTCGAGGCGCCCCTGCACCGGCAGGCCCCAGTCGGTCCAGCCGTCCCCGAACGCAAGATGGGGGAAGTCCTCCAGCCCGGCGCCGACCTTGATCCAGTCGTCCCTGATGATGCGCCACCCGAGCAAGCCGGCGTAGAACTCGCCGAGTTGGCGAGGCTCGCCCTCGACCCGGTCGTGCCGCCAGGCGCCACGCGGGCAGCCGATGACAATGTTGCGAATGCCGTCCGTAACCGCGCAGCGTAGGCACAAGTCGCATAGGGCCTTGAACCGTTCCCTCCGTGCGCGTAGTCAGGGCGTGATGGCCAGCCCCGCGTCGGGACCCCGTTACTCGGCTGCGCCTGCTTCCTCGTGCCACCACCGCCAGGCGGCGGCGGCCACCGCCTCCGGGGGCCGCTGGCACCGTGCTTCGACCGCGAGCGGGTCACCCTCCTCATTGTTCTCATAGACGAGGGCGCCGCCCTCACTGTCGACCACCAGACAAAGGGGCCGGTTCTCGTCGTCGAACCAGTACAGCACCTGATACGGGTGGCCGAACGGGTCTCGCGGCAACGCGGCGTCGATCATCAACAGCGCGCCGACTCCAGCTGCGCCGGGCGCGGAAAGATCGTCGAGGGCGATGCTCACCGGACCACTATGGCTCCCCGCGGCGCACGATGCGGGCACCGCTCCCAGCCGCGTCACCGCCGACCTCAACGGGGTGCTGTCGAGAGTCAACATCGCCCTCAACCACTGCAACGAAGTCGAGCGCGACCTCGCAGCGCGCGAGGTTCCCGTTCTGCTCGCCGATCACAGGACACTCGACAAGATCGAGCGGCTCGCGGCCGCCCTTGCCGGCGGGGCGGGTCGGCCGTGACAGGATGTCCGCATGACGACAAACGTCTTCTTCGACGTGACCATCGACGGCGCCCCCGCGGGACGGATGGTCTTCAAACTCTTCGACGACATCGTCCCCAAGACAGCGCAGAACTTCCGCGAGCTCGCCACGGGACAGCACGGCTTCGGATACACCGGGTCGCCGTTCCACCGAGTCATCCCGCAGTTCATGCTCCAGGGTGGAGACTTCACCCGGGGCGACGGCACCGGCGGCAAAAGCATCTACGGCGAGAAGTTCGCCGACGAGAACTTCAAGCTGAAGCACAGCAAGCCGTTCCTCCTGTCGATGGCCAATGCCGGGAAGAACACCAACGGCTCGCAGTTCTTCATCACCACCGTGGCGACGCCTTGGCTGGACGGCGCGCACGTCGTGTTCGGCGAGGTCGTCGAAGGCACGGACTTGGTGACGAAGATTGAATCCCTGGGCTCGCGAAGCGGGAAGACGAGCGCCAAGGTCGCCATCTCAGCCTCAGGCGTCGTCACCGCCGAGTAGGCGCCCGACCACACCGGCGCTCCCCTCTAGGCGTTCAATCCGGCGCCCCTGCGGGCATAGGCTCAACCGCGCGCGAGCACGCGAGCAAGTGAGGAGGCGGTCGATGGCGGATCAGTGGCGAGACCCCCGACAGGCGCCGGGGTGGAAGAAGGACCCGTACACCCGGTTCTACGCCCGCTACTGGGACGGCGAGAGGTGGACCGAGCACGTTGCTTCGGTCGACCGGGTCCAAGCCATCGACCCCATCCCTGCACCGCCGCCGGTCGAGGCCCCCCCACCACCCCCTCCTCGACCGACGCCAACCGGCTACGTCCCCCCTCCGAAGGCGCTGGCTCGGCCCGTCCGGACCCAGGAGGCTCGACCAGCGGCGAACCGCAAGCGCCGGCGGATCCCGCTCTGGGTCAAGATCGCGACGCCCCTCGTCGTGATCATCGGCATCGCCGCCTCGTCCTCCGACGACAAGAAGGACACGCCCGTGGCCGCCACGGGCGATACGAGCCCGGCCGAGGAACGACCCACCGCCCCTCCGGCGACGACCAAGCCGTCGACCAAATCGTCAAATGCGGTGGGCGATACGGCCCGGACATCGGACTTCGACATAACCGTCTTCGGCTTCAAGAACCCGGCGTCCACGACCAACCCCTTCGACAAGGCGAAGGCGGGAATGCACTACGTGGCGGTCGACGTGCAGGTCGCCAACCGGGGTACGAAGCAGCAGTCGTTCTCGTCGCTGCTCGGGTTCCATCTTGTCGACGGCGCCAACCGGCAATACGACATGGTCATCACGACGATCACCCCGGGTCCGCCTGATGGCGAGATTCCCGCGGGCGAGGCGATACGGGGATTCGCCGTGTTCGAAGTGCCGGACGGGAGCACCGGCCTGCGCCTTCGGGTCCAGGGAAGCATCACCGCGTCGGGCGCGTTCTTCACTCTCGCCTGAAGGCGCATCGATCCCTTAGCGCCGCGATCAGCGCGCGAGATCAGGTCGCGGGTTGGGCGGTGGCGGCGATGACCTGATCGAGGACGGACTGGTCGGGGAGCTTGGGCGGATCGACGGAAGGCAACCGCCGGGTGTGGGCGAACGCTTGCTCGATGAACGGTCCCTCGACGACCGGCGTGTGACAACCGGCGATCGTCGTGATGTCGAGGTTCTGGACCCGGTCGACATAGCGGCCGAACTTCGTCTCGTCCACCAGGGACAGCCACGGGCTCACCGCGCCCAGGGAGAACAGCATGAGACCGAAGCCCCAGAACTCCGCGTCGAGATCTGCGATCGGCGCCTCCGGGTGCGGCAGGGGAGTGGCGAACGAGTCAACCGACCAATAGACGCCTGTTGTCGGGTCGAGCAGGCCGCGAGTCGTGGGTGAGTCGTAGACGGGGGGGCGCAGGGCGTGCAGCACGCGGTCGCCGATGTCGAGCGACTCGCCGTCCATCACCCATCGGCACCGAGCGTGCGGGAATTCGAAGCAGTTGGTGTGCCGCTCCACCATGGCCCAGTTGCACACGAGCCGCGCGTTCGGGCAGGCGCTGATCGTCTCCTCGGGGTTGCCGGTGTGGTCGACATCGTCGTGCGACAGGAAGATCCACCGGACGTCGGCCGGCTCGACCAGCGAGAACACGTCTCAGCCATTGCTTGCGATTGGCGATCGTGCCGGTGTCGACGATCATCGGCTCCGCGCCTGCGCCCGTCGCTCTCCCCGCGGCTAGATGGATTTCGGGTTGTCGACCCCCAATCACGACGATTCAGATGATTGAAATGAGCGACTACCGGCGAGCAAGCGGGTAGTCGCTCGGCGGATCAACGACGTTGCCACTCCGGCGAGGCCCGCGCCACCGCGTCGCGCGTTGCGAACTCGGTCACGATGAGCTTGCCCATGGTCTCCTCTTCCCGGTGATCGATGCACCATCACAGACACCCCAGCCGCGGTGCCGAAGTCGGCGCTGGCGCCTGAGGGCGGTGCCCAAGTGCGGCGAAACCGCTACCGGACGAGCGGCTTGTACTTGATGCGGTGAGGCTGGTCGGCGGCTGCTCCCAACTCTTTACGCCGCATCGCCTCGTACTCGGTGAAGTTGCCCGCGAACCACCGCACCTGGCTGTCGCCCTCGAAGGCCAGCACGTGGGTGCAGATGCGGTCGAGGAACCAACGATCGTGGCTGATGATCACCGCGCAGCCCGGGAACGAGGCCAGGCCGTCCTCCAGCGCACGCAGGGTGTCGACGTCGAGGTCGTTGGTCGGCTCGTCGAGGAGCAGCACGTTGCCCGCCCGGCGCAGCAGCTTGGCCAGGTGCACCCGGTTGCGCTCGCCGCCCGAGGCCTGGCCGACCGGCTTCTGCTGGTCTGACCCGGTGAAGTTGAACGACGCTACGTAGGCGCGACCGTTGATCTCGCGTGCGCCGATCTTGAAGAACTCCTGGCCGCCCGTGATCTCCTGGTAGATCGTGTTCGCATCGTCGAGCGAGTCGCGGTCTTGGTCCACGTACGAGAGGTCGACCGTGGGGCCGACCTTGACCGTCCCCGCGTCCGGCTTCTCCGCGCCGGTCAGTATCCGGAACAGGGTCGTCTTCCCCGCGCCGTTGGGTCCGACGACGCCCACGATGCCCGCCGGCGGGAGTGAGAACGTCAGGTCCTCGATGAGGAGCCGCTCGCCGTAGGCCTTGGACAGCCCTTCGACGTCGATCACGACGTCGCCCAACCGCTCGCCGGGGGGGATGGCGATCTCCAGCCGGTTGGCGGCGCCGTCAGCGGCGCGGGCCTCGGCGAACAGCTTCTCGTAGGCGCCGATGCGAGCCTTGGACTTGGCCTGGCGGGCCCGGGGCGCCATCCGCACCCACTCCAGCTCCCGTTCCAGTGTCTTGGCCCGGGCCGAGTCGGCCTTCTGCTCCAGCCGGAGCCGTTCCTGCTTCTGCTCGAGCCACCCCGAGTAGTTGCCTTCGAAAGGGTGGCCTCGGCCGTGGTCCAGCTCGAGGATCCACCGGGCCACGTTGTCGAGGAAGTAACGGTCGTGGGTCACCGCCACGACCGTGCCCGGGTAGTCGCGCAGCGTGTGCTCCAACCAGGCCACCGACTCGGCGTCGAGGTGGTTGGTCGGTTCGTCGAGGAGCAACAGGTCGGGCTTGGCCAGCAGCAGGCGGCACAGCGCGACGCGGCGGCGCTCGCCGCCCGAGAGGGTCGTCACGTCGGCGTCGCCCGGCGGCAGGCGCAGCGCGTCCATGGCGATCTCGATCTGGCGCTCGAGGTCGTTCGCGCCCTTGACCTCAATCTCGGCTTCGAGTCGCGCCTGGTCCTCACCGATCTTGTCGAAGTCAGCGTCGGGGTCGGCGTAACGCCCGAGCACCTCGTCGTACTGGCGCAGGAGGTCGGCCACGGCGCCGACGCCGTCCATCACGTTCGCCTTGACGTCCTTGGACGCCTCGAGGTGGGGCTCCTGCTCGAGGAGGCCGCGCGTGAAGCCCGGCGACAGGCGGGCCTCGCCCGTGTAGCCGTCGTCCACGCCGGCCATGATCCGCAGCAGCGAGGACTTGCCCGAACCGTTGGGCCCGATGACGCCGATCTTGGCCCCCGGGTAAAAGGCCAGCGTCATGTCCTTCACCACCTCCTTGTCGGGGGGGTGGAAGCGGCTGACCCGGCGCATGGTGAAAATGAACTGAGCAGCGTTGGGCATCGCCGCCGACGCTAATCCGGCATCCATGATGGACCGGTGCCTCGATGCGGCGCCATGAATGCTGATCGCCCAGAGCGGGGCTGGCGCGACCGGGTGGCTGTACCTTCCGACTGTCCCGCTCGGAGTCGTCGGGTCGCGCCAACCCGGTGCGCTACCGGTCAACGGAGCGGCGTGCTCACGCTCCCTGTCGCCGAAGGTCCTCTACGTGTTCAACTCACGCGGCGCTGGGCTTCTGGCGAGGCTCACGAACCCCGATCCGAGTCATATGCCCCGCTCGTCTGGGTGAGGCCGTAGCATGATTCGTACTACGATTGGAGCAGTGGCCCGCTCTCTTCATGTCCGGCTCGACGACGCATCGGCAGCCGCGCTCGACATCGTCCGTGCCACGGGAATGAGCGACTCCGAGGCCGTGCGGACGGCCCTGCGTGAGGCTGCGGCACGCCGACGCGCCCGATCGGCTGTTCGCGACGAGGTTCGCCGAGTCGCAGCCGACGAGAGCGACCGGGAGGAAATGCGACAAATCCGCAAGGAAATGGCGGCTCTAGCACCCGCAGCGCTCGACTGAGATGGTCCGCGGCGAAGTGTTCCATCTGCGGGACCCCCGGGGGGCGCGAGGCCATGAGCAGCGCGGCGCTCGTTATGCGGTGATCGTGCAGGCTGATGACTTCCTCGACCTCTCAACCACCCTTGTGGCGCCCACATCCACCAGCGCGCGCCCGACGACCTTCCGCCCGACCATCACGCTCGATGGGCGCACCACACGCGTCATCGTTGAGCAGACGACGGTGGTGGATCCACGACGGCTCGGCTCCTCCGCCGGGCGGCTGGACCAGACCGAGTTGCGCGCTGTCGATGACGCCCTTGCGCTGATCCTTGGGCTTGAACTCTGACAACGAACGCATCGCCATCGCCATCGCCATCGACGTCGACCGGCCGGACAACTTCAGCGTGAACGACCTCCTGGTCACGAGTCGCCGACATTGGCCGTCGACCCGGCCGGAATCGGTTTGTTCGACCCGGAGTCGGGACGCCTCGTCCCGGCGTCCTGGTCCCTCTAGTTCGACGACCGCAGGAAGTCATCCAGCTGCTTGGCCATTCCCGGGATGCGCTGGGTGTAGCAGATCGCCCCGACCGCGTCGTAACAGGGGTAGGTGGTGCGGCTGGCGAAGGCGGGATCGGTGTAGCGGTACCCGAGGCTGGAGAGGAAGGCGATCACGTAGTGCCGCTGGGGCCTTCCGGGCATGGAGCGGACGATGCCTGCGTCCGAGCCGTAGTTGAAGGTCAGCCCCGTCTTGTGGGCGAACGTCACCTCCGCGGTGGCGTTGCAGGGCCGCACATCCTGGCCGTAGGGGTAGCCGCCAGCGGTCTCGGTTCCGTCCGGGTTGATCCAGCGGGCGGGCACCAGGGCGGGAATGCCCGGCCTGACGTTGGCCTTGTCGCACAGGCTGGACGTGTCCAGCGCTTCGTGGAAGCCGTAGTCGCCCAGCAGCGATTTCAGGTAGGCGCGCGACGGGTCGGACAACATGCTCGCCAGGACTGGCTGGCCGTCGGGACGCAGCCACAGGGTCCCTTGCCCTCCGTCGATCAGCCACAGCAGGCGGGCCGTGTCGAGCGCGGTCATGTGGATGCTGCCGGGCTGCCAGTTCCCGCCAGTGACGGGGTTGGTGCCGTTGATCTGGAGCGTGGCGAGGCCCATGTCCCGCAGCTCCGCGTGCATCGCCCCGAGGTCGTTGCGGTCGTGCAGGAGCTTGAGCAGGGCGCGAGCAGCGTAGTTGTCGGAGTACGTGATCATTGGGTCCATCCAGTCCCGGATGGCCCGGGTCTCGCCGGGCGCCGCACTCGGCGCGGCGACGGCGAGCCTCTCGCGTGCCGGTGGCCCATGGTCTTGAAGGGGCTGGTCCGACCGCGCCGCCTCAGCCGCGAGCTGCGCCGCCACCGGGTTGTAGGTGTAGGGCGTGTCGAGGGTCAGCTGGCCGACGTCCACCAGGCGCATGATGCGAAAAGCGACAATGAGCTTGAACAGCGACGCCGGGTAGGGCGACATGAACTGGACCGGCGTTGGGCTCCGCCCAGGAACGATGTCGTCCGCCGATGTCAGGGGCGGGTTGTTTGTCCACCCCTTGGTCGTGAGCTGGTGACCGTCCTCCTGGGAGAACGTTCCGCCGTTGTAGCGGTCGATGTCCCAGCGCCGCCACCGGACCAGGCTCGCCCCATACGTGCCGGCCGGGCCGGCGACGCGATCGATGGGGACGGGAAAGCCCCCGGGGTAGTCACGTGAGAGCAGCACGTTGGCCGCGCTGATGGCGTGGCCCTGCGCGTCGAGCTCGATGATGGCCAGGTCGACGTTCGGCAGGTGCTTGACCGGGCGCGCCGGCACGGGGCAGAAGGACGCCCCGGGACACACGTCCTCGAAGGGGCCGAAGTCGATCGTCTGGTCGAACTGCGCCGCTCGCATGGCCAGGATCATCTGCGCCGTGAGTTGCATCTGGCTCTTCGCCTGGGCACCGCTGACCGGCCCCACCGCCGACGCCGCCATTACTACAGCGATGACAAAAACGCCGCGCCACCGTCGCCTCATTGCCGAACCTCCGCCCGTTCAAGCTGTCCCGTGCACAGTCACACAGGGCGGCGGCGATGTCAAGAACAGACCGGTATGAGTCGCCGGCAATACATACCGCACTGACTGCCGGAAATATCATTGTCACGCACGACCGGCGGGGGAGCGAGGAGCCCGTGTCGCCGGCGCTGCATTTGAGGTCAGCTGGAGGACGACGGCGTGATATTCGAGCAGCCGGGCGAGATCGCTGCGATGATCGACGCGCTCGTCGCGCCGAGCGCTCTAACGCACATTTGAGCAGGACCCCTCATGTACGGCGATCGGACCGACGTGGCCGTGGGGGTCACGAGGTCGTGGTCACGACCCTCGACGATGACGGATTCCGGGTGCGCCGCGCAGGCGTGGGAGGAGTTCTTGGGCGCCAACGCGCCCTGTCGAGCTGACCGAGGCCGCCGGGCGGTGCCCTTCGACCCGTTTGCGTTGAACGGGCTCAGCCGCAACGGCGGCGCGTCGCCAGCGCCAGCAGGCGGTCCCCGGGAATCGCCGGCGACCACAGGTAGCCCTGTCCGAAGGCGCACCCCATGGAGTCGAGCATGAGGCGCTGCGCCTCCGACTCGACCCCCTCGGCGATGACCGAGAGCCCCATGGCCTGGGCCAGGCTCACGACCGCCTTGCACACCGCCGCGTCCGCCGGCTCATCGGGTAGCCCACGCACGAAGGACCGGTCGAGTTTGATGGCGTCGATCGGTAGGTGGCGGAGCTGGTTCAAGGACGAGTAGCCGGTGCCGAAATCGTCGATGGCGACCGCGACGTTCCTCTCGCGGAGCTGGCGGACGGTGCGCAGAGCCTGCTCGGCGTCGGCCGCCAACGCCGTTTCGGTGATCTCGACCCGCAACCGGGCCCGATCGCCACGGGCCTCGGCGACGACCCGGTCGAACGTTGAGAGAAAATCAGGGTCGGCGAACTGGCGGGGGGAGACGTTGACGGTCACGTAGAGGGGAGGGGCGGAGTCGCTCGACCAGGACGCGAGCGCCTTGACCGCCTCGCGCAGGACGTACCGGCCGATCGGGATGATGAGGCCGTTGCCCTCCGCCAGCGCGATGAACTCGTCGGGTGAGATCGGGCCGAGTTGGGCGTGGCGCCACCGCACGAGGGCCTCCGCGCCCACGACCACTCCGGTGGAGAGGTCGACGATCGGCTGGTAGAGCACCGTCAACTGGCGGCGTTCGACGGCGACCGCGAGGTCGTGCTCGATGCGGGTCCGGCGGTCGACCACGTCGGCGAGGGCGCCGTTGAAATGGACCAGGCCGCCGGGTCCCCGGCGCTTCGCCTCCCGAAGGGCGACGCCGGCCCGCTGGATCAGATCGTCGGGCGTGCGGTTCCCGTCGCGGGCGGTCGCGACGCCGACGCCCACCGTGAGCGGCCTCGTCAGTCCGGGGAGCGGGGAGCGGAAGAGGTCGCCGATCCGCTGCGTCAGCTCGTCCGCGCCGCACGAGCCGGTCGGGCACACCATCGCCAGGAGGAACTCGTCGCCGCTCACCCGGGCGACCAGGTCGCCACACCGGACGACCGCCGCGAGCCGGCGTGCCGCCTGCTGAAGGATCCGGTCCCCCCCTTCGCCGCCAAGTTCCTGGTTGACCTGGTGGAAGCGGTCGATATCGACCATGAGCACAGTGAGGTCGTTTGGAACGGCAAGGCGCCTCAATTCGTGCGAGAGCCACTTGCGCGCTCCCTCGCGGTCGGCGACACCGGTGAGCTGGTCAATCCGCCGCCGTTGCTGGGCGGGTGCCCGCGACACGACGGCGTCAGGCCGGGATGGCTCGGGAGATACGCACGACGCCCGGTCGGCGCTCTCCCAGTGCCGCGCCAGGTTGGACGCCACCATCTCGAGAAGGGCGATGCCCGCATCGTCGAATGCGTCGGTGACGGACGAGTACACCGAGAAGACGCCCCGGACTTCCCCGTCGACGGCGATGGGCACCGCGATCGACGCCGCGAAACCGAAGCGCACCGCCGGGTCCCACCAGGGCCGCAGGCGGTCCTCGCCCAAAATGTCGTTACACACGTCGGTCTGCCCCACCCGTGCCGCCGTTCCTGTCGGACCGCGCCCCCGGGGATCATGTTCGCTCACGAGAATCGACAAACCCCGCACGTATTCCGCTCCCGCGCCCGCCACGGCCCGAGCCACTACCGCCCCGCCCACGACCTCGCCGATCCACGCCATCTTGAAACCGCCTGCCCGGGTCGCCGACCGGCAGGCCCGAAAAAACGTGGCGTCCAGGGACGCTCCCGGCAGGCACGAGTCATTGGTCTCGACCAGGACCTCGTAGAGCCGTTCGCCGCGAAGACTCCGGGCAACCGAGGCCGCTTCCTCAGTGATGTCCCGAGCCCCGATGACCAGAGCCTGCACGTCCGGCTCCGCCAGCCGGTTGGTCCCAACCGCTTCGAGCAGGCGCCACTCGCCCGCGGGCGTCGCCGCCCGGAACCGGACGGACCGCCCGTCGGCGATCCCCGCCGCCAAGTCCGCGAGCCATGCCCTGATCTGGTCCTGATCACCAGGATGGACGACCCCGACGAGGAGCCGGTCGGCGTGCGGGTCGGCCCCGCCCACGAAGGCGGCGGCGGCGGCGTTGGCGGCGACGACCCGGCCGTCCGCCTCGACCAGCACGATGCAGTCGGAGGTCGCGTCGAGGGCCGCTTGCGACCGGCGATTGCTCACCGATCGCGCGAGACCTTGGCGGGATGTCCCCGCGAGGGGTCGTTGGGTCATCCTTGCGTCTATCGGTGCGCGCGCCGGCCGGCAGGAGAGTGCAAACAGACCATCGCGCAGCGGTGATTGACGCGGGAGGACCTTTCGGCCCCCTGGGGGAAGGCCGAAAGTCCTCAAGATTGGGGAGTCCCTCCCGGTTGAGCGGGCTCGGACATCCGCCGACACCAGAGTCATGCAGTCGCTGGGCCGGCGCGAGGTCGTGGTGAAGAGGCTCAGCGGCCTGCTGCCCCGTCTCGACGTTCTGGCCGGGGCCAGCACCGAGCCCGACGGCTCGATCCTGCTCGTGCTGGACGCCACCCGCCTGATCGAACGCGCCCGGCGGACCCGCGACCGGATGCGCGCCATCGCCGAGGCGCGTGCACCGGAGACAGAGCGGGGCGAGGTTCTCGTCGTCGACGACGCCCTCACCGTGCGGGAACTGCAGGGTGCGACCCTTCAGTGCGCGGGCTATCAGGTGCGAACGGCCAGCGACGGCGTCGAGGCGCTCGCACTTCTGGCGGCCATCGAGCGCATCGTCGGGAAGCGCGCGGCATGAGCCCCGTTCGCGTCGTCGTCGTCGAGGACTCCGCCGTCCAGCGCGCCCACCTCATCTCGGTGCTGGAGGCAACCAAGGAGATCAAGGTCGTCGGGCAGGCGGTGGACACCGACGGTGCACTCGCCGCGGTCCGTTCGAGCCGGCCCGACGTGGTGACGATGGACCTTCACCTTCCCGGCGCCGGGGGAGTGGAGGCGATCCGCCAGGTGATGCAGGCGAGCCCCGTGCCGATCCTCGTCCTGACCGTCTCCGCCGGCGAGGGGCAGCCCTCGCGCCTGGCGCTCGATGCGCTGTCCGCGGGGGCGGTCGAGGTGTTGCCCAAGCCGTCGCGCTGGACCGAGAGCGACCAGACCCGCTTGCGCACCACTGTTGTCGCCTTGCGAGGGGCCCGCCCGGCGCGGCCGAAGGCGCCCGCCCCCCTTCCCGGGGCCACCGCGGCCGCGGGGACAGTCGTGGCGGTGGCGGCGTCCACTGGGGGCCCCGGCGCCATCGCCCGCGTGCTCGCCGACCTGGCCGGACTCCGCGCCCCCGTCCTCGTCGTGCAGCACATCCACTCGGACTTCATGGCCAACTTCGTGTCGTGGCTCGGGACGCGGTCGCCCCTCCTGGTCAGCGCCGCCCAGGACGGCGCCAGCCCGGCGAAAGGCCACGTCTACGTCGCGCCATCTCATTTCCACCTGCGGATCGACCCGGACCGGAGACTCCGGCTCGATCCCCGGCCGGCTTCCCTTCACCGCCCCTCGGCCGACGAGCTGTTCCGGCCGGTGGCGCGCTCCGTGGGCCCGGCCGGCATCGGCGTCCTTCTCACCGGCATGGGCGACGACGGGGCGGCGGGGCTGCTGGCGATGCGTGGGGCAGGCGGGCAGACGCTCTGCCAAGACGAAGCCACGAGCACGGTGTTCGGCATGCCGCGCGCGGCCCAGCGACTCGGTGCGGCCACCTGCGTCCTCGCGCTCGAAGAGATCGGCCCGCGGGTCGCCCTAGCGGTCAAGGGCGGGGAGCGATGACCGCTTCGGGCTGCTCGTCGATGAGGTGATCGGGGTCGTGCGGGTACCCGAGGCGGACATCGGCCCGGCACCGGCGGCACAGTCCCAGGCCGTGCTGAGCGGCGCCGTCACCGTAGGCGATGAGTTGGTGTTCCTCGTGGACGTCGACGCGGTGGGCGGGGCGGTCGAATGAGGGCGCACGTCCTCGTCGCCGACGACTCGCCGGTCATCCGGGCCGCCGTGCGGGCCGCCCTTGTCGGGCGCGGGTACGACGTGTCCGAGGCGGGCGACGGTCGGCTCGCCTTGAGCGCCTGCGAGGCGGCGGCGCCCGACGTCGTGCTGCTCGACGTGGAGATGCCGAATCTGAACGGCTTCGAGACGCTTCGCCGGCTGAAGTCCGATCCGCGACTCCAGCACATTCCGGTCGTCTTCCTCACCGGTCGCACTGACTACGCGGATGTCGTAGCCGCCCTCAACGACGGCGCCCACGACTACCTGCGCAAGCCGTTCGAGCCCCAAGAGCTGGTGGCGCGAGTGTCGGCGGCTGCGCGGGTCAAGTGGCTGGAGGACGAGCTCCGGTCTCGCAACGAAGAGCTGAGTCGCCTGGCGACGGTCGATCAGCTGACAGAGCTCCCGAATCGCCGTTACCTGTCGGACCAGATCGAGGGGATGATCCGCACCGGGTTGGCCGACAGCTCGTGCGCCGTCATGCTGATCGACATCGACCACTTCAAGCGCGTCAACGACACCTTCGGCCACGAGTCCGGTGACGCCGTCCTCCAAGAGATCGGCCGCCGGGTGCGGACCGCCGTTCGCGGGAGCGACGTGGTCGGGCGATGGGGGGGCGAAGAGTTCCTCGCCCTCCTTCCGGAGACCCAGCTCGCCGAGGCGGAAATGGTCGCCGAGCGCCTCCGGATGGGCATCGCAGCGCGCCCCTTCGAGCTTCCGGGCGGCCCCGACATCCGTGTCACGGCCAGCGTCGGCGTCGCCCTCGCTCGGGCCGCCGAAGTGCGAGGCCTCGTCGGGCTCGCCGACGAGGCCCTTTATGAAGCCAAGAGCAGCGGTCGCAACACCGTCTGCGTCCGCCTCGCCGCCTGACGGCCCGAGCGCCTGACGGCGCCTGTCGGTCGGCTTCGGTGTGCTCGTGCTGATCACGGGCGTACTACCGGTCGCCGTCATCCTGGCCACCGACGAGGTGGTGCTCGATCCCCGACGCGCTGGGTAGCGGCCTCGACTCCGGGCCGGGTCGCCACCAGGGCGGCGAGGCGTCTCGTGGGGATGCGGTTGCCCGTCTGCGTACATTCTGGCAGAACGTTCATGTACAGTGATCGGATGAACGTCGCTATCACCGATTTGCGGGCGCATCTGAGCGAGTGGCTCGAACGTGCCCGCGAGGGTCAAGAGGTCGTCGTCACGGAGCGAGGGGTTCCGGTCGCTCGGCTACTTGCGATACGGAGCAGCACCATTCTTGAGCGACTCACCTCGGACGGTGTAATCGCCCGACCAGTCCGCCCGGACAGGCCAGTGGCCTCAGGACGGTCACGACCGCAGGCCCGCAGGCCGGTCGCTGAGTACGTCAGCGAGCAGCGTCGCTGAGATGCCCCTCGTGTATTTCGACTCCAGCGGGTTGGTGAAGCTGCTGGTCGACGAGGAAGGAAGCGATGTTGCGGCTGCGCTGTGGGACGGTTGCGACGCCGCGCTATCGAGCCGGCTCGCCTACCCCGAGGTCTGTGCCGCCCTCGCTGCCGCTCACCGGAATCGCGATCTCAACGACGATGGCTTCCGGTTGGCCACACAAGCATGGGAGGAGTTCTGGGCGGCAACCCGCCCGGTCGAGCTCACCCATGCCGTCGCGCTCCAAGCTGGCGAGCTGGCAGGCCGGCATGCCCTCCGTGGCGCCGACGCCGTTCATCTTGCCAGCGCCCTCATCATCGAGGATCCCGATCTCGTGATGGCCGTCTGGGACCGCCGCCTCCACGCTGGCGCACGTGCCAATGGCCTGGGTATCGCCCCCGCCAAACTCCCGTCGTGAGACGCTTCGAACAACAGCTGGATAACTTTACATAACGCTGATTATGGGCGGAACGGCGGGTGCTCCCGAAGCTGTCCCCAGCCGCAAAGTTGTGAAGTGAAGGTCGGATGTCAGTGGATGCGCAGGCGTCGTGTCAGCGCGTGCGCAGCTTCGGTGTCAGCGAGTACGCAAGGGAGATGTCAGCACTGCCGCACCATCACCTGGTCCTCGTGCCATGGGTCCGAGTGCAACCAGCGGTGATCGAGCATCAAGGAGTAGTCGACCGGCGCGGTCGTTCGCATACAGCCTTGGCGGTGGTCGACGAGGCCACGTCGTCGGGCGGTGTCGGCATGCTCCTGTTCGCCATCCCGGACCCTCGCCACGCCGGTGATGGCCCGGAACACGAACCTCGCGACGAGCTCCTCGAGGTTCGGCGACCCTCGGCCGCGCTCGATGCTCATGCGCGCCCTGCCCTCCGTTTGGTCCAATCGACCCGCGAGTGCGACCCGGTTGTTGGTCCTGGTGCGAAGCCTCAGCCCGCATGGACGGAGAGCCTGGTCCAGCGCGGCCAGGGCCCGCTCGACTCGGTCGAGCGTCCATCCGAGCGCCTCCGCCAGCTCGTCACGGGTCACGCCCTCCGGGAACTCCCCGATGTGCGCGCCGAGGGACGAGGGGTCGCTTGGGCGTTCGGGTGTCGGCTCGGCGCGGGACACGAGACGTTGGCGTTGGCTCAGGCCCAGGATGTCGGCCAGGCGGGCGTAAACCGACGAGGGCAGGCGGTCGTACCCGACCCGCTCGAGATCGGAGGCGTTGAAACCTGCGCGGTCGGCGACCTCGGTGAGGGTCAAACCCGACTCGTCGAGCGCACGCTCCATGTTCCAGACGCCGGTCATGCCGTCACGGCCGGCTTCCAGGCAGCGCTGAGGGCTACCACCTTGACCCCGTGGCCGCGCACCGGCGCCGCCTGCCAGCCGGCGCGTGGCTCCTCATCGGCGTGCCAGATCGCCGCCATCGTCATCGCCCGGTCGATCCGCCGGCCGAGCACGGCGGGATCGAAGCGGCCACCCTTCCTATTGGTGAGGAGCGCAGGTTCCTCCGTGCTCCCGGCGTCGGCGCGATCGAGCAGCTGCGCACGCACGAGCGCGGCGGCATAGTCGGGGATCGCGTACTGTTGTCGGCCCACGGTGAAGGACCGGCCGTCGGGGTCGAGGTCGTCGACGTTCAGGCGCGCGAGGTCGACGGAGCCGAGCCCGCCGACGTTGGCCAAGGCAAGCGCACACGCCCACGCAGGGGTGACGAGCCGGCGCAGCCTTGACGCCCTCCGGTGGCTCAGGCCGATGTCCACGACGTCGACTGGCCCGTGGCGGCGGACGTCGGTCAACTCGACCAGGACGCCGTCGACGAAGTACGCCGCCTGGGCGGCCCGGAGCCTCACGACGGTCTCCGCGGACGAGAGGCTTGAGCTGGTGACGGCTCGGAGCTGAGTCGCCACCTCCTCGCCGCCGAGGCTCTCGCCGCGGCGACGCTGCCGGAGCCAGTCTCGGGTGCATTGGTGGGCGTCCAGGTAGACGGCGTCCACCGCGGCGAACTGCGCCCCGCTCAGCAGCCGCTTGCAGGCCGCCCGGAACGTCAGGAAGTTGTCCGCCGGCAAGGCGATGCCGCAATCGATCGACGGAGCGGCGAGCGAGTCGATCACCGGCAGGAGCCCGAGCAGTTCTTCCGGTGCGCATCGGCTCGCACGCCCGAGGCCCTCGACGATCGCCTGGCGCATGGGGCCCCGGGCCACGAGCCAAAGGTGGGCTCCCGCCCCCGCTGCCAGCTCGGCTGTCCTCGACACCAGGGCCGTATGGAGCCGCTCGGCGTCGCACACGATCAGGTGGCGAAGCCTCTCCGCTCGCGCCCACAGGGAAGCGAGCTCCCAGCAGCGGCGCAGCTGGCGCTCCCGGGCGAGAGAATCGAAGTGCTTACCCATGGCGACGAGTAGGTCGGCGGCCAGGGTGCCGATGCCGGCGATCCCCGGCACCGGACGAGCCACCGCCGTCCCGGAGGAGACGTCGGCGCGGCGGTGGAGGTCGTCGTAGAGCGCCGGGTCGTCGTCGCCGTCGACGACGAGCGTGAGACGGAGTTCAGGCCGCACCGACGCCGCCGCCCAGGAGCGCAAAGGCGTTCCGGGCCACCTGCTCGTCAAGACGCTGGCGCCCGAGCTCGGCGCACAGGTCGAGGACGGTCACGGTGAACGACGCCCAGTTGCGGAAGTTGCCGTGGCCGCAGTAGTCGTCGACGAAGCGGATCAGATCCTCGGAGGCCCCGGCGTAGATCGGGTGGTACTCGTGCACGGCCCGTATGAGCTCCGCGCCGCGGAGCGGCGTGAATACCACTCGCCTGAACACCCGCGACCGCAACATGGGCTCCCGGGACAGGACCTCCCAGCACCCGTCGCCGCCTACCAGCAGCATCGCCCCCCGGCGGTATGGGTCCTCGCCCAGGTGGCGGAGGAACTCGATGCACTCCCGGTTGAGGTTCTGCGCCTCGTCAACCACGATGAGCCGGGCCGCCAGCGCCAGCTCGGCCTTGAGAAGGCGGGTCATCTTGAACCGGTCTTGATGGGCGTGGCGGCCGCTGATCGCGGCCAGCAGCTCGCTGGCGATCAGCCGCATCGTCGGCCGGGAGGGGAAGGACAGCCAGACCGGCGCCCATCCCTGGCCCAGGTCCTCGACCGCGCGCTCGACTGCGAAGGTCTTGCCGAGCCCTGCCGCGCCGTGGACGACACCGAGCGCCCGATGCTTGGCGATGTCCCCCACCGCCCGGGCCGTGAGCGCGAGCGTGTCCGTGACGACGACAGACGCGCCGGGAAGGTCGAGGAAGTGCCGTGAGCTCACTGGGCCCGTGCGCTCGGCAGGCCCAACAGGTCGGTGCGGGCCGCACGGCGCAGGCGGTCCGCGTCGCGAGAGGCGCGCTCGCCGTCGGATGCGGCCGTCGTCACCACGGAGACATCCTCGACCGGGCCCGGGCCGGTCAGGGGCGCCAGGCGCTCCCGGGCTCGGCGGGTTGCTCTCCGGGCGAGCTGTGCCTGGCGAGCGGCGTCCTCCCGCCGTCGATCGAGGACCGCCGCCCGCTCATCGGGTCCGAGGGCGCCCTGGGGCAGCGCCGTGCACAAGTGCCGGCCGGCCCGGAAGACCTCGATGCTGCGGTCGTCGTGAGGGCGGTAGCGGACCTCGACGTTTTCGCCGACCAGTCCGTTGAGCTCCGGGGCGATGAAGTCGATCCCGTGGAAGCGGATGCCGGCCTTGCGCACCAGCCGGTCCGCCTCCCCGAGGAGTGTCCAGCGCAGCTCCTCGTCGCAGACGATCCGCAACGGCGTGGCGTCCTCGCTCCATCGCTGGAGCGGCGTCTGGCCTCCGAGGCCGGCGTGCGGGAGCTGCCGGTTGTACAAGAGCACCCAGGCGTCGAAGCGGGCCACGAGCTCGCCCAGAGTCAACATCGGCAGCCCGGACCCCCAGAGCTTTCCGGCTGCGTCCCGCGGACCGCCGGTGAAGTGGGGCATCGCGGCCAGGAGCTCGCCGACCACGCTGCCCTGGAGCCGTTCGACCTTGCCCTTGAGGTGTGGGCTGTGGCCCGGGGTCGGGGACAGGCGGATCGCCAGCAGCCCGCACGCCTGTTGTAGGACGCCGGCGGCGAACTCCAGGCCCCGGTCGGGCCGGATGGTGGCGGGGACCCCGCAGAAGGGGCCCCGTTCGGCGTCGACGCGGATGGACTGCCCGAGGGCGGCGATCACCGTGGCGGACGAGGGTCGGTCGGCAATGGCCCATCCCATGACCGCTCGGGAGAAGGCGTCGAGCAAGATCGTCGCCCAGGGACGCCGGGGCCGCTGCGCCCGAGGGAACAGGACCAGAACGTCGAGCTCCTTGTGGTCGGCTTCCCACAGCTCGTTGCGGGCCTCCGGCTCCCACCGCAGGTACACCTGGTGGCGACGGCGGGCCTCGACGCCCTCCCGCATCACCGCCCGCTCCCCTGCCTCGAAGGATCGGGCCAGGCCGGCCTGGAAGGTCCGCAGCGGAGGGACGTCGGCGCCCTCGGCCCGGCGCTCCCGCCACGCAGCCGCGGCGTTGGCCTTCCAGCGTACGTACGCGTCGACGTCGTCCTGGCTCGGCTCCCAACCCGCCGGCGGCCGTGGGCCTGGGACGCCATCCTCGAGCCACCGCCAGATGGTGCGCGGAGCGACGCCGAGGGCGGCCGCGCTCGCACGCACCAGGTCGGAGACCGGCTTGCCCGACTCCCGCGCGGCGGCGATCTGGGCCAGGGCGCAGCGTCGCGCGGAGCCTCGCTCTTCTCCCCCGGCGGCCTCCCCATGCGACGCCGCCGGCGCCGGTACAGTGACATCGTTCACCTTCCCTCCCTCGTGGGGAATCCAAACGTCGTTATGGAGCGTAACAAGCGAACCGGGAGGGCGCTCGGGAACGGGCCCCGCCGCCTCGACGAGGGCACATGCGCGGCCTTGGAGATACTGGAGAGTCGCTGGGCCCTCCGCCTGCTGACCGCCCTAGTAACCGGGCCGGCGCGGTTCAGCGAGCTGGAGGCGGCGGTGCCTGGCGTGTCGAGGCGGATGATGGCGGAGCGGCTGCGGGAGCTCGAGGCGGCTGGTCTGGTGCGCCGCACCGTGGCCCCCGGCCCGCCGATCACGAGCACCTACGCGCTGACCGCCGACGGCGAGGGGTTGGGCGAGATCCTCGACCTGGTCCGCGGGTGGGCGGCGTCCCGCCCCGACCGGGCCGCGTCCTGACGAGCGTCCGCTACCGGTCCACGGGCAGGCGCTCGATGGCGGCCTGGCGGTCCTGTTCGGTCGGCAGCGCATAGCGGCGGGCAGTCTCGACGCTGTGGCCCAGGATCTCGGCCACCAGCACGATGTCGGTTCCGGCCCGGGTGAGGGTCGTGCCCGCCGTGTGCCGCAGCACGTGCGGGGTGAAGTCGCCGCCACGGCCCACCGAGATGCCGGCGTCCTCGGCCAGCGTGGTCAGGACGTCGTAGGCGCCGCGCGTGCTGAGCCTTCCTCCGCGGCGGTTGAGGAAGAGCGCAGTGGTCTCGTCGGCGCCCGGCCACTTCGCCCGCACGCCCAGCCAGGAGTCGATCGTCTTGGCCAGGACCGGGTGCAGCGGCACCTCCCGGTACCGGCCGCCCTTGCCGTAGCGCACCACGAGGTGGCCGCGGCGGGCTGACTTGCGGCCGTCGTCGAGGTCGAGGGCCACGATCTCGCCGATGCGAAGCCCGGCGTAGAAGCCGACGTGGGCCAGGGCCTTGTCCCGAGGGGCGGCGTGCTCCACGGCCCGCAGCCAGCGGAGCTGGCCCTTGTGGTCCAGCGCCCGGGGGGCCGCCTTGGGCAGCTCCTCCCGCCGGGCCAGGGCCGGGCCGAGGCCCCGCCGCCGGTAGAAGTCGTCGACGGCCGTGAGGTGGGCGTTGACCGTGGACGGCTTCCGGCGGGCCACGGTCATGAGGTAGGTCCGGTAGTCGCGCACCGCCCAGTCACGCGAGGCGGCCGCGCCCAGCGCATCCCCGTCCACGTCGGCGTCGGCAAGCCAGCGCAGGAACTGGGCCACCCGGGAGCGGTAGACGCGGACGGTGTCGTGGTCGAGCGGCCCACCCGGCCGTTCGAGCAGCTGGACGTACTCCGCGAACGCCTCCCCGAGGGCCGTCGGCAGCGCAGTTCCTAGCCGGCGGCCGGGGTCCTTCGTAGTATCAGAAGTCGGTCCGCCGCTCCGCGCAGGCTCCGCGGTCGAAGTATCGGAAGTCACACCCCGAGCGTACTACTGATACTGACAAGTATCAGTAGTAGAAGCACTGACTGGGAGTCACCGCCGCGCCCACCCGCGGGGAAGCACTTGAGCGGCACACACACCGCCAGCCGGTGCCCTGGTCTTGCGAAACGATGTCCTGCGGGATAACCCCACCTCGGGAATCACGGGAACGACGGCCGGTTGGTCAAGAGTAGGCCGACGGCAGCCGGCCCTGAGCGGGGACGATGTCCGGACGGTCGGGACGAACCTCACGGGCGCTCGATGGCCCTCCGTAGGGTGGCCCGACTTCGCACGGGCACTCCCCTCCGGTCCCGCTCAGGGCCGGTACCCACCCGACGGTCCCCTATGGCCCGTGACGAGGATCCAGCACGACCTCGACGAGCCGAAGCACGAAGGACCCGATCAGACCGCAGAACCGGCGCCTGCCGATCGCTACGACAACCACCCGGCTACGTCTGCGATCACCTGGGTGGAGCCGACGGCGATGTAGATCGACGCTCAAAAGAATTCTTGTCCTGGTGGTATCGCTCCCGACTGCGGCGGCGATGACGGGGGTGAGTGGCGCCACCAAGGCGGCCCACCGAAAGGGCGACCTGCCGGCGACGGCAGCAAGCAACGTCACCGGGCCTGCGCCGCAGGCGGCCGGACTACCGAAGTGGAGAAAGAACATGCTGATCAGCGAACTGCTCGCAGGACTCACCACCAAGCTCGCCGGCCTGGGCATGGCCGCCAAGGCGGCGACGGGCCTGGCCGTGGCCGCGGCCGGCGTGACCGGCGCCGGCGCCGCCGGCGTGCTGCCCGCCCCCGTCCAGCACGCGGTTGCCACGACCGTCGGCGCAGCCACCCCGTTCACGTTCCCCGACTCGGCCAGCACCCACGCCACCGTGGGCGCCACGGTCAGCACGGACGCCACCGGAGCCTCCGACGGAGTCGTCGGCGTCGACGGCAAGACCGTGGCCGACGCGGCCAAGGCCCAGGCCGACGCCCACGCTGGCGTAGGCGCCAACTCCGGCGTCACCGGCCTGGACCGGGCCAACCAGACCCCCGCCGCCGGCCACGCCCCCACAGCGGTGCCCGTGCCCGGTGCGGTTGGTCCCCAGGCCTCGACCGGTCTCGCCACCGCGGCGGGCACCCCCGCCGCCGGGCATGTCCCGGCCTCCGTGCCTGTCGTCCCTGCCGGTGCCGGCACCCAGGCGTCGACCGGTCTCGGCACCGCGGCGGGCACCCCGGCGGCCGGCCACATCCCGGCCGGCGTCCCCGGGCGCCCGTAGTCCCCGGCCCACGACAGCCCCGCCCCAACTGGCGGGGCTGTCGTGGTGTTTCAGCTTGCTCAAGCGAGCGGGCAAGAACGCCGAGCGGTAGGGGGCGTGGTGCTCCCGTCCACCGACAGCGCGTCCTGCCACCAAGCCGTCGCCGTGCTGCGCGGGTCGCCGCGCCTCCCCGACCCCGGCGCTGGGCAATGACGTGTAGCCCGATGTTTACCCCACCGATACCGAGCGGTCATCGCCGGCTGCCAGTGTCCGCAGAGGCCGGTGATCGTTCACCTGGAGCGTCCCGCCTCGGCTCGTCGGCGGCCAGCCCTCCCCTCCGTAGGCAACGGCAGTTCTTCTCGAAGGAGTCTCGAAGGTGACCCTCAGGATCGCAGTGGTCGGCAACGGCTATGTCGGCACGGTCGTGGCCGCATGCTTCGCCCGGGTCGGCCACCAGGTCGTCGGCCTCGAGGCCGACGACGCCAAGCTGGCCCAGCTCCGCCTGGGCCAGGCGCCGTTCTTCGAGTCCGGCCTCGACGACCTGCTGGCCGAGGGCGTCCGCGGCGGCTGCCTGCGCTTCACCGCCGACCCGGTCGAGGCCGTCGGCGACTGCGACGTCGTGTTCCTGTGCGTGGGGACGCCCCCGGGCGCCGACGGCCGGCCCGACATGGCGGCCACCCACGCGGCCGCCACCGCCGTCGGCGGGGCGATGCGCCGCCATCACGTGGTGGTGACCAAGAGCACGGTGCCGATCGGCAGCGGCCGGTGGCTGGCCACGGTCGTGGAGGACGCCCTCGCCGCCCACGGCTCGGCTGGCTCGTCGTTCTCCGTCGTGTCCAACCCCGAGTTCCTGCGCCAGGGGTCGGCCATCGCCGACTTCCTGCATCCCGACCGGGTGGTGATCGGCAGCGACGATCCTGACGCCCTCGACGTCGTCGCCCGGGTCTACGCCCCCATCCTGGCCCAGGCCTTCCCGGGAGGCAACGGCTACCAGCCGCCGCTGGTGCGCACCAACCTGGCCACGGCCGAGACCATCAAGTACGCGTCCAACGCCTTCCTCGCCACCAAGATCAGCTTCATCAACGAGCTGGCCAACATCTGCGAGCGGGTGGGGGCCGACGTCACCGACGTGGTCACGGCCATGGGGCTCGACCCCCGCATCGGCGCCCGCCACCTGGACCCGGGCGTGGGCTGGGGCGGATCGTGCTTCGGCAAGGATCTGGCCGCCCTGGTGGCGACGGCCGAGGAGTACGGGTACGAGACCAGCATCCTCAAGGCCGCCATCACTGTGAACGCCCGGCAGCGGACCCGGGTGGTGGAGAAGCTCCAGGCTCATCTCAAGTCGCTGCGCGGGCGCCGGGTGGGCATCCTCGGCCTGGCCTTCAAGCCGGGCACCGACGACCTGCGTGACGCCCCCGCCGTCGACATCATCGCCCGGCTGCTGGCCAGCGGCGCCCTGGTGCGCGCCCACGACCCGGTGGTCACCCACCTCCCCGGGCTCGACGGCGTGCGCCTCGTCGACGCCCCCGAGGCGGTGGCGGAGCGAGCCGACGCCGTCGTGCTGTTGACCGAATGGCCCGAGTACCTCGGCCTGGACCTGGCCGGGCTGCGGGCCGGGATGAGAGGCGACCTCTTCATCGACGGCCGCAACCTGTTTGACCCCGCCACCGTGGCCCGGGCCGGCCTGGTCTACGAGGGCATCGGCCGCAGCCCGGCCCGCCAGCGGGTGGACGCGTGGGCGTGACCGGCCCGGGAGGCCGGTCCGAAAGGTATTCAGTAGTCGACCGGCGTCAGATGGTCGACCGGTCGAGCGGGCGGGTCGTCGCCGACGGGAAGCACCTGGCCCTCGACGGCACGCCGTTCCGGGTGCGGGGCGCCACGTATGGCTCATTCGTCGCCCGCCTCGACGGTGAGCCCTATCCCGAGCCGACCCAGGTCAAGCACGACCTGACCGCCATGGCCGACGCCGGGCTGAACACCGTGCGCACCTACACCCTGCCGCCGCCCGAGCTCATCGACGTGGCCGGGGAGCTGGGCATGCGGGTCCTCGTGGGCCTGCATTACCGGGACTGGCGTGAGGAGCCGGTACCGGGGCGGGGCGCCCGCCGCCGAATCCGCGACGCCGGGCGTCGGGCGGTGGACGCCGCCATGGAGCGCTGCGCCGGCAATGGGACAGTGCTGGCCGTCGCCGTCGGCAACGAGGTGCCCGCCGACGTGGTCCGGGTGCATGGGATCGGCGCGGTCGAGGCGACCCTGGCCGAGATGGTCCGGGCCGTCCATGACGCCGACGGGGCGATGCTGGCCACGTACTGCAACTTCCCCTCGACGGAGTACCTGGAGGTGGAAGGGCTCGACCTGGTCTGCTTCAACGTCTTCCTGGAGCAGCCCGACGCCCTGCGCCGCTACCTCCGCCACCTTCAGGTCGTGGCCCACGAGGTCCCCCTGGTCGTCAGCGAGCTGGGCCTGGCCTCGGAGATCCACGGTCGGCAGGCCCAGGCCGAGGTCCTGCGCTGGGAGCTGGAGGCGGTGGAGGAGGCCGGGTGCGCCGGCGCCACCGTGTTCTCCTGGACCGACGAGTGGGGGGTCGCAGGCGCGAGCGTCGAAGGGTGGGGCTTCGGCATCACCGACGCCGACCGTCGGCCCAAGCCCGCGCTGGACGTGGTTTCCACCTGGGCCCGCTCCGACCTGGCCGACCTGCGCGAAACCTGGCCGTCGTTCACCGTCGTCGTGTGCGCTTACAACGAGGAACGGACCATCGAGGAGTGCCTGGCGTCCCTGCGGGCCTGCGACTACCCGGGCCTTGAGGTCGTCGTCTGCGACGACGGCTCAGCCGACCGCACCCTGGAGCTGACGCGACGCCATGCCTTCAGGGTGCTCGACCTGCCCCACGGGGGCCTGAGCGCAGCCCGCAACGCGGGCCTGGCCGCCGCTGCCGGCGACATCGTGGCCTACCTCGACGCCGACGCCGCCTGCCACCCCGACTGGCCCTATCACCTGGCGATGTCCCTGGAGGACGGCAACGTGATGGCCACCGGCGGGCCGAATCTCCCCGCTCTCGGCGCCGGACTGGTGGAGCGGGCCGTCGCCGCCTCCCCGGGCGGCCCCGTCCATGTCCTGGTTTCAGACGACCGGGCCGAGCACGTGCCCGGTTGCAACATGGCCTTCCGGAAGGCCGCCCTGGCGGAGATCGGCGGCTTCGATGCCGTCTACACGTCCGCCGGCGACGATGTCGACGTGTGCTGGAAGCTGACCGATCGGGGCTACGACATCGGCTTCTCCCCCGCCGCCCAGGTCCGCCATCACCGCCGGGCCAGCGTCACGGGCTACCTCCGCCAGCAGCGGGGCTACGGCCGGGCGGAGCGCATGCTGAGCGGCCCCCACCGCCACCGGTTCAACCGCCTGGGCCAGGCCCGCTGGCGGGGCTTCATCTACACCCGGCACGCCTCCCTGCGCGGGCTGCTGCGGCCGGTCGTCTACCACGGGTGGCTGGGCAGCGCCCCTTTCCAGCCCGTGTCCCGCCGGCCGGCCCAGGCCCTGCTCGATTGGGCCGGGGCCATGGTTCCGGTCGCCGTCCCCGCGGCGGTGCTGGCCCTGGTTCTCGGGTTCGTGTTCCCACCCGCGTTCGGGGTCGCGGCCGTCATGGCCGGCTTGCTGGCGTTGTATGCCGCGGCCACCGGGCGGGGGGCCGGCACGGACCGCCATGAGCCCCGTCCGGTGGCGCTGCGGGCCCTGGTCGGCTTCTTGCACGTGGCCCAGCCGCTGGCCCGCCTGGTCGGGCGTCTGCGGGCACGGCCGGTGCCGAGCGCGCCCGATGCCCCCCCGGCCTGGACGGGCGAGCGCCTGATCTGGCTCGAGACCTTCGAGCGCCAGTGCGCGATCCTGGGCGCCATGGTGCGCCCAGGGCGGCCCTTCGACGCCTGGGACCTCGAGATCTCAGTCGGGCCGCTCCTGACCTGCCGCTTCAGCGCCGCCATCGTCTGGCAGTGGGCCCGCCTGCACAGCTGTCGGCTGAGGCCGCGCCGCGCCGTGATGGCCGCGCTGGCCGTGACGGCGGCGGTTGCCGCATTCGGTCCCTCGGTCGCACTCGTGCTTCCCGTGCTTGTGGTGGCGGGCGGCGTGGCTGAGGCGGCGGTCCTGCGCTCGGCGGTCCGACGGGCTCTCGCAAGATCGACTCCCGCCGAGCTGGACACCGTCGACAAGGCACTCGAGGTGCTCGGGTGAGGACGCCGACGGCCGCGAGCCGTCGAGCGGCCTCCCCCCGGGGCCAGGGAGCCGATAGGCACTTCTCGCCCGTCGCCCGGGTATGGCGCTCGGCGCGCGCCGAAGCGGCCGAGCTCCGCTCGTCCCTCCGCCTCTACCGCCGCATGCTGCCCGACGTTCGGGCCCAGTGGCGGCTGTTGTCCGTCACCATCGGCGCCATGCTCGGCGTGACGCTGGTCACCCTGGCCCAGCCCTGGCCGCTCAAGGTCATCGTCGACTCGGTGCTGGGCGACCGGGCCGCGCCGGGATGGGTCACCACGGTCACCGGGGACCTTGGCCGTCGGTCGTTGCTGTGGGTCGCAGCCGTGCTGTTGGTGGTCGTCGTCGTCGCCGGCCAGGTCCTGGCCATGGCCACCCAGTACCTCTCCCAGCTCCTGGGCCAGCGCCTGGTGCTGCAGCTCCGGTGCCGGCTGTGGAGCCGGCTGCAGCGGCTTTCGCTGACGTTCCACGACAACAACAGCGCCGGCGACCTCATCTACCGGGTCACCGGCGACGCCGCCGCCCTCCAGGACGTGGTGACCTACGGCTTCGTGCCCCTGGCCGTGCAGCTGCTGACCGCGGTGGCCATCTCGGTCGCCATCTTCGCCCTGGACTTCCAGCTCGGGCTCATCGCGGTGGGCAGCCTGCCCCTGCTCGTGGTGTGGACGATCTGGTCGTCGGGGCGGGTCAAGCGCCAGTCCCGGGGCCTGGCCCAAGCTGAGAGCCAGCTCTACACCACCGTGAGCGAGGTTCTGGGCTCGGTGCGCGCCGTCAAGGCCCAGGCCGCCGAGGAGCTGGAGATCGACCGGTTCCAGTTGCGGGCCCGGGCCAGCCAGGACGAGTACGTGCGGGTCATGGCCCTCAGCACCATGTCCGAGATGGGGACCACCGTCCTGGCCGAGCTGGGGGTGGCAGCGGTGGTCGTCGTCGGCGCCTTCGCCGCCCTCGCAGGCCGCCTCACCGTGGGCGACCTGCTCGTCTTCGTCGCCTACCTGCGGGCCCTGCACGCGCCGGTTGCGGCGGTGGCCGGCTCGGCCATGGTCCTGCAGCGCTCGGGGGCGTCGATCGAGCGGGTCATCGAGGTGCTCGATCAGCAGGAGGAGCAGGTCGTGAGCGGGACGCTAACCCCTGCGCGGACCGAGGGCCGATTGCGCTTCGAGGGGGTCACCTTCGCCTACGGCGAGCGCGCCTCGGCGCTGGCCGACCTCGATCTCGACATCGCGCCGGGAGAGACGGTGGCCCTGGTCGGTCGGTCGGGTGCGGGCAAGACCACCGTGGCCAGCCTGCTGCTGCGTTTCTACGTGCCCCAGGGCGGTCGCGTCCTGCTCGACGGGCGCGACACGGCGGACCTCGATCTGTCCTGGCTCCGCCGCCAGGTCGCCCTGGTGCTCCAGGATCCCATCATCTTCTCAGCCAGCCTGGCCGAGAACATCGCCTACGGCCGCCCGGAGGCCGACCGCGGCCAGGTCGAGGATGCGGCCCGGGCCGCCGGCATGCACGAGTTCATCACCGGCCTCCCGGGCGGCTACGACACCCAGGTGGGCGAGCGCGGGGTGCGGCTCTCCGGCGGCCAGCGCCAGCGCCTGTCCATCGCCCGGGCCTTCCTGAAGGACGCCCCCATCCTGGTCCTCGACGAGCCCACGTCGAGCCTGGACGCCACCACCGAGCGACACATCTTCGAGTCGCTGGAGCGCCTGGCCCAGGGCCGGACCACGCTGGTGATCGCCCACCGCCTGGCCACGGCCCGGCGGGCCGATCGCATCATCGTCTTGCAGGACGGCGCCATCGCCGAGCAGGGCACCCACTCCCAGCTGATGCGCCGCCGGGGCCCGTACCGCCGCCTCCACGACGACCAGGCCGTGGACCTCACTCCCCGGCTGCCGGGCGCCGACGGCTCGGCTGCAGGGCGCCCGAGGACAGGAACCGCGTGACCCGCCGTCAAGCGGTGCTCGATGTGACCGGCTCGCACTCCGACATCGTCTTCCTGCCCCTGCCGACCGATGACCCGACCCAACGCAGGCCCGACATTTCTCTGGCCGGCGAGGTACTCGGGTGGCACGCCGAGGTGGCGCTGCGCAAGGGCCTGGAGCTCACCGCGGCATGGTTCGCCGGGACGGGCGAGCGGCCTCCCGTGGCCGCCACGACGGTCCCGGCGTGACCGCCGCCGGACCGCAGGTGGTCCTGCCGAGGAATGTCGAGGTCGGCTCGGGCACGACCGTCACCGGCGACATGGCGTTCAGGCGCTTCCGCAGCCACCGGGAGCCGGCGATCACCCTCGGACGCAACTGCGTGATGGACGGGACGCAGTTCGCCGTCGGCGAGCAGGGTCGGCTGGACGTGGGCGATCACTGCTACTTCACCAACGCGGTGCTGCTCGTGGAGACGGCGCTCACCGTCGGCAGCTACGTCATCATCGGCTGGAACGCGACCATCGCCGACTCCGACTTCCACCCCATCGATCCCGCCGAGCGGGTGGCCGACGCGCTGGCATGCTCGCCGCTGGCCAACGGTCGGCCCCGCCCGCGGGTGGCCCGCCGCCCCGTGGTCATCGACGACGACGTGTGGATCGGCCCCAACGCCGTCATCCTCAAAGGGGTGCACATCGGCGCCGGGGCTTTCGTCGAGCCCGGCAGCGTGGTGACCTCCGATGTGGCGGCGGGGACACGGGTGCTCGGCAACCCGGCCCGGGCCATATCCGAGACCGCTCGGTGAGCACGCTGGGCACGGCCCGGGCGGTGCCGGGCGACTGGTTCCCGGGCACGATCCCCGACAACGCCCGGCTCGACGAGGGCGCCTACGTCGAGACGTCGTACAGCTTCTCCCTGTGCCGGAGTCGGATGCGGCCGGCCGTGACGATGGGCGAGGGTGCCTCCGCCTACCTCGGGACCATGTTCGACGTCGGAGAGAGTGGTCGGGTCCGGGTCGGGCGCTATGCCCTGCTCAACGGGGCCCGCATCATCTGCGACGGCCGGGTGGACATCGGCGACTACGCCCTTATCTCCTGGAACGTCGTCATCATGGACACCTACCGGGTGCCGGTGGACCCTGTCCTGCGCCGACGCCAGCTTCGCTTCGGGCCCCCGCCCGCCGCGGAGCGTGGCGAACGTGGGGTCGGGAGCCGTCCGGTCACGCTCGAGGCCAACGTGTGGGTGGGTTTCGACAGCTGCATCCTTCCCGGCGTGACCATCGGCGAGGGGTCGATCGTGGGCGCCCGCTCGGTGGTGGTCGGCGACGTCCCGCCGTTTTGCATCGCGGCCGGCAACCCGGCCAAGCCCATCCGCTCCGTCCGCGAGCAGGACCGGTCGCCGTGACCACGACCGTCCCGGGATCGAAGGGCCGGGTCATCGTCTTCGGGATCGCCTTCTGGTACCCCCTGGCCGGGGTGACCTACCAGTTCCTGCACTACCTGCTCGGCCTGCGCCGGCTCGGCTACGACGTCTACTACATCGAGGACTCCGGCCGATGGGTCTACGACCCCCGCATCAACGACATCTCGCCCGATGCCGGCGGCAACGTCGACGCCGTTGCCCCCGTCCTGGAGGCCCATGGCCTGGCCGGCCGCTGGGCGTTCCGGGGCAAGTACCCCGACGGCCGCTGCTACGGCATGGAGGAGGAGGCGATCCTGCGCCTCTACCAGGAGGCGGACGCGATGCTGAACGTGACCGGGGCCCAGGAGATCCGCGACGAGCACCTGGTGTGCCCGAGACGGGTGTACGTCGAGTCAGACCCGTTCGCCTCCCAGGTCCGCGTCGCCCAGGGCGACGAAGCGACCATCGCCGCCCTCGACGCCCATGACGCCCACTTCAGCTTCGGGGAGAACATCGGCCTCGACGGCTGCGACGTTCCGGTGTCCCGCTATGAGTGGCTCCCGACCCGCCAGCCCGTCGTGATGGACCTGTGGGACACCGAACCGTCACCGCCGGGGGCGGCCTACACGACCGTCACCACCTGGCACAACAAGGGCAAGGGCGTGGTCCACAACGGCGACACCTACCACTGGACCAAGGACCGCGAGTTCGAGCGGTTCATCGATCTGCCCCGGCGCCGCCAGGAGCGCTTCGAGCTGGCCGTCAGCGCCGACGACGACGCCCGCAGGAGGCTCACCGAGCACGGGTGGGACCAGATCGACTCCGTGAACGTCTCCGGCGACGCCGGCCGCTACCGCTCCTACATCGCCCGGTCCCGGGCCGAGTTCACCGTCGCTCGCGACCAGTACGTCCGCCCCCGCACCGGGTGGTTCAGCGACCGCAGCGCCTGCTACCTGGCCGCCGGCCGGCCGGTGGTCACCCAGGAGACCGGGTTCAGCCGGGTGCTGCCCACCGGCGACGGCCTCTTCGCCTTCACCACCATCGACGACGTCCTGACCGCGGTGGACGCCATCGAGAGCGACTACGGCCACCACTGCCGCCGCGCCCGGGACGTCGCCGTCGAGTACTTCTCCGCCGAGCGCGTGCTCGCCAGCCTCATGGCCCGCGCCGGGCTCTGATCCCGACCACGACGCCGCAGCGTTGCCGTGGCCGACGGCTGGCGGTTGGCGGTGTCGCCAAGTGGACGTCAACCCCCCCGGTACGGTGGTCGATACACCTATGGTGAGCTCGCGCCCCCGGCCGCCCAGGATCGGCGACGAGTTCGACTCGATCCTGACCGCGGCCCAGGCCAAGCAGGGCCGGGCCTTCGAGCGCCTCTACCGGGCGCTCTCGCCAGTCGTGACCGGCTACCTCCGCGTCCAGGGCTCCCCGGAGCCCGACGACCTCACCAACGAGGTCTTCCTCAACGCGTTCGGGGCGATCGAGTCGTTCCGGGGCGACGAGGACCAGTTCCGGTCGTGGGTGTTCACCATTGCCCACCGGCGCCTGACTGACGAGCGCCGGCGCCGGGGCCGCCGGCCCCAGATCGCCGACTGGGACGTGACGGACGCGCCGGACGCCGCTGGCGGGGACGTCGAGGACGAGGCGCTGCGGCGCATGAGCGTCGAACGGGTGGTCCAGCTCTGCGGGGACCTGTCACCCGACCAGCGCGACGTCCTGCTCCTGCGCATGGTGTCGGCGCTGCCCATCGAAGCGGTGGCCGAGGCCTTGGGGAAGTCGCCCACCGCCGTCAAGGCCCTCCAGCGCCGGGCCCTCGGCGCCGTCCGCCGGGCCTACGAGCGCGAGGGGGTATCCCGGTGAGCCAGCCGAGCGATCACGTAGACGAGATGCCTGACCGAACCCTGAGCGACGAGGCCATCGAGGCCTTCTTTGTCGGGACTCCCGACCCGGGATGGGAGCGCGCCGAGCCTCTGGTCGCGCTGGCCGGTCATATGGCCGTGGCCGTGGCCGGCCCAGCCCCGACACCCGACCACGCCCTGTTGCAGCTGTTCTGGGGGAGCCCGGCGACGGTCGAACCGGCCCGAACGCTCGTGCAGCCGGCGGCGTGGGGCGCCCGGGCAACGCGAGATGACCGCTCGGCGGCCCTCTCCTGGCGCAGCCGCCTCCGGGTTCTGGCCGGCGTGACGCTGGGCGCGGCGGTGGCCTTTGTAGGCGTGGGTGCCGCGGGCGCCATTGGTGTCCTCCCCGCCCCCGTGCAGCGGGTGGTGGCCCGGGCAGTGGAAGCCGTGACGCCTTTCGAACTTCCTGCGCCGAGCGGTGACCGCCCAGCCAAGCCGTCGGGAAACGGGGCGGCCGACGTCGTGCGGGGTGACGGAGGGGCCTCTCCCAGCGGGAGCGTGACCTCCGGGTCCAGCCCGGCGTCTGCGCCCGGGCAGCCACAACGGGTTCCGGCAACGCCGGCCGCTGGCGCAGGGGCGCCGTCCGGCCCGGGATCCACGGGCCTCGACCGGGCCGGCCAGACGCCGGCGGGCACCTCGACCCCGTCACCCTCCGGTGTCCAGACACCAGCAACGGCCGGGCCTGCGCCCGCCTCCGCTGTCCCTGCGCCCGCCCAGGGGCTCAACCGGGCCCCTGGGGCCCAGGCCGGCGCCGTGGTCCCGTCGTCGGTGGCGGGGCCGCCAGGGTCGCGGGCACCCGGCCGGCCCTGAGTTAGAACGGCACCACGCAGAGGCGGCCCCCGGGCGCTCCTGGTATCGACCGGGGCTCGCCATTCACCGGGCGTGGGGGACCTCAGAGCATCGACTTCAGAGCATCGACCGTTCGAGCCGTCCCACGTCGCATGGCCAGCGCGCAGCGAAGCAGCCCGGTGGCCAGGCAGGCGCCAGCACCTTCGCCGGCGCGGATGCGCAGGTCGAGCAGCGGTTCGAGCCCGAGGTGGCCCAGGACGGCGCCGTGGGCGGCTTCTCGACTGCGCTGGCCGGCGATGAGATCAGCCGCCACCGCCGGCTCGATCCTGGTGGCGACGAGGGCGGCCACTGAGGTCGCGAGCCCATCGAGCACGACGACGGCGCCGGCGGCGGCGGCGCCGAGGGTGACGCCGGCCAGCACCGCGAACTCGGGCCCGCCGAGGGCGCCGAGCACGACCCGGGGCTCGCGCAGACGGTCACCGTGGTGTTGACGGGCACGATCGAGGGCGGCGGCGACGGTGGCGACCTTGCGATCCAGCATCTCGGTGTCCGCTCCTGCGCCGAGTCCGACCACGGCAGCGGGATCGAGCCCGAGCAGGGCGGCAGTCAGGGCGGCGGCGACAGTGGTGTTCCCTACACCCACCTCACCCAGGGCGACGAGACCGTCCTGAGCGGCGTCGAAGCCGAGAAGGTGCCCGGCGTCGATCAGGTCGTCCACGTCCTCCTCGGTCAGCCCATCGGCGTTCACGAGGTCGCCCCGGTGGTGACGGGGCCGGGCCCAAACCGCCCCAGGCACGGGCCACTCCCCCACCCCGGCGTCTACCACCACGGCGACCAGCCCGGCGGAACGGGCGGCGACGACGCCGAGCGCCACACCGGCGACCGCGGCAGACAGGACGTCGCCGGTGACGGCCGGGTCGTAGGCCGAGATTCGGTGAGCACACACGGGGTGGTCGGCGCCGACGAGAACCAGGCGACCCCCGCGGAGATCGGTCTGTCCGAGGGCCAGCACACGGTCGACGGCCCGGTCGAGGACCCCGAGCGAGCCCGGGGTCGTCAGCAGGGCGTCGGCGGCGTCGCGGACACTGACCACGGCGTGCGGGTCGGGCGCGCGCAGGTGCGACGGAGGAGGGACCGGTCCATCACCGGCCGCCTCGTCCGGCCACCGTTCCTGGAGCACCACGTCGCCCAGCGGGGCACGACGGGACCATCCGGCGCGCTCCAGGCCGGGCGACGGCGGCCGCTCATCCGGCCAGCCGAGGCAGAGCCAGCCCAGCGTCTCGACGCCTTCGGGGAGGTGAAGCAGTCGGGCCAGCTCGGCGGGGGGAAAGAGCGTCACCCAACCCATGCCCAGCCCCTCGGCCCTGGCCGCCAGCCAGAGGTTCTCGATGGCGCAGGCGCAGGACCACAGATCGGCGTCGGGGAAGGTGGCCTGGCCGAGAACCCCGGCGGCCGGGCTCCGTCGGTCGCAGCAGACGACGATGCCGATGGGAGCCTCCCGGATGCCCTCCAGCTGCAGGTCGAGCAGCCGACGGGCTGATTCGGCGCTGAAATCGGCCGCTTGGGCCAGCCGCTCGCGGTCGGCCAGCAGGGCCGCCTGCTCGCGCGTCGGAGGGCTGCGGACCACGATGAACCGCCAAGGCTGGCTATGGCCCACCGACGGCGCCAGGTGGGCGGCAGACAGGACGCTGGTCAGCACGTCGTCGGGGACCGGCTCGGGACGGAAGCGCCGGACATCGCGTCGTGCGCTCAGCACCGCGTGCAGGGCGTCACGCTGATCGGACGACAGGGCCCAGGCCCGGGGGTCGTGCTCGCGCTCGGCGGCAGAGGTGTCGTCACCGATGAGGGGGACCGGACGCGGCCAGGACACGGCACCGACTCTACGGACACTCGACGGGTGCCCTGGGACACGCGGGTGCTCCTCGAAAAGGCACGTTGAGGCCGCGCCGGCCACGACTGTCAGTTTCCTGGCGTCGCTACTGTCAATTTTCTGTCGCTCCACAGCAAAGTAGAGGTGCTGTCGCACGGGGAAGCGGCCGATGACCCGCTCATAGCTCTCCTGGGCGTCCGCCAGGGGGATCCGCGAGTAGATCTCGAGCGACTGCCTGCTCGCGTGGCCGCGCTATCCGCAGGCGGCCGTCGCGGGCGAGAGCGTCGACGACGAGCGTGCGCAGGCGCGGCAGGAGGGCTGGCGGGTCGTTGTGGTGTCCCGGACCGGCAGGCTCACCGCAGCTCACCTCCCAGGGCGCCCTTTGGGGCGCAGTGCGTCGGCGGCGCGGCGGGCCTGATCGAGGGCGCGGTTCAGCTCGGCCACCTTGGCTTCGAGGTCGAGGATGCGGCGGACGCCTTCGATGTTCACACCCGCGTCGGTGAGCTGGCCGATGCGGCGGAGCTGGTCCAAGTCGGCGTCGCTGTAGCGGCGGTTGCCGCCGTCGGTGCGAGCCGGCTCGAGCAAACCCCGACGCTCGTAGAGCCGCAGGGTCTGGGGGTGCAGGCCGGTGAGGTCGGCGGCGACTGACATCACGTAGACAGCGGCGTCACGACCAGGAGCCATTGGAAAACCTCCGGAACTCAAGATGACGCATTCCCTACGGGAATAAATCCTTAGCCCTACCTTGTCAAGAACACTGCCAGCGCAGTATAAGTTCCCGTGGAGTCGTCAGCGCTCTAGAGAGGAGACCACTGAGGAGGTGGCGATCATGTTGATGCGAACCGACCCGTTCCGTGATCTCGACCGCTTCGCCCAGCAGGCGCTGGGCACGCGCATGCGGCCGGCGGTCATGCCCATGGACGCCTACCGGGAGGAGGACCGCTTCGTCGTACACTTCGACCTTCCCGGCGTCGACTCGTCCTCGATCGATCTGACGGTGGAGAAAAGCGTGCTCACCGTGGCGGCCGAGCGCCAGTGGCAGCCGAAGGAGTACCAGGAGGTGATCGCCTCCGAGCGTCCGCAGGGCAACTTCAGCCGCCAGCTCTTCCTGGGCGAGGGTCTCGACACCGAGCACATCGAGGCGTCCTACGACAACGGGGTGCTCACCGTGCGCCTGCCGGTCGCCGACAAAGCCAAGCCCCGCAAGGTGGAGGTCACCACTGGCGGCGACGCCAAGCAGATCCGGGCCACCTCGGCCGCCTGAGACGCACGGGCCCGTGACCTCGGGGCGAGGCCGGCCACCCGCTACCGGCCCCCCGGGGTCACTGCGACGGGACCCACAGCTATCGGGTGCGACAAGACGGCGAGGCGCCCACGTACGCGGCCAGGTGCTCGCCCGTGAGGCTGCACCGGGTGGCGACGAGGTCTTCGGGCGTGCCTTCGAAGACGATCCGGCCGCCGTCGTGGCCGGCGCCGGGGCCGAGGTCGATGATCCAGTCGGCGTGAGCCATGACCGCCTGGTGGTGCTCGATGACGATCACCGACTTGCCGGCGTCGACGAGGCGGTCGAGCAGGCCGAGGAGCTGCTCGACGTCGGCCAGGTGCAGGCCGGTGGTCGGCTCGTCGAGGACGTAGACGTCGCCCTTCTCGGCCATCTGGGTGGCCAGCTTGAGCCGCTGGCGCTCGCCGCCCGAGAGAGTGGTGAGCGGTTGGCCGAGGCTCAGGTAGCCGAGCCCGACGTCGGCGAGCCGATCGAGGACGGCGAGGGCGGCAGGCGTGCGGGCCTCGCCGGCGCCAAAGAACTTCCTGGCCTCGGTCACCGACATGGCGAGCACCGCGCAGATGTCGCGGCCGCCGAGGTGGTAGCCCAGCACCGAGGCCTGGAAGCGCTTGCCCTCGCACTCCTCGCACGTGGTCGAGACGCCGGCCATCGTGGCCAGGTCGGTGTAGACGACGCCGGCGCCGTTGCACGCCGGGCACGCGCCTTCGGAGTTGGCGCTGAACAGCGCCGGCTTCACCCCGTTGGCCTTCGCGAACGCTTTGCGGATCGGGTCGAGCAACCCGGTGTACGTCGCCGGGTTGCTGCGCCGCGAGCCGCGGATCGCGCCCTGGTCGATGGCCACGACCCCGTCCCGCGCGGACACCGAGCCGTGGATCAGCGAGCTCTTGCCTGAGCCGGCGACGCCGGTGACGACCACGAGCACGCCCAGCGGGATGTCGACGTCGACGTCGCGAAGGTTGTGGGTGGTGGCGCCGCGGACCTCGAGGGCGCTGGTGGGCGTGCGCACCTTCTCCTTCAGGGCCGCCCGGTCGTCGAGATGGCGGCCGGTGGTGGTGGCGCTCCCCCGCAGGCCCTTGACGGTCCCCTCGTAGCAGACCGTGCCTCCCGCCGTTCCGGCGCCGGAGCCGAGGTCGACCACGTGGTCGGCGATCGCGATCGTGTCCGGCTCGTGCTCCACGACCAGCACGGTGTTGCCCTTGTCCCGCAGCTGGAGCAGCAGGTCGTTCATCCGCTGGACGTCATGGGGGTGCAGGCCGGCGGTGGGCTCGTCGAAGACGTAGGTGACGTCGGTGAGCGATGAGCCGAGGTGGCGGATCATCTTGGTGCGCTGCGCCTCGCCGCCCGACAGCGTGCCCGACGGCCGGTCGAGCGACAGGTAGCCAAGCCCGATCTCCACGAAGGAGTCGAGCGTGGCCCCCAGCGCCGCCAGCAGCGGCGCCACCGACGGCTCGTTGAGCCCACGGACCCACGCGGCCAGGTCGGTGATCTGCATGGCGCACGCGTCGGCGATGTTGACGCCCTCGATCTTCGACGACCGCGCCGCCTCGTTGAGCCGGGCGCCGCCGCAGTCGGGGCAGGTGGTGAACGTCACCACCCGCTCCACGAAGGCACGGACGTGCGGCTGCATGGCTTCGACGTCCTTGGACAGCATCGACTTCTGGATCTTCGGGATCAGGCCCTCGTAGGTCAGGTTGATCCCTTCGACCTTGATCTTGGTCGGCTCCTTGTGGAGCAGGTCGCGCAGCTCCTTCTTGGTGAACTTGGCGATCGGCTTGTCCGGGTCGAAGAAGCCGCAGCCTCGGAAGATGCGGCCGTACCAGCCGTCCATGCTGTAGCCCGGGATCGTGAGGGCGCCCTCGTTGAGCGACTTGGTGTCGTCGTACAGCTGCGAAAGATCGAAGTCGCTGACCGAGCCCATCCCTTCGCAGCGCGGGCACATGCCGCCGTGGTAGACGGCGTTGCGCACCACGATCCGCTCCCCCTCGCCCTTGTCGACGTTCATCGCCCCACTCGCTCTGCGGGTGGGAACGTTGAACGAGAAGGCGATCGCGGGCCCGATCTGGGGCTGCCCGAGCCGGCTGAAGAGGATGCGGAGCATGGCGTTGGCGTCGGTGGCGGTTCCGACGGTGGAGCGTGGATTGGCGCCCATCCGCTCCTGGTCCACGACGATCGCGGTCGTGAGGCCGTCGAGCACGTCCACATCGGGCCGCGCCAGCGTCGGCATGAAGCCCTGCAAGAAGGCGCTATAGGTCTCGTTGATCATCCGCTGCGACTCCGCGGCGATGGTGCTGAACACCAGAGAGCTCTTGCCCGAGCCGGAGACACCGGTGAACACCGTCAGCCGCCGCTTCGGGATCTCGACGCTGACGTCCTTGAGGTTGTTCTCGCGCGCGCCGTGCACGCGGATCAGGTCGTGGCTGTCGGCCAGGCGCTTGCTCATCGGACCGCTCAGCGCAGCTCGTTGATGCGGATCAGGTTGCCGGCGGGATCGCGCACGGCGCAGTCGCGCACGCCGTAAGGCTGGTCGGTCGGCTCCTGGACGATCTCGGCGTCACTGGCCTGCAGCCGTTCGAACGTGCCGTCGAGGTCCTTGGTGGCGAAGTTGATCATGGCGAAGGTGCCCTTGGCCATCATCTCGGCGATGGTGCGGCGCTCGTCATCGGTGATGCCCGGGTTGGCGGCCGGCGGGTACAGGACGACGGACGTGCCGGGCTGGTCAGCGGGGCCCACCGTGATCCATCGCATCCCCTTGTACCCGACATCGTTGCGGACTTCGAAGCCGAGGATGTCGCGGTAGAAGGCCAGGGAGGCGTCCGGGTCGTCGTGCGGGAGCATGCTTGAGTGAATCGTGATGTCCATGCTGTTCATACTGAGCGCGGCTCGGGTGTCCGCGCTTCTCGATTCCTGATCGGTCGGGTCACCTGCTTGGCCACGCAGGACGGCATCCCCGCCGTCGCGCGCGCCGCCTCCTGCCGGTAGACGCTGGGCGGGACTCCGACCAGCTCGGTGAAGCGACTGCTGAAGGTGCCGAGCGAGGAGCAGCCGACGGCGAAGCAGATCTCGGTGACGCTCATGTCGCCCCGGCGCAGCAGCGCCATCGCCCGCTCGATGCGCCGCGTCATCAGGTAGGAGAAGGGCGACTCGCCGTAGGCGAGCCGGAACTGGCGGCTGAGGTGCCCGGCTGACATGAACGCGTCCCGGGCCAGCGCCTCGACATCGAGAGGCTGGGCGTACTCCTGGTCGATCCGGTCGCGCACGCGCCGCAGGAGGGCGAGGTCGCGCAGGCGCTGCTCCTCGGCGGGCGGGCTGGTCACCCGCGCGATCGTGCCACGTCGGGCGCGAGTGCCAAGCGCGGATGGCGCCCAAACCGCCCTCTCACCGCGTGAAGGGTCCCAGGGTACGCCCACCGGTAGGCTGGCCCGCGTGCCGGGCGCCACATCGACGGAGGAAGCCGAGCCCGCCGGCGAAGCGCTGCGCTCCGGCGCCAGGCCCGCGCTGATCGTCGCGGGGACACTCGTCGCCGTCGTGGCGTTGACGTTCCTGATCTATTCCGTCGGCGACTACCGGGGCGACGACGCCGTCGGCGGCGGGTCGAACCTGTCGGGGGCGGCGGCCGCGGGCGCGTGCGGCGTCGGGAGTCCGGACTCGAGCTACACCGTCGCCGTGGCCTCCAACCCAGACCCGCCCCGCCCCGAGGGGACGACCCTGAACTTCACCGTACGCCAGGAGGGCCGGGCGGTCACCGGCGCCAAGGTCTGCCTGGCCGCGGACATGCCGGACATGCAGCACCCGGGTCTGTTCAAGCTGACCAAGGAGGTGCCCGGCGGGCAGTACGAGGCGCAGATCCAGTTCGGGATGGGCGGCGCCTGGAAGATGGCGCTCACGGTCGCCGAGCCGGGCAAGCCGGTCGTGTCGGTCCCGCTCACCCTTCAGGTCGCCGCCGTCTCGCCGAGCTGAGCGGGCCAGCGACGGTGCGGGCGCCGCGGGCCCTCACGCACCCGCTCGTGATCGTGGCGGGGACAGTGCTCACGGTCTTTGCGGTGACGTTGCTGATCTACTGGTGGCGCGGCGACCGCCCCGGCGCGACCGGCGCCGGCTCGGCGGGCGCCTGCGGCGAGGGAAAGCCGGACCCGACCTACGACGTCGGCTACGTCGCCAAACCCGACCCGCCCAGCGTGGAGGGGACGCTGTTCGAGCTCACGGTCCGCCAAGGCGACCGCGTGGTGACCGGCGCCAAGGTATGCCTCTACGCCGACATGCCGGACATGTCGCACTCCGGCTTCGACCGCACCGCCTTTGAGATCTCCAGCGGGCAGTACGAAGTCGACCTTCAGTTCGGGATGGGCGGCCGGTGGCGCTTGGCGCTGACCGTCGCCGAGCCCGGCAAGCCGGCGGCCTCCATCCGCTTCTTCGTCGAGGTCGCGAACTAGCCCTTACGTCTTGGCGGCCGCCGTCGCCTTGCGCGGGGCGGCCGGTGTCGACCCACCACTCCCCCGCCGCACGAGGAGCACGACGAGCAAGACCAGGCCGGCCAGCACCAAGCCTCCGAAGATGGCGGCGATGACCGGCGCCGTCGTGTTCTTGGTGGTCGGCAGCGGCGCGAACTGCACGGCCGCGGCGTAGTTGTCCTGCGCTTGCGTCAGCTCGGTGGCGTTGCGGGTGTCAGCCCAGCCGATCATGGCGTATTCGTTGGCGGACGCCACGCCGTTGGGGTACCGGAGGTCGGAGTTGTAGCTGATGCCGAAGTTGAAGTTGAGCGGCCGGTCGTTGACCTTGACGTTCTTGGCCCAGGTGAGGCCGCCGTCGGTGGAGTACGTGTAGCGGACGTCGAAGCGGAAGTCGGTAGACGTCGCGTCCCGGTTGTCCTGCCAGGCGACGTCGACCCGGCCGTTGGGCGCCACGTTGAGCTGCGGGTAGAAGCCGGTGGCGTTCAGCTCCGGCGGGTCGTCGTCGATCGCCTGCATCCCGCTCCAGGTCACGCCCATGTCCGTGGATCGCTGCATGACGATGTCCTCGAGGTTCATCGAGGGCGAGGTCTGCGGCGTCGCGTTGTAGACGGCCAGGATGGTGCCCTTGGGGCCGCCGTCCGGCGTCCAGCCGAGCCCGGTCATGGCGCCGGTGCCGAGGAAGACGGGCTCACCCAGCTTGCTGATCGTCCACGTCTTGCCCTGGTCGGTGGACCGGGCCACGAACTGGGGCATCGGGTAGGCGTACCAGCTTCCCGGCGAGAGGCCGGCGCCGGCCTCCGGCGGCGGCGCAGGCTGGTCGTTGAAGCCGAAGGTCGAGCCTGACACGGCCAGCAGGATGCCGTCCTTGGCGAACAGGAAGGGCGAGCCGAACGAGGCCATCATGTAGGTCTGGTACGTCTTGCCGGCGACGTCGTACGTCGGCCGGTTGAAGGTGTTGAGGTCGACGGGCTTGCCGAAGGTGGCCCCCCCGTCGGTGGACGTGGCCACCATGACGTGCGGGAGCCGCAGCAGGGAGTCGGCCGCGGCGTCGGGGAAGCCCTGGTTGAAACCGACGTAGACCACGTCGCGCGGCCCCGACGTGTCCACGGCCAGGCCGCTCACGCCGGTGTCGTTCGGCGGCGGGTTCGCCGTGCTGCCGCGGTTGTTGTCGACCAGCGTGGACTTCCAGGTGCTGCCGAGGTCGGTGGTGCGGGCCACGATGATGCTGCCCTTGCCCAGCCCCGCCCCGGGCCCCTCGCCCTCGCCGTACGCCAGGTGGGCGTAGTACAGCGTGTTGTTGCGCCCCCACGCGATCATCGTCAGCGGCACGCCCGCGTTCGAGTTGGTGGTGCAGTACGGGTACTTCGGGTCGGTGGGCAGCTCCTTGGAGAAGTGCCACGTGTGCCCCGCATCCTTCGAGACCGTTAGGTAACAGGTCTTGTTGCGCATGTCGGCGGTCGCCGCCACGACGATCCGCGGGTCGCCCGGCTTGACCAGCATCGACGTCGGCGAGGTGAACGCACGGGCGGGGCCGTCCTGGTCCTTGGTCATGTTCGTGGCGGCGATGAACTGCTGGATCTTCACGCCCTGGTCCTTGAACGTGACTTGCTTGTACGTGGAGGGCGTCGGCCCCGGGTCGGCGCCGGCGGCGCCCGCGTAAGCAGCCAGCAGGGCGCCGACGGCGACCACAGCGGCGCCGGCTCGGATGTTGCGGAACGTCATCGCAGTCCTTCCCCTGGTTACGGTCGGCGGCGGCTGGTGGGCTACTTGGTCCGGACGGGCGCCGGATCGGCGGGGTTGCGCTTCCCGGCGGCGAGCACGCTGATCCCGCCCACGACGAGGAGGCCGGCGGCGGCCACCCCCAACCCCAGCAGCAGGAGGCTCGCGCCCTTCGGGCCCGACCCGACGTCGAGCGCGCCGGCGCGCGCCTCAGGGGTGGCGGGGGCAGGAGGCTCGACCCCGACGTAGATCGTGGCCCGCGGGATCGTCGAGTTCATGTTGCGGTACTTCTGCACCGCGTACAGGACGTGCGTGCCGTACTGAGTGTTGGCCGGGATGGTCACATCGGCCTCCCACTTGGCCGTCATGCCGCCAACCTGGCCGGTGACGTTCAGCAGGAGCGGGCCCGTGGGCGAATCCATGTGGATCTCGATCGGCGCGCCCGGGGCGGTCTCCCGGCCGATGATGTGCACGATGCCGCCCGGCTGCACCGTGGGCGACGACGTCGTGAGCGACATGGGCGCCACGCAGGCCCAGGCCAACCCCGCGGGCACGACGACCGCCGTAGCGGCCAGAGCGCCCACGACCAGACGACTACGCAATTCACGCATTTTCGTTGACTCCATCCCCCACGCTGCCTCTGCGGCACTCTACTGACGCTCGCACGCTATCGGCATAGCAGCCATAGTGACAAGGCTTACGAATGGTTCGGGAGGGCAGGGTAACGGATCGAATGCGCACCGTGGTGGTCGGTCGCGGGTGACGGACGGGCGGTGAAAGGCCGCGTCATCGGCGCGCTCGCCTTGCTCCTCGTGCTCGGTGTTTCGGCCGTTGGTACGGGAGGTCCCGCCAACGCGCACGCGCTCCTGGCCGAGTCCAAGCCCGCCGACGGCGCCACCGTCGACGAAGCCCCCAAGGAGGTCCTGCTGACCTTCACCGAGGCCCTCGACCCGTCGTTGACGGTCGTGCACGTCCTCGATGCGTCAGGCGCCCGGTTCGAGCTCGGGAAGGCGGAGGTCCCCGGTATTCCGACCAGGGCGCGGGTGGCCCTGGCGCCGCTGGTGAAGGGCGTCTACACGGTCACGTGGCGGACGACCTCGACGGCGGACGGCCACACCACGGTGGGCTCGGTGGCCTTCGGGGTCGGGGTGGCGGCCCAGGCGGTCGGCGCCGACGCAACCACGACCGGCGTCCGCTCCCCCACCCTGGTGTCGGTGGCCGGGCGCTGGCTCTTCTACGCCGGCGCCGTGCTCCTGCTGGGGGCGGGCGTCGTCGCCGTGCTGGTCGTGGCGAAGGCGAGCTCCCTGTCGGTGTGGGCCCTGAATGCGGCGTGGGCGGCGATGGCGCTCGGGCTGGTCCTCACCATTGCCGACCACCGGGCCATCACCCACACCAGCTTGGCCACGCTCCTCGCCTCGGGGACGGGCCACAAGCTCAAGGCGCAGGCGGTCGCCGTCGCGCTCACGTGGCCGGCGGTCTGCGGGGCGAGCTTGCGCCCGAAGCGATGGACGTGGGCCGCTGTGGGCGTCGGGGCGTCGGCCGTAATGCTGGAGCGGGCGATGAGCGGGCACGCCGACGCCTCGACCGCGCCGTGGTTCACGGTCGGCATGCAGTGGTTGCACCTGGTGTCGGTGGGCGCATGGGTCGGCGGGCTGGCGTGGCTGCTCATCGCCCTGCGACACGGCGATCCGGGGCAGGGCAAGGGGCTGGCCCGGCGGTTCTCGACCGTCGCCGCCGCCACCCTCGGGATCGTGGCGCTCACCGGGACCATGCGGGCGCTGGACGAGGTCGGGGCGTGGCGCCGGCTGCTCGACACGAGCTTCGGCGTCACCCTGCTGGTCAAGCTGGGGCTGTTTGCGGTGCTGGTCGCCTTGGGCGCGCGCAGCCGGTTCCGCCACGTCCTGGCGTCGCCGTCCACGGGCCTGCGCCGGGCGGTGAAGGCCGAGATCGCGGTCGGCGTCGCCGTGCTCGCGGCCACAGCCGTGCTCACCGGGCTGCCGCCGTCGGCGTCGGTGGCCGAGGCCGCCAAGCTCCAGCGGCGGGGGAGCCTGACGGTGGACGGCAACGACTTCGCCACGTCGGTGCGGGTGCGGCTCCTCGTCAGCCCAGGGACCGCCGGTCCGAACCGGTTCGACGTCACCGTGGTCGACTACGACACCCGGGCGGCGGTGAAGGCCGATTCGGTGACGCTGCGCTTCCGGGTGAAGGACGGCGCCGACGTGGCCGCGCCCCCGCTCGCTTTGACCATGGACCCCGACGCGCACTGGCGGGGGTCGTCGAGCGCCTTGTCCCTCGACGGACGATGGACGGTGACGGTCGTGGTCCAGACGCGGACCGACTCCGTCGAGGCGCCCCTCGAGCTGACCACCCTCCGCCGGCCCGCCGCCGCGCCGGATTAGCCGCCCGCCTTCAGCACGGGCTTGATGTCGAGGACAGGCGTCGCGTCGAGGGCTTCGAGGTCGCGCACCCGGAACCGGTCGCCGTGCTCGTCGCCGACGATCTCGAGGATCTCGACAGGATGGATCCCGATGGGCGATTCGACGCGACCGATCGGGCGCAGGTTCATCCCGACAACTCCTTCTCGAGCGGGCACCGGAAGCGAGGGACGACCTTCACCCCGCCGAGCCAGGCGGTGAGGCGCGCGGCTTCAGCTTCGACCGCGGCTTCGCCCTCGCGCCCGACGTCCTCCAGCAGGCGGGTGACGACCCTGCCGTCGGGGCGCTGGCCCCAACCGCCGACGATGCGCCCGTCCCACCAGATGGTCGGCCCCACGTTGCCGGTGGCGTCGAACAGCTGCGGCGCGTAGGCGCCGAGGTACCACTCGCGCCCCTTCCATCCCATGGGCGTCGGGTCGAGGCCGGGCAGGAGCGCAGCCCACGGCTCGACGTCCCCGTCGGGGTCGCCCTCCTCGCCCTCGCCCGCGGCGACGAGGGCCCGTTTGGTGGCCGCCACCGTCCAGCCCGCCCACCACTGGAGGTCCCCCGCCGGCGCGGGGCCGAACGTCGCCCGCCAGCGCCGAGCCAGCTCGGCCTGGGCCTCGGCCTCGTCTATCACCTCGCGCTCGGGGGCGAGCCGCCACTGGTACTGCGAGGACAGCCAGGTGCCCCGGGGGCGTCCCCGCACGATGTGGCCGTCCGCCGCGAGCTGGAGCAACACCCGGCCCGAGATGGCCACCGTGCGGTCGTAGGCCTTCCCCGGCGCGCCGGAATACGTGGCGTCGAGGGCCGGGACCGCCCGGCGTAGGTCGGCGCCGAAGGCGTCGCCCAGGTCCCTGAGGGCGGCGAGCACGTCGGCCTCGACGGTGGTGAGCCAGCGGGCGCCGTCGGGCGCGATGCCGGCATCCTCGACCAGGCGGACGAGCTTGCGGCGCTCGACCGCCGCCACGGCGCGGGTGCATGCAGCCGTCACCACGGGGACCAGCTCGACAGGGACGACCCAGACGGTGCGGCGCATGGCGAGCAGGCGCACCAGCTCACCGGCGCCGTAGAGCTCGGCGTCGATCTCCGCGACGGTCGCATCGCTGCGGGCGGCCACCGACAGGTACACCGACGCCGGGTCGGTCGAGTGCAGGGCGACCATCGCACGGGCGGCGTCGACCGCGCCCCTCCCCCGCCGCGACGGCGCCAGCCGGTGCCGGGCGCCCAGCTGGCGGCGCCGGCGGTCGTCGCTCACGGGCCGGGCCGCCCCGGACCGGCGTCTTGCGGCGTTGAAACGCCCGTCAAGGTGTGTTCGTCGCCGGAGGAATGTACGACGCCGTAAAACGGGCAGGGCGTGACGCCGCGGGCACAGCGATGCCCGACGTCGCAAAACGGGGAGCGGGTCATGCCGCGGGCGCAGCGATGCCCGACGCGGCAACGCGGGCGGGGGTCACGCCTCGGGCGGGGGGATGTCGTCGGCGACCAGGGCGACGAGCTGGGCGTCGCTGACCGAGGCGATCTCGACGACCCGGCTCGCCTGGCGGGCGACCGCGGCCTCGAACAGGTTGCGCACGAAACGGGCGTTGCCGAAGCCCTTGTCGCGCCGCTGCGCCGCCACGTAGGCGAGGACGCATTTGCGGCAGCCGTCGTCGGGCTGGTAGCCGCCCTTGGCGCACATCCCGCCGAAGATCTGGAGCAGCTGCTCGTCGGTGTAGTCCTCGAAGAAGATGGTCTTCGGGAAGCGCGACCGCAGGCCGGGGTTGGTGTCGAGGAACTCGGCCATCTCCTCGGGGTAGCCGGCGACGATGACCACCAGCTCGTCGCGGTGGTCCTCCATCAGCTTGACGATCATGTCGATGGCTTCGTGGCCGAAGTCGCGGTCCTCACCGCGCGCCAGCGCGTGGGCCTCGTCGATGAGCAGGACGCCGCCCAGGGCGGCGGCGAACACCTCCTTGACCCGGATCGCCGTCTGGCCGACGTAGCCGGCCACCAAGCCGGCGCGGTCGGTCTCCACCAAGTGGCCTTTCTCGACCGCGCCCACCGACCGGTAGATCTGGGCGACGAGGCGGGCGACGGTCGTCTTGCCCGTCCCCGGGTTGCCGGTGAAGACCAGGTGGTGGCTGCTGTCAACGACCGGCAGGCCGCGCTCGCGGCGCAGCTTCTCGACCCGCATTAGGTTGGTGACCAGCTTCACCTCCGCCTTGACCGCTTTCAGCCCGACGAGCCCGTCCAGCTCGGCCAACAGCTCCTCGATGGGGCGGGGCGGTTGCTCCGGTCCGGAGGGCGGCTCGGTCGGCGCCGTCGAGGGCGCCGATGGCGCGGGCGTCGGGCGGGGCGAGCCTGGGTGGGGGACGCCGGCCGCGTCCATCGTCCGCAGCATCATCGATCGGAAGCGCTCGACGGCCATCAGCTCGGCGTTGGTCGGGTTCTCGTCGAGGGCGCACACGGCGCGGGCGATGTCCAGCGCCAGCTCGTAGTAGCGCCACGAGTGGACGGACCCCCGGCGGGCGTCGGCCTGGACGAAGAGGTCGAACAACGACGAGGGCGTGTCCAGGAACGTCCGCTTGCCGGTGAGCAGCCCGGTGGTGCGCAGGGTGTTCGGGCTCGCGGCCCACGCCCCGGTGTCGAAGCGGCCGGCGAAAACGGCGACCAGCGCCCACAGCTCGTCGTCGGTGTGCACGCCGTCGGCGTCGATGAAGGCCGCGGTCAGGTTGAACGCCTCGAGGGCGACGTCGTTGCGCAATTTGTCGTTTCGTGCCAAGCCAGGGCGCTCTTCGACCAGGCTCACGAGCAGCTGGGCAAGCTCGGAGATGAACGCTTCGACGGGCCGGTTGAGCGGGCTGTCCAACGGGCTCCGACGTTAGCTGTCATGGCCCGTGACGGGGCCGCCCTCGGCGGATGAGAATCGTGCGTGTCGGACCGGGCAGACGTCGCTCGCCTATGGCGCTCGGAGCCCGTGGTTAGCTTGACGCGGGGGTCT